>NZ_OZ244149.1:1527272-1832727 GCF_965216145.1 Candidatus Palauibacter sp.
GCGGTGAGCGGAATCGCGGGCAGCAGTCCCACGGCCAGCGTCGCCATGGCGAGGGATGTGCGGAGGCGCATGGGTCGTGCTCCTTGTGTCGTACTCATGGTTTCGACAGGGCTTGGCCACTCGCGGCCGGCATTGCCGTAGGGTAGCCATTGCGGAACACGGGGACGAGACCGCCTCCGGCCGGATCGCCGGGACGGCCTGACTCGTGACATACTCCGCACGTCCCGACACCACCGGAAGCCACTAAAGCGAAAGGACGCGCGACGCGATGACGCCCGAAGAACGGCGGGCCGCCGAGGCGGTCGATGCAGAGCGCCTGTTCCGGCTTCTCGGCGACCTGATCGCGATCGAAAGCGTCGCGAACCGCGAGACTCCGGCCCAGGAGCGGGTGGCCGAAGAGATGCGGGCCATCGGCCTTGAGACCGACGTATGGGAGATCGATTTCGCGCGGCTGCGCCGCCACCCCGCCTACACGGCGGATGTCGATCGGCACGAGGGACTCGGCGTGGTCGGGACGATGGGTCACACTGACCCCCGCGGGGAGGGCCGCGGGGAGGGTCGCACGCTCATCCTGAACGGCCACATCGATGTCGTCCCGGCCGGCGAGACCGAGCGCTGGACCCACCCGCCCTTCGAGTTGACGCGCCATGCCGGGCGCCTGTTCGGCCGCGGCGTCGTGGACATGAAGGGGGGGCTGTGCTGCGCGCTTGAGGCGGCGCAGGCGCTGCGCGATGCGGGCGTGGATCTGGACGGGGCGCTCCAGATCCAGAGCGTGATCGGCGAGGAGGACGGTGGTTCGGGCATGCTGGCCACGATCGAGCGGGGCCACACGGGGGACGGCGCCATCGTCGTCGAGCCGACGCAGTTCGTGATCGCACCCGCGCAGGCCGGCGCGCTCAGTTTCCGGCTCACCGTCCCGGGGCTCGCCGCGCACGGGGCGCTGCGGGAGGAAGGCGTGGACCCGGTCGAGAAGTTCATCCCGGTGTTCCAGCGGCTCCGTGCCCTGGAAGCGGCCCGGAACCGCGACGTGGCCGACCCGCTGTTTCGCGCGGAGGCTTTGCCGTACGCCCTCACGATGGGACGGCTGCGGGCCGGCATCTGGCCCTCGACCGTGGCGGAGAGTCTCGTCGTGGAGGGCCGCTTCGGCGTCGCACCCGGGGAGGACCTCGCCGCCGCCCGCCGGGCGCTGGAGGACGCCGTGGCCGAGGCGGCCGACGGTGACGCCTGGCTACTCGACCACCCGCCCGCGGTCGAATGGGTCGGGGCGCAGTTCGCCGCCGCCCGCACGGACGAGAGCGACCCCGTCGTGAGCACTCTGGCCGGCGCCGTGCAGACGCTCGGCGGCACGGAGGCACGTCTCGGGGGCATGCGCTACGGTGCCGACATGCGGCTCCTCGTCAACCAGGGCCATGTGCCCACGGTGCTCTTCGGCCCCGGCGATGTCCGCCGATCACACCGCCCCGACGAGAGCATCCGCGCCCAGGACCTCGTCGAAGCCGCCCGCATCCTCGCCGTCGCCGCGATCCGCTTCTGCGGCAGCGCGGCCAGCTAGCCGGCTCGCACCTACCGTCTCATCCGCGGTGAAGGCGCTCGAGCGGTTCGGAATCGTCCGCGCGATGACAGGCAGGGCGCGCGATCGAGCCTTCGCCTACGAGCCTTACCTGGCCATTCTCAACGAAGGGACGGAGGTCGAAGGGTAAAGGGGGTCCCGCGAGTTCCGGGACCCGGAAGATCCCCGTCAGGATCCGGACAGTTCGTACACGAAGAGGTGGCCTGCCATCGGGTCGAATCCGACCACCTCGCGTTCGGGATCGAGGCCGAGCCGGATCCCCTGCAGTTGGAAGGGGGCGTCCAGCGACAGGAGGATCGATCCGATGTTCCGGCCCGACGCATCGAAGCGGTCGATGTGGAAGAAGCCGTCCTCCGTGCGGACTCCGACCAAGGCCCACACCTCGCCGTTCTCCCCGACACGGACGTCCGTCAGCAAGTCCACGCTGTACTCGGCCACGGGCGGGCGACCAGGGCTGATGTCGGCGCTCGTGGTCTCGTCCAGTTGCCGTCGATATGCGTCCGCGAGCTCCTCCGGCATGCAGGTTTCGAGGGTCCGCACGTGACCCCCGTCATCGAACAGCTCGATGATCCCGCTCGTGGGGAAGTAGACGGCCGCGAATCTGCCCCCGGTCGCGACCCGGACCCGCACGTAGCCCAGGTTGTACCGGGCGGCGTCGAGGCTGTCCGCCGTCGCCGACCAGTGTTCTCGAGTCTGGCGGCCGTTCTCGTCCGTACTGGTCAACACCGGCGCCTCCGTGCCACGGCGCGGCCGCAGGTGCAACCCCCATACGTCGTGCACCAGCCAAACGCGGCCGTCAGAAGTCACGCCGAGGTCGTTCGGGTTCGAGTTCAGCCGGAACGTGTCCACGAACCGGCCCCGTCCGTCGAAACGATGGACGGCGGGAGGGTCGCCCTGTAGAACCAGCAGTTCGTTGGAACCGGGCCCCGACGTCGCGAGGGCCCGTGGCTGCGTCAACTCGCCGGGTCCGGGCCCTTCCTCGGCCCAGACGTCCCAGGTGGTCAGGTCGCCGGATACCCGGACCAGTTCGCCGGCGAGACCATCGAGAACCGCATAGCCCGTTCCATACGGGGTCAGGTCGGCAACCCGCCCGGGCGCCCAGGGCGCCTCCGCGGCGACGCGCTCTCCCCCGTAGTTGTTGGCGTCCAGGCCGTCCGCCTGCAGGACGCGAACGCGGCGAGCCTCGACTGTATCCGCGACGGATGTCACGCAGCTCGACCCCGGGATGAAGGCCGCCGGGGGTCCGGTCGGCTCCTGGGCGGCTGCCGCCCGTCCCCCGGGCAATGCGAGCACCGCCGCGAGCACGAGGAGGGCCCGAATGAACACCACCGTCGAGCTTCGCGCCCGAAATCTCCGGTTGACTTGCACGTCGCTGCGCTTCTCCTTCGAAGGGACAGGTCAAGGTCGGAACGCAGACGCATACACTCAGCCGCGCCGATCGATCCGACCGCGCCTCGGTGCCATCCCGGGATGACGGAAGGCTGGACCGCTTCAAATCACGAGCAGGGTGCCGATCCGGGCGATCTGCTCGAAGTGTCCGTCGCTCGTCAGCACGGTGGATCCCGTGTGAGCCGCGCAGGCCGCAATCCAGGCGTCGTTCGTGGGGATCGGCGTCCCCGCCCGCTTCAGATCGGCAACGATCTCCGCGTAACAGCGGGCAACGGCGTCATCGACCGGCACCACCTCGACCGGTGACGCCGCGAGGAAGTCCGACAACTCCGTCTCGTTGCGGGTTCTGTGAGCGCCACCAAGGAAACCGAACCGGAGTTCCCCGAGCGTGACGGCCGGTACGCCCACCCAGATGGCCCGGTCCAGGATGTTCGCGATTCGTTCGCTACCCCTCCGCAGGCGGCTGTAGGCCGAGGTGTCCAGGCAGTAGCGGCTCACTCCCACATCTCCGGGTCGATCTTCCCGAAGTCGCGGATCGCAGCCTCGAATTCCCGGAATTCCGCGTCGGTCCAGCCCCCGGCGAAGCGTCCCAGTCCGTTGGACCGAGGGATCCCGATCCCCAGACTCTGCTTGAGAAGGTCCAGCACCGTCTGGTTAAGGGATGTCCCGCGTCGCCGTTTCTCTTCGTTCAACGCGCGCCCCAACTCGGCTGGCACGCCTCGTACCGTCAACGTCTTCACATGGTCTCCAGGGTGCTGTCATACTATGCATGCATTCCACGTCATATTATGCATTCACACTGGCTGCGATCAAGTGTGGGATTGCGCCCTTCCGGTCGGATCACGTCTCACTAAAGTTCATACTGCGTAGCTTCATCAACGGCTGCCCAATTCAAGTTCCTCCAAACAGGTACTGCCATGTCTGCCCGGATTTCGGTTGGAATCAGCTTCCCCCTCTCGTTCGCCCTGGCGTTCGCGACGATCGGCCTCCCGCTGCAGGCGCAGAGCTTCGCGGTCGAGGAGGTGACGATCGCGGAGGTCCACGCGGCCTTCCAATCGGGTGACCTCACCTGCGAGGGACTCGTCCAGAGCTACCTGGCCCGGATCGACGCCTACGACAAACAGGGGCCACGACTCAACGCGATCGCGATCGTCAACCCGGAGGCCCTGCCGGAGGCGCGGGGCCTCGACGACGCCTTCGCGACCGGCGGCCTCACCGGACCACTGCACTGCATCCCCGTCCTGCTCAAGGACCAGGTCGAGACCCGCGACATGCCCACGACTTTCGGGTCCGCGCTCTTCGCGGGCTACGTGTCGGGGCGGGACGCGACCACAGTGACCCGGATGGAGGATGCGGGCGCCCTCATCATCGCGAAGACGAACATGGGCGAGTTCGCCTCGCGCTACGTCGGCTCGGGGTTCGGGATCATCCGCAACGCGTACGATCCGCTGCGCAACCCGAGCGGTTCCTCCGGCGGCACCGGCAGCGGTGTGGCCGCCAACTTCGGCATGATCGGCATCGGCGAGGACACCGGCGGCTCCATCCGCGGACCGGCGGCCGTGGTCTCGCTCGTCGGTCTCCGTCCCACTCTCCCGCTCGTGAGCCGCTTCGGGATGATGCCCGCCAACCCCACCACCGACACGATGGGCCCCATGACCCGCACGGTGATGGACGCCGCCATCCTGCTCGACGTCATCGCCGGCTACGATCCCAACGACCCGGTGACCGCGTACTCCGTGGGAGAGGTTCCGGACTCGTATACCGATGGGCTGGCGGCCGACGCTCTGGCCGGCGCCCGGCTCGGGATCATCCGCGATCCGATGGACCAGTCCGTGGATCCGGCATCGGAAGGGTTCCAGCAGGTGCGCGCCCGAATCCAGGCGGCGATCGGCGCGCTGAGCGAGCTGGGGGCCGAGGTGATGGATGTCGCTGTCCCCGGGATCGAGGGCGTGGCCGCCGTCTTCGCCCTCAACTCCTACGAGACGGAGGAGGCGACGGACGCCTATCTGGCCGACCTCCCTGACGCCCCGTACCAGACGCTCGCCTCGATCCTGCTGAGCGGCCGCGTCAATCCGTGGCGGGCCCGCGCCATGGCCGATCTCCTCGGGAAGACGACGCGCGACCCCGGCTATCTCGAGTACCTGCTCGCCCGCGAGCGCGTTCGGCAGGACGTCATCGCAACCATGGCGGAGCACGACCTCGACGCCCTCGTCTACGCCACCTTCGACCATCCGCCCGACCTGATCGCCGAGGACGTCGAGACGAACCCCGCCCCGGCCGACCGCTACGCGCTGGGAGACAACCGCTCGCTGAGTCCCCTGACGGGGTTCCCGGCGCTCACCGTCCCCGCCGGGTTCACCGCGGATGGCCTGCCGGTGGGCCTCGAGTTCCTGGGCCGCCCCTTCACGGAAGCGATGCTCCTGCGCTTCGGCTACGCGTTCGAGCAGGCGACGCACCACCGCCGGCCCCCGCCTTCGGCGCCGCCGCTTGGCGGTTGATGCCATCGGTATGCATCACTAAGTTGTGCTTGCACAACCAGATTGCACAACCAGAGAGGACGCATGTCGCGGATTCACTTCGTCGTCAAGGAAAGCGCCAAGATCCGCTATCAGGCCGAGGCGGAGCGTGAGGGGAAGTCCCTCGGGCAATGGCTACGGGATGCGGCCGACGAGAAACTTGCCGCCACGCGCCCACGCCTGTTCACCGTCGAAGAACTCGAGGCGTTCGCCGCGGAGTGCGACGCCCGCCACCCTCCCGGAGCCCGAGAGCCGGACTGGTCCGAAACCAAGCGCTTGATCGCCGAGGGGAAGCTCAGTTCCGCCAGGAAGCTGGGCCTCCTTTGATCTTCATTGATGCCAACATCTTCATGTACTTCGTCGGCACGGACCATCCCCGGCGGGAGGAGGCTCGGGCCTTCTTCAGCCGGTCGAGGGAGCGGGATACGCTGCTCGTGACGTCTGCCGAAGTTCTTCAGGAACTCCTCCATGTGTACGTGAGCAGGGACGAGCGAGGCCGACTTTGCGCGGCGTTCGATCTTGTGGACGCGACCGTGTCCGAAGTCTGGCCCGTCGACCGTGGTGACGTGGAAATGGCCCGAGACATAGTCGCCGCGCATCCGGAACTTGAAGCGCGCGATCTCGTCCACCTCGCCTGCTGCATCCGGCGTGAGCCCGACGACCTTATGACATTCGACCGGGCGTTGGCCGCGGCCTGGCGTTCCCGGTCCCCCCGCCGAAGGCGGCGCGCCGACCGTTAGCGCCCCCCGCCGGGCCTAGTTCCGGTGGCGGTCTGTCTGGCACGTGTTTCTCGGGATAGCGTGTCGAGCGGGGTCTCCGCTGGAACGCGAGGACAAGGTACGAAGGAGAGTATCGAGATGAGGGATTTGTCGAGGCGCCGTCGGTCGCGCGCATGGTTGGTGGTCGTCCTGGGCGTCGTGATGGGGGGTCCCGGAGTTCTGCCCCCTTTGACGCCGGAGGTTCGGGCCCAGGAGGTCGATCAGTCGCTGGCGACGGAGGTCGTCGCCGGCCTTCCGCTACGCGAGATCGGGCCTGCGGTAATGGGCGGCCGAATCGCGGACATCGCCGTGCACCCGCACCGGAGCAGCACCTGGTACGTCGCGGCCGGCTCCGGGGGGCTGTGGAAGACGACCAACGCGGGCGTGACCTGGGATCCCGTGTTCGAGGACCAGCCCGTGTACTCGATCGGCGACGTCGCGATCGATCCCAACAACCCGGACGTCATCTGGGTGGGGTCGGGAGAGAACGTCAGCGGCCGCCACGTCGGTTGGGGGGACGGTGTCTACCGCAGCCGCAACGGCGGGGAGACGTGGGAGAACGTCGGGCTCCCGAACTCCCAGCACATCGGGAAGATCCTCGTCGACCCGCGCGACAGCCGCGTCGTGCTGGTCGCGGCGGAGGGGTCGCTGTGGGCTCCGGGCGGCGACCGCGGCGTCTACCGGTCCACCGACGGCGGCGACTCGTGGGCGCTCGTGCTCGGGATCGACGAGAACACCGGCGTCACCGACATCGAGTTCGCACCGGGTGATCCAAATGTTGTCTACGCGGCGGCCTACGAGCGGCGGCGGAAGATCTGGGGGCACCTCGCCGGCGGGCCCAACTCGGGCATCTACAAGTCCACCGACGGCGGCGAGAACTGGCGCCGGATCTCGGCGGGACTCCCGGCGGGGGACGTGGGCAAGATCGGACTCGCCGTCACCCCCGCGAATCCCGAGGTCGTGTACGCGACCATGGAGGCGGGAGACGATGAGCGCGGCTTCTACCGGTCCCTCGACAAGGGGGAGGGCTGGGAGAAGCGGAACTCCTACATCTCCGGAGGCACCGGCCCTCACTACTACCAGGAGATCGAGGCCTCGCCGCACGACGCCGACATCGTGTACCAGATGGACGTGTTCATCCAGGTCACGCGGGACGGGGGCGCGACCTTCGGCAACCTGGAGACGGCGAACGACAAACACAGCGACAACCACGCCCTGTGGATCGACCCGGAGGACGGGCAGCACCTGATCGTCGGCACGGACGCCGGGCTGTACGAGACCTTTGACGACGGTCGCACCTTCCGGCACTTCCCGAACCTGCCCATCTCGCAGTTCTACAAGCTGGCGCTGGATACGGCGGAGCCGTTCTACAACGTGCTCGGCGGCGCGCAGGACCTCGGCACGCTGTGGGGACCCGCCCGCACCATGAACGTGGAGGGCATCCGCAACCGCGACTGGTACGCGCCGATGGGAGCGGACGGGTACGCGGTGCAGATCGACCCGAGGGATCCTGACATCCTCTACCTGCAGACGCAGCAGGGGAACCTCTACCGCTACGACCGGATGAGCGAGGAGGCGCTCGACATCCAGCCGCAGCCCGCGCCCGGCGATCCGCCCGAGCGCTTCAATTGGGACGCGCCGATCCTCATCAGCCCCCACGACGCCGACCGCATCTACCACGGCTCGCAGCGCGTGTGGCGAAGCGACGACCGCGGGAACTCGTGGACCGCGATCAGCGGCGACCTGACGACGGACGTGAACCGCTACGAACTGCAGTTCATGGGCCGCGTGTGGAGCGTCGATGACCTGATCGACAACGGCGCCATGTCGAAGTACGCCACCCTCACCGGGATTTCGGAATCCCCGGTCGCCGAGGGCGTGATCTACACCGGAAGCGACGACGGGCTCATCCACGTCACGGAGGACGCGGGCGCCACCTGGCGGCGAGCCGCGGAACTGCCGGGCGTCCCGGAGCGGGCGTTCATCAACGACGTGGAGGCCTCGCAGCACGACCCGGCCACCGTGTTCGCCGTCGCGGACAACCACAAGGAGGGTGACTTCCGACCGCTTGTATTCGAGAGCAACGACCGGGGCCTGACGTGGCGCTCGATCTCAGGAGATCTGCCCGCCGGGACGACCGCGTGGGCGATCGAGCAGGACCACCTGAGCCCGAACCTCCTCTTCCTCGGAGCGGAGTTCGGCATGTACGTGAGCGTGAACGGAGGCGCCAACTGGCACATGCTCCCCGGCCCCACGATCTCCCACCGGGATCTCGAGATCCAGCGCCGGGACAACGATGTGGTCGGAGCGACCTTCGGCCGCGGCTTCTACGTGCTCGACGACTACACGCCGCTGCGCGAACTGGCCGGCGGCGCGACGACCGCCATGGCCGCGGCGGAGGGAGGGGCGCTGTTTCCGGTCCGCGACGCCTGGTGGTACATCCCGTCCGTGCCCATGCAGGCGCGCGGGAAGCCGACGCTGGGGACGGACGACTACACCGCGCCCAACCCGGACTTCGGCGCCACGCTGACGTACTACCTGCCGGAGACGCTGACGACGACTGGCGAGGCCCGCCGCGACGCCGAGGGAGAGGTGCGCGCGGCCGGCGGCGACGTGCCCTTCCCCGGCTACGACGTGCTCAACGCGGAGGCGACGGAGAGCGGGCCGCGGGCGCTGGTTGCGATCGCCGACGCGGTCGGCCGCACCGTGCGCTGGGTTACGGGCCCCGCGAGCCAGGGGCTACACCGCGTGAGTTGGGACCTGAGGGCCCCGGCGCCGGATCCCATCGATCTCACCGTACCCGGCTTCACGCCGCCCTGGGTGGGGCCGCCCCAGGGCCATCTCACAGCCCCCGGCGACTACTCCGCGCAACTCGTCGTCGTCACGGCCGAGGGCGCGAGGGAGGTTGGATTGGCGCAGACCTTCGCGGTGAGAGCGGTGCCTACGGCGGAGGCGGGCACCGACTTCGGGGCTGTCGTCGCCTTCCAGAGCGAGGCCTCGGAGCTGATGCGCCGCATTTCGTCCGCGGGTGAGGAACTGGGCCGCGCCCGGGACCGGCTCCGTCACATGCGGGCCGCGCTCCTCGAGGCGCCCGCCGCTCCGCTGGCCCTGTTCGGCGACCTCGACGCGCTCGACAGCCGGCTACAGGGGTACGCGATCCGGATCTTCGGCGACCCGGCCCGGCAGCGCCTGAACGAATCCACCGTACCCTCGATCTCGAACCGCGTGGGACGGGTGATCGGAGGCCACTGGGACACGCGCCAGACGCCGACGGCGACGCACCGCCGCAACCTGGAGATCGGCGAGACGGATTTCGGCGCGTGGCTGGCGGAGTTCGAGGGCTTCATGTCGGGCGACTTCATGCGGGCCGAGGCAGCGCTCGAGGCCGCCGGCGCCCCCTGGACCCCCGGCCGCCGCCCCCCCGGCGGCTGACGGCTGGAATATGTCGGTTTGCCCTGTTCGACCTTCGTCGAGTACGGTGTGGAAGTTGACGGTCCGATGATCTCCAACTCGAAGTTGGAAGCGGTTGAGTTGGGAGGTAGGGTAGAGGCGAGGCGGGGATGACGGTTCAGCAGGAAAGTACAAGGCGGATCGAAGCTGGCAGCCGCGAATCCGATGTGGTGGGCATGCCGCTGCCCAAAGCGGGAGAGCGACCTGCCTTATACGCAGACCGAGTCGGTGAGTGGTACGTCTCGCGCAAATCGGCTCGGCACAGGAAGGACCACGGGCTCTACCTGACGCCGGTGCCGGTCGCCGACTTCATGGCCGGCAAGATTGCTCCGAGAACCAGTCGGGTTCGCGTCTTGGATCCAGCTGCTGGGGCCGGGGTCCTTTGCTGCTCTGCAATCGAATTCCTTGTTTCTCGCGATCCGCTTCTGGAGCACGTTGAAGTCGTCGCCTTCGAAATCGACGAGGACCTTATCGCGCCCCTGCAAGCGGTCTTGACCTACTTGGTTGATTGGGTCCTCGAGTCATGCGATCTCAAGGTGGCGGTTCGCGTCGAGGCGGTCGACTTCGTTCTCGCCAACGCTGAGGGTTTGGGCGCAGACAACGACCTCTTCACGGCCAGCCCGCGAGACCCGGATTTTGACATCGTAATTTCCAATCCGCCTTACTTCAAAATCAGCAAGACCGACCCGCGCGCTGTCGCTGCATCCTCTGTAGTTCATGGTCAGCCGAACATTTATGCGCTCTTCATGGCCGTGAGCGCGACGCTTCTACGCGACGGTGGCAGCTTCGTATTCATCGTCCCTCGCAGCTTCGCGTCAGGTCCGTACTTCCAGCGCTTCCGGAGCGTTTTCTTCGACCAGGTTCGACCAGCCGAAATCCATCTGTTCGAATCGCGACGCGCCGCCTTCAGACGCGATGAAGTGTTGCAGGAAAGCGTGATCTTCGCAGGTCTTCGCGAGTCCGGTTGGCACCGGAGCCGCGCAGCCTTTTCCATCGCCGTTTCCGCAAGTGCTGGAGTGGACGATCTCAGCCATGCGGACCAGCGCACCGTTCCCGCCAACAAGATTCTCGACATCACCTCCCGGGACCGGATCTTGCGGTTGTCACCGGACAAGAAGGTCGATGAGATTATTGCGCTCGTGGATTCATGGCCGAACAACCTTCAACGCTTGGGGCTCAACATCTCCACGGGCCGCGTCGTCCCATTCCGTGCGAGATCGCTCATCCGAAGGAACGGTTCCGTGCCCGCAACCCACGTACCCCTACTCTGGATGAACCACGTGCGGGCGATGCGGACTACTTGGCCACTGAACCGCCACAAGCCGGAATACATCGCACAATCTGGCGCGGGATCCTTGCTCCTCCCAAATGGGAACTACGTTCTCTTGCGGCGATTCAGCGCAAAAGAAGAGCCTCGAAGGTTGACGGCAGCTCCTTACCTTGCGGACGATCTCGCAGTCCCGGCCGTCGGGTTCGAGAATCACCTGAATTACATTCATCGACCCGGCGGAGTTCTGTCGTCAGACGAAACATGGGGGTTGGCGGCTCTCTTCAATAGCCAGTTGCTCGATACTTACTTCAGAGCCATGAACGGAAACACACAGGTGAGTGCTACGGAGATTCGGGCCATGCCACTTCCATCACGTGAAACAATCCGGGCTCTTGGCAAGCGGGCAAGACGCCTTCCGAGTCGAACGAGCGGCTTGGAAGCACTCGTCGCTACTCTTCTGCAGGCACCGGTGGACGAAGGGGACAGGGCCCTTGGCAACGATTGAGGAAGCTCAGGAGATCCTCGAAGCCCTCGGTATGCCGTCGGCGCAGACGAACAGAATGTCTGGACTCACGTTGCTGGCATTGTGCGGTCTGAAGCCCAACGACCTCTGGTCGGTCGCGAACCGGACAGGATGCACCGTGACCAAGAGTATCATGAGCCACGTCAAGGAGCACTACGGTATCGAGTACGCACCCAACACCCGAGAGACTTTCCGGCGCCAAGTGCTTCATCAATTCATACAGGGCGGGATTGCCGACTACAACCCGTTTGAACCGGATCTGCCCACGAATAGCCCGCGTGCACACTACGCGATCACGAAGGCGGCGCTGACAGTCGTACAGGCATACGGCGGCGAAGGGTGGCCGAGCGTCCGCACGACCTTCCTCCGCGAGCAAGGATCCCTCGCGGAGCGCTATGCGAGACACCGGGATCGGGCGATGATTCCGGTCACGGTTGGCGACGGGAATGAACTACGACTCTCTCCGGGGAGGCACAACGAGTTACAGAAGGCGATCGTCGAGCAATTTGCACCACGCTTCGCGCCTGGTGCCGAACTGCTGTACCTGGGCGATACGGCAAAGAAGGATCTGTTCGTCAATGGCGTCGCGTTGCAACGGCTCGGCATCCCTATCAATGATCACGACAAACTTCCGGACGTCGTGATCTACGATGCGGAGCGGAATTGGCTGTTCCTGGTGGAGGCCGTGACCTCACACGGTCCCGTGTCGCCGAAGCGCGTTGTTGAGCTTGAGGAGATGTTGGCAGCTTGTCCCGCGGGTATCGTCTATGTAAGCGCATTTCCTGACTTCAAGGAGTTCCAGAAGCACCTCAAAGGAATCTCCTGGGAGACGGAAGTCTGGCTGTCCGACGCGCCAGATCACATGATCCATTATGATGGAGACCGGTTTCTGGGACCGAGGAAGTGACACCATGACGGGATACTCGGGTTCAATGCCCGCGAAACGGGCGTCTGTACACCCCGGGAAGGTGCTGCTGGAAGAGTTTCTCGAGCCGCTGGAGATCAGCCAGTACCGTCTGGCCACGGACATCGGCGTAGCTCCTGGCCGGATCAACCAGATCGTGCACGGTAGGCGCGCGATCACCGCGAATACGGCGCTGCGGCTCTCGGTCTATTTCGGGACGTCGGCGAGGTTCTGGCTCAATCTCCAGACGGGCTACGATCTTGATGTCGAGAGAGAACGCCCGCTGTCCGTGACGCCCCTCCGGGCTGCCAAGGGATCCTGAGCAGCCGGGGGTCTTGCCAAGGCCTGCTGGCCTCAGTGGCCGATGGCGAGGCCGTCCTTGCGCGGGTCTGACGCTCCGGCGTAGCCGCGCTCGAGCTTCATGACGAGCTGACCCCCGCCGAACGAGGCGCTCTCCCAGTCGACGAGTTCGTGGCCGAGCGCGCCCATGCCGGCTTCGAGTCCGTCGGTCAGCCTTTCGACCGCGACCCGCAGGCCGCCCATGTGCCGGAAACGCGCCGCATCGATCGCCTGCTGCGGGTCCATCCCGAACTCGATCATGTTGAGGACGACCTGCGTGTGCCCCTGCGGCTGCATCGAGCCGCCCATGACCCCGAACGCCATCAGCGGTTCCCCGTCCCGGGTCACGAACCCCGGGATGAGCGTGTGGAAAGGCCGCTTGCCCGGCGCCACCTGGTTCGGATGCCCGTCCTCGAGCGTGAAGCCGGCGCCGCGGTTCTGGAGCACGAAGCCCGTCCCCGGGACGACCACGCCCGAGCCGAAGGCGCCGTAGATGGAGTGGATGAACGAGACCATGTTCCCGTACTGGTCCGCGACCGACAGGTAGATCGTCTCGGTGGCGGTCGCGAACTCGCCGGGCTCGATCCGCTCGGCGGCCAGCGCCGGGTTGATGAGTGCTCTCCGCGCCGCGAGGTAATCGGGCTTGATCAGTTCACGCGGGTCGATCTCCATGTGGTCGGCATCGGCCACGTGCCGGGCCAGGTCGGCGAAGGCGACCTTCTTGGCCTCGATGAGGTGGTGAAGGTACTCCGGCGAGTTGTGGCCCATGCCGGCGAGGTCGAACGGTTCGAGCAGCCCGACCATCTGCAGCGCCGCGACGCCCTGGCCCGCGGGAGGAAGCTCCCAGAGCGTCCAGCCCTTGTAGTCGACCGACAGCGGTTCGATCCACCGCACCTCCATCGCCGCCATGTCGGCCGGCGTCAGGTACCCGCCGAGTTCCGCCAGCCCCTCGGCCACCCGCGTGCCCAGCGCGCCGCCGTACATGGCAGATGGGCCTTCCGCGGCGATCATGCGCAGAGACCGCGCAAAGTCGGGGTTCCGGAACCACTCGCCCGCTTCGGGTGCCCGCTCGCCCTCGATCAGGTACGTGGCCGCGGCTCCGGGGTCCGCCTGGAGCTTGCGCAGCTGTTCCCGCCACTGGCGAGCGATGATCGGCGTGACCGGGAACCCCTCCTCGGCGAGCGCGATGGCGGGGGCCACGAGTTCCGCCAGCGGCCGACTCCCGTAGGTCTCGTTCAGCGCGCCCCAGCCGGCGATCGCGCCCGGCACGGTGACAGCGCCCGGCCCCGAGCCCGGCACCCGGTCGTAGCCGTCGGCGCGGATCCGCTCCGGGGTCATGTTCGTCCCGGCCCGGCCGGTGGCGTCGAGGCCCACCAGCCGGCCTTCTTCCGCCGACCAGAAGAGCGCCCACAGGTCGCCGCCCAGCCCCGTCATGTGCGGCTCGACGAGCGACAGCACGGCGGAGGCGGCGACCGCCGCGTCGAAGGCGTTGCCTCCACCCTTCAGCACGCCCAACGCGACGCTCGACGCCATGGGCTGGCTCGTCGCGACCATCCCGTTCGGCGCGTACACCGTCGACCGTCCCGCCATGGACGCGGGAGCACTCATCGCTGCCTCCTGCCGTGACGGCTTTCGCAGGCTCTCCGCGTCCGCGGTCCCGCATCCGGCGGCGGTCACGACAACGAGGGCGAACACGAGAGCCGAAGCAACGTCGCGAATACGCATGACTGGTCTGATCCCGCCAGGGTTACTCTGATGCGAACGGTGCTGCAAACTGCGGCGCGGACTGTGACGCCACCCGGACACTAGGGCCTCCACGCGGACATGGCATCCCAGCCCTCGTATCGGGTGATGTTGACCGGGTCCGATCCGTCGGCCTTCATCGCGTAGATCTCGGGGTTTCCATCGCGCTTGGTCGAGAACAGCACATACTGCCCGTCGGGCGACCAGCGCGGCAGTTCGTCCACTCCCGCGATGCGCGAGAGGTTTGTCTGGCCGCTTCCGTCCGCCCTCATCACATAGACCTCCGCGTCCCCGATATCCCGGAACGAGGTGAAGACGATCCTCGCTCCGTCCGGCGACCAGGCCGGAGACCGCGCCCCGCCCTCCACGGGAAGCCGCTGGAGCCCCGTGCCATCGGCGGCCATCGTCCACAGCGAGAACGTCTCCCCGTCTCTGCGGTCCGAGGCGAACACGATCCGGGTTCCGTCGGGCGACCACTCCGGGTCGACATCGAATGAGGAGGGGTTGCGGGTGAGGTTGACCGGGTTCGATCCGTCCACGTCGATCACCCAGATATCGGGATCGCCCGTCCGCTCGGACACGAACACCACGCGACTCCCGTCCGGCGACAGCCGTCCCGATCGGTCGTTGGCGGAGTCCCGCGTCACCGGCCGCGGGTTCGATCCGTCCGCGTTCATCAGGTAGATGTCGGGGTTCCCGTCGCGCCAGCTCGTGAACACGATGCCCGATCCGTCCGGCGTCCAGCTGGGTTCGAGGTTCGTCTCCCCTTCAATCGTGAGGGGCCTCTGTCGCGTCCCGTCGACGTTCATCACCCAGAGGCGCAGGTATCTCTCGCGAATCGAGGTGAAGACGATCTGGCCGGAAGGAGGGAGTTCGGGGCCGGTCACATCTCCGCAACCGAGCACAGCCGACCCCATGATTGCCGATCCCAGCACACAGGCCGCGACCCCGCGCCGCCGATCCTCTACCCGGGATCCACGCGAACCACGACGCACCCTCCACACGTTCATGCCGATCACTCGTTGCGCCTCACCAGGACCAGGCCGAGCTTGATCCGGATCGAATTCCGACCGTACAGGGAGTTGAAGATGAGACAGCCCGCAAGCTCGCACCACGTCCTCCTGCCCGTCCTGACCCTTGCTCTCGTCGCCGGCTGCGGCGGGCCGACGGACGAACCCGCGTCTTCGGAGACGGACGCGGGGGAAGAGATGTCCATGGACCCTGCCGAACTCGAGCGGCGCGCGCGCGAGATCCACGAGAGCGTGTTCACGATCGACACGCACGACGACATCCCGTTCAACTTCGCCACGCCCGAGGTGGATCCGCTGAACGCGGACCGCCAGGTGAACCTCGAGAAGATGCGGGCCGGCGGGCTCGACGTCGGGTTCTTCGTCGTCTACGTGGGCCAGACGGAGCGCACGCCGGAGAACTACGAACGCGCGAAGCAGGGTGCGATGACGAAGTTCGAGGCGATCCACCGCATGACGGAAGAGATGTATCCGGACCTCATCGGCCTCGCGTACACGGCGGACGACGCGGAGCGGATCCACGCCGAGGGCAGGCTCGTGGCCGCGATCGGGATCGAGAACGGCTACGCCATGGGGACGGACCTGTCGCTCCTCGAGACGTACCACGAACTCGGGGCGCGCTACATCACGCTGGCGCACAACGGGAACAACGACATCGCCGACTCCGCGCAGCCGAACCCCGCCTACGGCGACACGCCCGAGCAGAACGGCGGCATCAGCGAGTTCGGGGAGCAGGTGATCGCCGAGATGAACCGGCTCGGGATCCTGGTGGACGTGTCCCACATCTCGAAGGCGGCGAGCCTCGAGGCCATGCAGCTGTCCGCCTCGCCCGTCATCGCCTCGCACTCCGGGGCCTACGCGGTGAACGCCCACCCGCGGAACATGGACGACGAGCAGCTCATGGCGCTGCGCGAGAACGGCGGCGTAATGCAGGCCGTGGCGCTGGGCGGGTTCGTGAAGTCGCCCTCCGAGGAACGGCAGGCCGCGGTCACGGCGCTCCGTGAGTCGATCGGCTTCACGAGCTTCTCACAGATGACCGACGACCAGCGGGAAGCCTTCAGCGAGGGGATGGCCGATATCCGGTCCCGGCACCCGGACGCGAACGTCGCGGACTTCGTCGACCACATCGACCACGCCGTCAACCTGATCGGGATCGACCACGTCGGGATCAGTTCGGACTTCGACGGCGGTGGGGGGATCGACGGCTGGAGAGATGCTTCCGAGACCTTCAACGTGACGCTCGAACTCGTGCGGCGGGGCTATTCGGAGGACGAGATCCGCCAGCTCTGGGGCGGCAATACGCTGCGGATCTGGCGGGCCTCCGAGGAGGTCGCGGCGGAGCTTCAGCAGGCCGGGGGCTGATCCGCCGCATGGGGACGCCACACGCGGGCAGCGGACGGCGTTTGACCGCTAACTTCCGGGCTCTCGGCGCGGTCGTCTCGCTGGCGGCCGCGGGATCCGGCTGCGGGACTCCGGGCGAAGTTTCGCCGGACGCCGACGGACCTTACCGGGTCGGGGCGACGATCGAGGTGGGGGCGGCGCCACACGGCATTCGCTTCAGTCCCGATGGCGACACCGCCTGGGTGGCCCTGAGCGGCGAGGGCCGGATCGCGGTCGTCGACCTCGCGGCCCTGTCGGCCACCGATCCGGCGGCGGCCGTCATCGCCCACTGGGAGGCGGGCACGACGCCGCTCGACCTCATCCGCGTCGAGGGCGGCTGGCTCGTGAGCCAGTTCCGGGATTCGACCCTCATCATGCTCGACGCCGCGGGGCGGTTCGTCCCCGACGCCGTGTGGGGCGTCGGGGCGGGTCCGTCGCTGTTCGCGCCCGGCACGGTTCGCGGAGAGAGCTGGATCACGACCGAGTTCTCGGACCGGCTGTGGGTCGTCGACACCCGCCAGGGAGTGCCGCGATCGTTCCACACCACGGGCGACCGGCCCTACCCGGCGGATGTCATGTGGGACGGCTCGTACGCCTTCGTGCCGAACCTCGACGCGGGCACCGTCTCCGTCATCGATCTGTTGAATGGCGAGACGGGCGCCGAGGTCGACATCTGTCCGGGGCCGCCCGGTGGGGCGCTCACGCCCGATCAGGTGACCTACATCGTCGCCTGCGGCGGCTCCGACGAGGTGGCGTTCATCAACACGGCTTCCTTCGAAATCACCGGCCGGGTCACGGACGGCCTCGGCCCGCGCCCCTTCTCGGTCGTCGTCCCGGGGGAGGGCCGCTACGCGCTGGTCAACAACGCCGGCGGCAGCACGGTCTCGATCGTGGACCTCGAAGCGCGGGAGGTCGTGCAACGAATCGAGGTGGGCGAGCAGCCGATCGTCCTCCGCGCGCATCCGGACGGTGAGCGCGTGTTCGTCGCGAACGAAATCTCGGGCACGCTGGTCGAACTGGTCGCGACCGCGCGGGCCCCCGAATCGCCGGCCGCCACGGAGGTGGTGCCGAACGAAGTCGTCGTCCTGGGGATGATCCACGGGGGTCACGAGACGAGCGAGACCTTCAGTCTCGAGGTGGTCCGGGACCTGGTCCGGGAGATCGATCCGGACTACTGGCTGACGGAGATCCCTCCCAACCGATGGGACCGGGCGTGGGCCGAGTTCCAGGCTTCCGGGACGGTGGAGGAGCCCCGAGTCCGCCGCTTCCCCGAGTACATGGACGGACTCTTCCCGCTCTCCCGCGAGCTGGACTTCGAGGTCATCCCCACGGCCGGGTGGACCGAACCGATGTCGGACTTCCGGGCCGCCTATCTCGACGCCTACGCTCGGGATCCGGCCCGCGCCGATCGGTGGGCGGAATATCAAACCGTGGCCGAGGCTTCGGCCGAGGCCCTCGCGGCAGGTGCCGCCGACGACCCGCGCTGGATTCACACCGACGCCTACGATGAAGCGTACGATATCCGGATGCGGGTATACGCCCGCCTGTTCGACGCGGATCTGGGCCCTGGCGGCTGGGAGGCGATCAACGCCTCGCACTGGGGGAACATCGAGCGCGCCCTCGACCGTCACCGGGGCGAGGGCGTCCGCTTCCTGCTGACGTACGGTGCCGGCCACAAGGGGCCGTTCCTGCGGGAACTCCGGGCGCGCAACGACATCGTGCTGCTGGAGGTGGCCCCGTTCCTGGATCGCCTCTCCGTCCGGTAGCGGCGGGCGTGCACGGCGCCCGGCTACAGGGAACGGCTAGTCGCCGAGCATGTCGAGGATCGCGGACTTCGAGATCAGCTCGGAGAAGACGTGGGGCCCGCGTCCGGGCCGATAAAGCACGTAGAAGGGGATGCCGTAGCGGCCGAAGTCGGCCAGGTACCGGCCGATCGACTCGTCGCGGCGCGTCCAGTCGGCGCGCATGGCGATCACGTCGTGCTCCTCGAACGCGCCCGCCACCTCTTCGGTCTCGAGGAAGAGCGCCTCGTTGACCTTGCAGGTGAAGCACCAGTCCGCCGTCACGTCGACGAACACGTAGCTGCCCGCGGCGGACAACTCCTCGGCCCGGTCGCGGTCGAACGGCTCCCACGCGATCAGCCTGTCCTCCGGCGCGACGCCGAGTGCCGGTGACCCGGCCTCGCCGCGACCCTGCGCCACCGTCGTGACGGCGAGCACGGCGAGGGCGGCCGCCGCGAGACCGGCGACCCGGCGCGCCGGTCCTCCCCGACCCCGCCGGCTCCCGAGCCACACCGCGAGCGCGACCGCTAGCAGCCCGACCTCGAAGAACGCCACGCGCGCCGCCGGCACGAGGCCCGAAAGCACGAAGAGCAGCCACACCAGCGTCGCCGCGAGCAGGAAGCCCATCACGACCTTGAACGTCGCCATCCACGCCCCCGGCTTCGGCAGCACGCGGCCGGCGGCGGGGAAGGCCGCCAGCAGCAGATAGGGTGAGGCCATGCCCGTCCCGATCGCGCCGAACATCGCCGCCGTCGTGCCGGAGTCTTGCGTGAGCGCGAAGCCCAGCGCCGTGCCGAGGAAGGGGGCCGAGCACGGCGTCGCCATCAGCGTCGCGAAGAACCCCGTGGCCAGGTGTCCCGCGAGGCCCTCGGACGGGCCCGTCGAGCCCACCTTCGCCAGCGAGGCGGGAAGGGGGATCTCGAACAGCCCCCACATGTTGAGGGTGAAGAAGAGCATCACCACGGCGAGAGCGCCGACGAAGAGCGGTTCCTGGAACTGGATGCCCCAGCCCACGGCGACACCCGCTGAGCGCGCCACGATCGCCGCCGCCGCGAGCAACAGGAACGAGAGGATGATCCCGGCCGCCGTGGCGAGGCCGCCCGCCGTGACGGCCCGCCGCCCGCCCTCCGCACTCTTCACGAGCCCGAACACCTTCAGCGACAGGATGGGAAGGACGCACGGCATGGCGTTGAGGATCAGGCCGCCCACGAAACCGAGGAGCACGAACCAGAGGAACCCCCGTCCCGAGCCCGCCGCTTGCCCGGCGGCGGCCGTCCCGTCCCCGGCATCCGCCGCGAAGAACTCCGGGTTCGCGGCCTGACCGCCCGTGCCCACGGTGAGCCCCACCGTGGCCGGCGTCGTGACCGGCGCGAGACACATTTTATCGTCACACGCCTGGTAGGTGACGTTCGCGCGGATGGGGTAGGTGCCCGGCGACGCGCCGGCCGGCGTCGGGACGGAGGCCCGGACGAAAACTTCGCCCTCGTACACCGAGATCGCGGTGGGCGCGAAGCTGAACGTCTTCATCTCGCCGGGGGGATATCCGACCGCGCGCGCGGGCGGCCAGTCCGGCGGCAACTCCAGATCGACCGCGGTCGCGATCAGGTAGTCGTAGGTCGGCTGGTTGCTGTTCGCGTGCCAGCCGTCCTCGATGACGAGGCGCACCGCGAGTTCCGCCGGTTCGCCCGCGAGGTAGGCGGTGCGGTCGAGGGCGACCGAGATGTCGCCCTTCTCGAGGTCAAACACCCCCTGCTGAGGAATCTGCGCCGATCCCGGTGTCGGGAAGACCGACCCCGCAGCCACAGCCAGGAGCACGGCGATCGCCGGCGCCGGACCGCGCTCCCGGCGAATTCGTGCCTCCGCTGTCCTGCCTCGCAAACCGACGACCATCGTCCTTCGTTCCTCCAGGTGCGCGCCCCGTTCGTTCCGCCGACCACTCGTGACGAACATTAGTTGTCAGCCTCCCCCGCCACAAAACACCCGACCCGATTGACGCGTGCAGCGACGGTGACCCACACTCAGGAGAGGGGAGCATCCCCGAGACCTGATCAGGAGGCCGACATGAAACGCTGGGGTCTGTTGCTGCTGAGAGTGAGCACGGGGTGGCTGCTGGTGATGTGGGGGCTCGACAAGATCGTGAACGTGGAGCACGGCCAGCGGGTGGCCGAGAGCTTCTACCTCGGGCTCGGCACGCAGGCCGTCGTGCAGAACGCGCTGGGCGGGCTGGAAGCGCTCCTCGGTCTGCTCGTGGTGCTCGGTCTGTGGAGGAAGCGTGTGTATCCGGTGATGTTCGTCGTCCTGCTCATCACGGCGCTCGCCGTGTGGAAGTCGATCCTCGATCCGTGGGGCTGGGTCCTCGAGGGATCGCAGGTCCTCTTCTACCCGTCGCTCATCGCGTTCGCCGGCTCGATGGTCCTGTGGGGGACGATGGATGAGGACGAGATGACCCTGGATGCCCGCAGGGGCTGACCCGGCCCGTAAGCTCCGGTGCGGAGCTGACGGGTCAGCCGTGTTCCGGTTCCGGCTGGCGGATGCGCCCGAGGCGCCACACGCCGACGGCGACGAGGACGGCGACGATCGGTAGCCCGGCCGTGCCGGTGAGGACGATCAGCGAGGCCATCACGAAAGCTCCGGCCGCCGCGATGAGCCCGGTGAGGAGCCAGCCGCCCAGCACGACCAGGATGCCTGTGACGCGCTGCTCCGCGTCCGCGGCGCGCCAGGTCCGGTCGCCCAGCGAGGCCCCCATCGCGGCCATGAACGTGATGTAGGTCGTCGACAGCGGCAGCCGGTTGGCGGTGCCGATCGAGATCAGTAGCGCCGCGACCGTCAGGTTCACGCTGGCCCGTAGCAGATCGTAGGGAGGCGCCGCGGGGTCGAGCGGCGGCGGCGCGGTACGGCCCTCGATCCGCGCCCGGATGCCGCCCGGCGTCACGCGCCGCGCCGCCCCCAGACAGGAGTACCCGGCGGAGACGAGCGTCGAGCCGAGCCGGCTCGTCCCGAAGCGCTGTCGCGTGTGGCCCTGCGCCGCGAGCCGAATCTCCGTGTCCGTTACGCGCCGCGCCTTCCGCGACTGCGCGAGCGCCGTGGCCATGATCGCGCCGGCCAGCAGCAGCGCCCATGGCGGGGTGCCCACGCGGCCGGAGAGGTCCACGCCCTCGACGAGCACCGCCTGGAAGGCCGCGACGGAGGGGCCGATGAAGTTCACGAGGTCGTTCCCGGCGAACGCGATCGACAGCGCTCCCGTGCCGGTCAGCACGATCGCCCCGATGACCTTCGCGGGGTGGCGCCGCCAAACCACCGCCAGGCCGCCCGCCAGCGCGAACACCCCGCCCAGGATCAAAACGATCCGGTCGCGGAGCATCGACATCGTCTCGTCGTCGAGGATCGCCGCGCCCTGGAGTCCCTTGAACAGCACGAAGTAGGCCATGGCAGCGAACGCGATTCCCGTCCAGAGCCAACCCCAGCGCGGAAAGCTCGCCCCCAGGTCGTGCCCGTACACGACGCGCACCAGAAACATCACCACCGCCGCGCCCACGAACGCGGTGACGACGGAGAGGGAGATGGCCGAGTAGATGCCGAGCACCGGCCCGCTGTTGATGACGCCCAGCGCCCCACCGATGCCTCCGCCGTTGGTCCAGAACGCCACCGCGATCGATGCCCCCACCAGTTCGGACACGATCGACACCGTCGTGCTCGTGGGAAGTCCAAACGTGTTGAAGAAGTCGAGGAGAAGAACGTCCGCCGCCATCACGCCCAGGTAGAGCGCGAGGATCGAAGTCAGGATGATCGCCCCCTGCGCGTCGACGAAGTGGCTTGGATCGAACACTCCGCGCCGCGCCACTTCCATGAGGCCGCTCGACGTGAGGGCGCCGAACAGGATCCCCGCCGCGGCGATGATGACGATGACGCGCCGGCGCGCGACCCGGGACCCGAACGCCGAATTCAGGAAGTTCACCGCGTCGTTCGCCACCCCGACCCAGAGATCGAAGGTTGCGAGCGCAATAATGAGAAGGAGAGCGATGGTCTCGAACAAGAGCATCAACCCCTGGCTGAGCGCCGTTCCGGCCGGGTACCGACCGTGGCTGGATGTCGCACAACGGTAATGTCCGCGGCAACCCTAGGCCGATTTCGGAGTCGGGCAAACCGTCGTGACCAGACTGTTACCTCAGCGACGGTGGAACGCGGCCAGATCCTGACTCTCGGGAGCCTTTGCACCGAGCTGTCGCAACATCGTCACCACCTGGCCTCTGTGGTACGAGGCATGGTTGACGACGTGCTGCAAAGACTGCCAGTAGACGGAGCTTCCGGCGGCTCCGTCGAGCAGCGTGTACCGGAACACGCCATTGATACCGTCGGGGCCGAGCCCGCCAACAAACCGCCGCACTCGCCGCTCCTCCCGCATCCAGCGGGTGCGGATGTCTTCCAGCGTCCCCAGCCCCGTCAGGCCCAGCGGCTGACGCGGCGACTCGCCCTGCCAGCGCTGGCACCAGGCCCATTCGGCCGATACGAGGTGGACGAGTGTGTCGCGGATGGACGGGAAGCTGTTCGCCAGATCCTCACGGAACTGCTCCAGCGTGATTCGCTCCACCGCATCGAGCAACCGATCTCGAGCCCAATAGTGATAGTCGAGCAGCGCGAACAACGCGTCCGGCGTCATCTCCCGGCATCTCCCAGGCTGGAAGTGGGTGAAGGCAACGGGGCTCCTGCGCCGGCGATGGTAACCCGAGGCCGATGCCCGCGCGACGCGGTGGCCACCGATTGGACCGCCGCCGGCTCGTTCCGTCAGGGTGGCGTAGCCGTGGGTTCAAGGGTAGATGAAGCCTGCCCGCGACGAGCGAGTTCAAGCGACCGAGGAGATAGGCATGCGCGTCCCGCCCTTCGCCATGGAGCGGTGGCAGTCGACGTTCGAGCATCGCGTCGACTACAACATCTCGGAGAGCGGCGTGCATCCGCCCACCCTCTCGGAACTTCTCGACTTGATCGGCCTGGACCCCGGCAATGTGCGCCTGGAGTACGGCCAGAGCGACGGGTCGGATGCCCTCAAATCCGCGATCACGGCGCTCTATGAAGGGGCGCATCCGGACAACATCCTCGCCACGATGGGCGGGGCCGAGGCGAACTACGTGGTGCTCTGGAGTCTGCTTTCCGCGGGCGACCGGGTCGTGGCACTGGAGCCGACGTATGGCCAGACGCCGGGCCTGGCGCGCGGGCTGGGTGCGAACGTCGTCTCGTGGAAGCTCGAGGAAGACCTCGGTTGGCAGCCCGAACCGGGGAGCGCCGCCGAGGCCATCACTCCGGGGACGCGTCTCGTGGTCGTCACCAACCCCAACAACCCGACGGGCGCCGTGCTCACCTCCTCGGCCATGGACGAGATCGTGGCCGCGGCGGAGGCGGTCGGGGCGTGGATTCTCTCCGATGAGGTATACGTCGGAGCGGAAGTCGCGGGCGCGGAGACCCCGAGCTTCTGGGGCCGGTACGACAGGGTGATCGTGACCCAATCCCTCTCGAAGGCCTACGGGCTGCCGGGGCTGCGGCTCGGCTGGATCGTGGCGCCGGCCCACCTGCACGAGGAGTTATGGGGTCACAAGGACTACACCACAATCACGCCGGCCACGCTGTCGGATGTGGTGGCGCGGCGTGTACTGAGTCGCGAGATGCGGCCCCGGTTGCTGGAGAGGACCCGCGGGATCATCCGGGCCAACCTCCCCGCGATCACCGGCTGGCTGGACGAGCGCGGAGACATGTTCTCGTACCGGGCGCCGGACGCCGGGGCGATCTGCTACGTCCGCTATGACCTCGACATCAACTCCACGGAGCTGGCCGAGCGTCTGCGGGCCGAGAAGAGCGTTCTCGTCGTGCCCGGAGACCACTTCGGCATGGACCGCTACCTGCGTGTCGGCTTCGGGAACCCGGCCGCGGAACTCGAGGAGGCGCTCGGCCGCGTGGCCGCCCTCCTCGAGGAGGCGTGTGCGGCGGTCGGTTGAGGAGTCCGCGTGGCTGGTGCGATCGAAGTCGAGGTCAAGCTCACCGGTAGTCCGGCCGCGTTGTCCGCGGCATTCGCCGACCTCGACGAGAGCCGCCTCGACCGCCGGAAGCTGCTGAGCACCTACTACGACACAACGGCGGGTCATCTCAGGCGTCGTGGTTTCGCGCTCCGGGTGCGCGACCGGAACGGTCGCCAGGAGTTGACGCTGAAGCAGGATTGCGGCGACGGGCTCTCCCGCGGCGAGTGGAACTCACGCATGGAAGCGCCCCTCGACGAAGGATGTCCGCCCGATCTGGACCTGCTCCCGCGACAGGCTCCGCGCGCCGCGCTGGGACTCGCGGATCCCGATGCCCTCGAGCCCACGTTCTTCACCGAGATCGAACGCCGGATGAAGGAGATCGGGATCGGCGACGCTGTGGTCGAGGCGTCGCTGGATACCGGCCGGATTGTGGCCGGGGACCGGCACGAGCCCGTGGCCGAACTGGAGTTTGAACTGCTGAGCGGCCCGGTGACCGACATGCTGGCCGGTGTCCGCAGGATCGTGCGTGACCGACGTCTCGCGATCGGTACACGCTCGAAGGCAGCCCGAGGCACGGATCTCCTGCTGGGGACGTTCGCGCCGGCCGTGCGGGCCGCGAGGCCGAACCTCGACCCGTCCGACACGATCGACCGGGCGCTGGCCAGGGTGGGCCGGGTGACCTCCGTGCAGGTGATGGGGAATCTCGCCCCCATCATGGAGAAGTCCGACGCCGAGGGTGTGCATCAACTGCGCGTTGCCTTGCGTCGGCTGCGCTCGGCCCTCCTCTTCTTCAAGGACCATCTGGGGTCCCGCGCGGCGGCGCTGGACAGGGAGGCGAGGCGGGCGCTCAAGCGGCTGGGCGCCGCGCGCGACCTCGACGTGTTTCTGCTGGAGACGCTACCCCCCGTCATCGAGGAGAACCCGGACGGAGCCTCCCTGAGCCGGCTACGGGAAGCGGCCGAGAATCGAAGGGCGGCGGCCTATGAGGACGTAGGTCGCCTGATCGGCGGCCCTCGGTTCAACTGTCTCGTGCTGGACCTGCTGAGCGTGGCGGAGTCCGGGGGGCTTGTCGTGAAGGGCCGGGACGCGTCCCTCGCTCCGATGGCGACGCGCGGGCTTGCCCGGAGGCACCGAACCCTGATGAGGTCGGCACGGGACTTCGGCCGACTCACCGAAGCGCAGCGCCACCGGGTGCGGATCGACCTCAAGAAACTGCGCTATGCGTGCGACTATTCCCGGACGCTGTTTCCGGGTCCGGCGACCCGTGACTACCTGAAACGCCTCTCCGGACTGCAGGACGATCTCGGTCACATGAATGATGCGGCGGTCGCACGGAGAGTCTCGCGCGAGGTGGCCACGGGCGATCCGGAGGCTGCTGCGGGAGCGTCGCTCGTCAACGACTGGCAGGCCGGGTGGGCGCGGTCCGCCGAGCCCCGTTTGAGGGCGGCCTGGCAGGCCTTCGTCGAGACTCGGCCGTGCTGGCCGAAATCAGAGCCTGAGGCGGGGACCCAGCGAACGGCGGTGCCGCCGCACTCCGCGCCAGAAGAGGAGCAACGTCAGAAGTAACGCGCCGCCGCCCACGAGCATCCGTAGCGGGTTGTCCGACACGCGGCTCCCCGCGTTGTCGAGCAGGGCATCGAAGAGCGTGGGCGGATCGTACAGTACCCCGCCCTTGCCCACGCGCGAGACGGTCTGGGTGAGCGAGATGTCGACGCGCGGGTCGCTCTCGAGGATCAGGAAGTCGCCGAGCTTGCCCGCCTCGAGCGTCCCCCTCGACCTCTCGAGACCCAGGGCCCGGGCCGCCTCTCGCGTCGCGGCGTAGAGGGCATCCTCCGGCGACAGCCCGGCCGCGGCGAGCGCGTCCATCTCCTCGTGCAGGGCGAGCCCGGGCGCGAGCGCCCCGGCCGTGGCGGTCGACACGGAGCCGCCCGCCGCGTGGAACTCGCGTACGAACGCCCGCAGGACCTCGAGCGCCGCGCCGAGTTGCTCGGCCTCCTCGGGCTCGCGGCCCGGGAGGAGACGATCCTGAATCCGCTCCGTGATCATCGGATGTTCGAGGAGGCGGTTCATCCCGTGCGGGAGTCGATAGGGCGCCGCCCAGCGCTCCTGCTCGAGCAGGCGCGGCGCGAACATGAGACCCCTGGCGCCCATGGCGCGCGCCGAGTCCAACAGCGCCTCCCGGTCGGCCAGAACCCACCTCGACCGCGCGAACACCCGGAGCTCTCGCTCCCCGCGTGCGGCCGGCCCGCTGTCGAGCGGGATGGTGGCGGCGAGCGCATCGCCGAAGATGCCGAACGGACGCTCCGCGGCCTCGACCGGGGTCGCAAGTCGCGGCGCCGGGATGCGCGGATCGTCACTCCCCGCCGGCGGCCGCGGCTCCCCCTCGGGCCCTGGCGGCGCCTCCCGTACGCCCGCCGTCGTGACGCCGAGCAGGAAGGCCATGTAGGCCGCCTGCTCGTCGCTCCGCTCTTCCAGGGCGTCCTCGACGTCGATCAGCCCCGGCACCACCCAGAAGCCATCGGCGTCGAGCATGTCCACGCCCGAAGGCCCCGCGCAGTCGGCTTCCGCGCCCACGCAGGTCACGAGGCCGTCGACCACGACGAGCCGTCCGTTCGGCCACACGGCCCCCGTGCCGTCGATGATGTTTGCGTTGTCGATCACGATCGAGCCGGGCCCGCCGCACGCCGCCAGGCCGACTGCGAGCGCGGTCGTCCCCGACGCCGTGAATCGTTTCCTTCGCTTCATCGTGCTCCAGTCCCGTTCAATATCTCCATCACTTCCCGATGGAGCCCCGGTGCCGCCGCGACCGTCGAGGCCCCCCCGATCGGATCGGCTCCCTCCCAGGTGGTGATCACGCCGCCCGCTCCGCGAACCACCGGGACGAGCGCCGCGATGTCCCACGGGTGCATGATCGGATCGAGCATGATGTCGGCCCGCCCCGACGCGACCATAAGGTAGCCGTAGCAGTCCCCCCAGCCCCGATATCGCGCCGCGCGCGAGCACAGCGTCTCGAAACCGGCCAGATCCTGGTGTTCGCCGACCGCACCCGGATCCGTCGTGAGGAGCATCGCCTCCGCCAACGAACGATCCTCGCGCACCCGGACCACCTCGCCGTTGACGGTCGTGCCCGATGCCGTGCCGATCGCTAGTTCACGCGTGATCGGCTGGTGGATCACCCCGAGCACCGGCTCTCCCTCGTGCAACAGCCCGATGAGCGTACCGAACAAGGGAACCCCGGCCACGAAGGAGATCGTCCCGTCGATGGGGTCGAGTACCCAGACGTACTCGGCATCCTCATCCTTCGTCCCGAGTTCCTCTCCTACGATCCCGTGGTCGGGGAAGCGATCCAGAATCCGCTCCCGCAGCAGCGCTTCGGCGTAACGGTCCGCCACGGTCACCGGCGAGTCGTCCTCCTTGGACTCGACGGCCAGGTCGGGGTGCCGGAACATGCCCGCGATCGCCCGGCCCGACGCCTCGGCGAGTTCCGCCGCAAAGTCCCTCAGCGAATCAGGATCCAACCTCTCCTCCGTTTGGGCGCCATCCCGCCCACAGGATACCTTGCCTGCCATGCTCAGGCTGCATCCCTACGAATATCACATGCCGGCCGCGCTCGACGAGGCGCTGTCGCTGCTCTCCGCCCACGGCGATGACGCGATGCCCATCGCCGGAGGCACCGACCTCGTGCCCAACATGAAGCACGGTCTCTTCACCCCGGGCCACCTCGTCGCCCTCAGCCGGGTAAGGGAGATGCGCGGCATCACCTCCTCGCCCGCGGAGATCCGCATCGGGGCGGCCGAAACGCTGACGTCCGTCGCGACGCATCCCGAAATCCTCACTGCCGTCCCGAGTCTGGCGCGGGCCGCGGAACTCGTCTCGGGCCCGCAACTCCGGCGTGTCGGCACGATCGGCGGCAACGTCTGTCTCGATACCCGCTGCGCGTACTACAACCAGACGAAGTTCTGGCGGAAGGCGCTCGGCTACTGCCTGAAGAAGGACGGCGATGTCTGTCACGTGGTGAAGGGGGGCACGCGCTGCGTCGCGGCACACTCCGCGGATACCCCGCCCGTCCTCTCCGTGCTCGACGCCGTACTCGAAGTGGCCGGTCCGGACGGGAAGCGCGAGGTGCCGATCCGCAGGTTCTTCACGTCGGACGGGATCTGGAACCGTTCGATCGGCCGGAGCGAACTCCTCGTCGCGATCCGAATCCCGCGGCCGCCCGACGGAACGCGGATCGCCTTCCAGAAGCTTCGTCCGCGCCAGGCGATCGACTTCCCGCTCGCGAATCTCGCCGTTCGTGTCGGGCGCGATGACGAGGGGCGCGTGTCCGACTTCCGCCTCGTGGTCTCGGCGATGGGCGCGTATCCGCGCCATGTGGGCAAGGTCGAAGAGGCCGCGATGGGGAACCGCCTCGGCCCGGGCGTGATCGAAGCCGTGGCCGAGCAGGCGTTCCGCCAGTGTCACCCGCTCACGAACATTACCGTCGACCTGGAGTGGCGGCGCGCCATGGTCCCCGTCCTCGTGCGCCGCGCCCTCAACGAGATCGCCGCCGCCTGACCGAAGGCGGCCGGTTCAGTAGGCGAAGAGGTCGGCCAGGGGGACGTAGGCCTCGCCGGCGAACACGAGGACATCGTCGATGCCGAACAGGATCTCGTCGAGGGCGGCGAGTTCGGAGCTCGTGAACCCCCGCCCCGCAAGATCGACGAAGACGGGCGCGTCCACGGTCCCTTCCACCCGTGCTTCCCGGCGGCGGCCATGCCGGATCTCGCCGTCCTGCGACCCGTCGACCACCCTCAGGTCCACGAGCGTCAGCCCCGCCGCACCATCGATATCCATGCGAAAGCCGAGATCCGCATGCGATCCGTCGAACGTCAGGTCTCCCTCGACGCTCAGCCGCACGTCCGTGTCTTCGGCGGAGAGCACCCGGTGCTGCGACGTGACCCGGGTGACGCCCGCCGCGTCGTCCGACTCCAGTAACTCCTCGAGTTCGAAGTCGAAGCGACCGTTCTCGTCCTCCACGAACCCCTCCGACAACAGGCTCACGGAGACGCCGCGCCGCCCCGTCGCGAACGCGCCATCCACCAGGTAGTCGGCGACCCGCGCGGCGCGCCCGCCGCTCGTGTCGAAGGCCTGAACCCGCAGCCGCGTGGACACCGCGTCGCTCTCGTCCGTGAGATCCACGAACCCGAATGGTCGCAGCGGGAGCGCCGGCAATCCGGACGACAGATCCACCACGTAGAGCTCGAAACGGACGCCGTTCTCCGGACCGCCCTCCCCGACCTCGACGTAGGCGTCGATTCCGGCGTCGAAGATGAACTCCTTGCCGAGATAGTTGATCGGGAAGAGCGGGACTTTCGCGCCTCGCGCACGCGCCGCAGCGACGTTCGTCACGGCGCGCTCGAGCGATCCCGGCGCGAGAGTGCGCAACAGCCTCAGCCGGCTCTTCGTGCCCCGCGCCCGGGAATGCGCGACCCGGGTCGCCGCCGGGTCGGAGAGGCCGAGGGCCTCCGAGATCGTCCGCACCTGCACGACGATCGCGTTGTCCGCCGCGAAGCGCAGCGAGTAGATCGAGTTCGCCGTCGCCCGAGGATCGAACGGGATGTCGAGAGGCGGCGCGGGGCCGATGACGCCCCGGTTGTCCGCGCACGCCGCCGCCAGCAGAGCGAGCAGCCCCGCCGCGAAGGCCCGACACCTCACGGCGCGCGCGACCCGTCTCCCTGCGGACCATTCAGGATTCCGCCGTTCACGTGACCGTCCATGCGATTCCATGTCTCGTTCCGCCCGTCTCGAACGTCTCCCGGTCTGCTGCGATTGGACACGGGGAAGACGAGACGGCCGCGAGTGAGGTCACGCCCCGCGCCTCATCGGGGCACGGCTGGTCACGCTCCCCACCCCTCGCATACCTTGGCGAAGCCGTCTGAACACCCGACATTCGTCGCGACCGCCCCCGTCCGGGGGCTCTGATTCCGAGGAGGTAGGATGCACGCCTTGCCCGATCTGCCGTACGCCCACGACGCGCTTGAGCCGACGATCGACGCGCGCACGATGGAGATCCATCACGGCAAGCATCATCAGGTGTACGTGAACATGCTCAACGCCGCGCTCGACGGTCACGACGACCTCGCGAGCCTTTCGGTCGAGGATCTGCTCCGCGGCATCGACAACGTGCCCGAAGCCATCCGCGGGGCCGTGCGGAACCACGGCGGCGGCCACGCGAACCACTCGATGTTCTGGACCTCGATGTCCGCGAACGGCGGCGGGAGTCCGTCAGGCGGCCTTGCCGCCGCCATCGACGCCGCGTGCGGTTCCTTCGATGACTTCAAGGCGACGTTCCAGAAGGCGGGAGCCACCCGCTTCGGCAGCGGTTGGGCGTGGCTCGTGGTCGGCGGCGGGGGGGCTCTCAGCGTGTATTCCACCGCGAACCAGGACAGTCCGCTGATGCAGGGCGATACGCCGATTCTCGGCGTCGATGTCTGGGAGCACGCGTACTACCTGAACTACCAGAACCGTCGGCCGGACTATCTCGCGGCCTTCTGGGACGTGGTGGACTGGGCCGACGTGGCCGCCCGCCACGCCGCCGCCACCGGCTAGCGTCACGGCCGAGGCTGTCCTCAGCCGCCGGACCCGGGGTCAGTCGCCGAAGCTGACCCCGAGGTCCCGCGCGGTGGCCACGATATCTCCGTCGACAGGCACCGACTTGTGGTTGGCGAGTGCCTCCGCGAGCGGGATCGCCTTCACCGTGGGCGGGTCGAGCCCGACCATGGTCCCGAACTCGCCGCGGGCCACGCAACGAACCGCGGCGGCGCCGAAGCGCAGCGACATGACGCGGTCGTAGGAGATCGGCGCGCCGCCGCGCTGCAGGTGGCCGAGCACGATCGACCGCGTCTCCTTCCCCGTCCGGCTCGAGATCTCTCGCGCGACCAGGTCGCCCAGGCCGCCGAGCCGAGTCTGATCGCCGGTGCCGCCATGCACGGTCTTGAGCATCGCCGCGCCGTCGACCGGCATGGCGCCCTCGGCGACGCAGACGATGCTGAAGTCACGTCCCGCGGCGTCCCGCTGCCGGATCTTGTCGCAGACTTTCTCGATCTGGTAGGGGATCTCCGGGATGAGGATCACGTCAGCCGTGCCAGCCAGTCCGCTGTAGAGCGCGATCCACCCGGCATGCCGTCCCATCATCTCCACGACCATGACCCGGCGATGGCTCTCCGCCGTCGAATGGAGTTTGCCGATCGCATCGGTGGCCGTCTCAACGGCGGTCAGGAAGCCGAACGTCAGGCTCGTCCCGTGGAGGTCGTTGTCGATCGTCTTCGGGACGCCGACCACGGGAAGCCCCCGTTCGAAGAGCTTGAGCGCGATGTGAAGGCTGCCGTCGCCCCCGATGGCGATCAGCGCGTCGATCCCATGCCGGCGCGCGCTCTCGATGATCTCGCCCGACCGGTCTCGTTCCTCGATCGTGCCGTCCGGCAACCGTGCCGGCCACGCGAACGGGTTGGATCGGTTCGTCGTCCCCAGAATCGTCCCGCCCCGGTGCGTGATCCCGCGCACGGCGTCGCCACCGAGCGGAATCACTTCGCCTGTGTCGTCCGGCAACAGTCCGCCATACCCGTGCTCGATCCCTACGACCTCCCAGCCGCGGTTGACCGCGCTCAGCACGATGGCGCGGATGACCGCGTTGAGCCCCGGCGCGTCTCCTCCACCGGTGTTGATCGCGATCCGCCGGATCTCCCTGGTCTCGTCCATGGCCCGATAATCGGGGTCACGAGGGCTTGACGCTACGCCCGCCGGAGAGCACCCTCGCTGCCATGTCGAACCACGGCCCCCTGTGCACGATCCTCTTCGACCTCGATGGCACGCTGGTCGACTCGGCCGACCTCATCCTCGAATCGTGGCGGCACACGATGGACGCCCACTTCGAGGAGCCCCCTCCCGAAGACGTGTGGCTGCGCACGCTGGGTCAGCCGTTGCGGGCCCAGTTCGGATACCTGGTCGACACCGCCGAGGAAGTGCAGGCCATGGTCGAGACCTATCTGGAGCACAACTTTCGGGAACACGAGCGCCTGATCCGTTCCTTCCCGCGCGTCTCCGAGACGCTCGTCGAGTTGCGAACGCGCGGGGTCCGCATCGGGGTCGTGACCAGCAAGGCGAGCGCCGGAACGGCCCGGAGTCTGGCGGCCTGCGCGCTCGACGAGTCCCTGTTCGACGTGATCGTGACGTCGGATGAGCCCGTACCGCACAAGCCCGATCCGGCCCCGGTTCGCCTGGCGCTCGAGCGGCTGGACGCGTCGCCGGAGACCGCGGCCTACGTGGGCGACTCGGTGTGGGACATGCGCGCCGGGCACGCGGCCGGCGTCACGACGGTCGCCGCGCTGTGGGGTCCGTTCTCGGAGCGCGAACTGGCCATCGAGCGACCGCACATCATGCTCGACGCGTTTGAGGACCTGCTCAGCTACCTCGCCCTGCCGGAAGCGCCGCCGCCAGCCTGAGGCGTTTCGGTCGTCAGCTTCAGCCGTCGCGGCCATCCTCCGAGAAGGCGAGCGCCCCCGCCTCCAACGACCCGTTGGCAAGCGCCACGGCGAGCGCCTCGTCAAGCGTCTCGACGAGGCGAAACTCGATCTGGTCGCACACCTGGTCCGGGAGGTCCTCGAGGTCGCCCTCGTTGACCGCGGGGAGGATGATCTCGTTGATCCCGGCGCGGGCGGCGCCGAGCACCTTTTCCTTCACGCCCCCGATCGGGAGCACGCGTCCGGCGAGGGTGATCTCGCCGGTCATGGCGACGTCGTGGCGCACCGGGTGGTCGCCCAGGGCGCTCACGAGCGCCACCGCCATGGCGATTCCGGCGGACGGCCCCTCCTTGGGGATCGCGCCGGCGGGAACGTGGATGTGGATCTCGTGGTCCCGCAGGCGTTCCTTGCTCAACCGCAGGTCGCCGGCATGGCTGCGCGCGAAGGTGAGCGCCGCCTGGGCGCTCTCCTTCATGACATCGCCGAGCTGTCCGGTCAGGAGGAGCCCCTCCTTGCCCTTCAGGACCCTCGTCTCCACGAGCATGATGTCGCCCCCCACGGGGGTGTAGAACATCCCGGTCGCCACGCCGACCGCATCGCCGTCCATCTTCTTCTGGGCATACACCTTCGGCTGCCCGAGCAGCTCCCGCAGGTCGTCCGCGTCGATGGCCACCTCCGACGCTCCGGTCGCGATCCTGCGCGCCGACTTCCGGCACACGGAGCCGAGTTCCCGCTCCAGGTTGCGGACCCCGGCTTCGTGCGTGTAGCGCGTGATGATCGTTCGGACGGCGTCGTCTTCCACCTCCAGCTGCTCCGGCAGCAGGCCGTTGCGCCGCTTCTGCCGCGGGAGGAGGAAGCGCTTGGCGATCTCGAGCTTCTCGGCTTCCGTGTAGCCTCGGAACTCGATCGCCTCCATCCGGTCGCGCAGCGGCCCGGGGATCTGCTGGAAGAGGTTCGCCGTCGCGATGAACAGGACCTCCGAAAGGTCGAACGGCACGCCGAGGTAGTGATCCGCGAAGGCGGCGTTTTGCGCCGGATCGAGGACCTCCATGAGGGCGGCCGACGGGTCGCCCTGGAACGAGACGCCGAGCTTGTCGATCTCGTCGAGCAGGAAGACGGGGTTCTTCGTCCCCGCCCGCTTGAGCCCCTCGATGATGCGGCCCGCCATGGCGCCCACGTACGTCCGCCGGTGTCCCCGGATATCGGCCTCGTCCCGTGCGCCACCGAGCGACACACGGACGTACTTGCGGCCCATCGCATCGGCGATGGAACGGGCGATGGACGTCTTGCCCACGCCCGGCGGTCCGACGAAGAGCAGCGTCTCCCCCGCACGGTCGTCCTCATATCCCCGGATTTCTTCCGCCTCCGTCGCTCCTGCCTCCGTCGCTCCTGCGCCGGTCTCTTCCGCGTCGGTCTCTTCCGCGTCGGTCTCTTCCGCGTCGGTTCTTTCCGCGTCCTCCGCGGGGCCATCGGCGCCGGCGCCGGATGCCGCGGCGTCCTCGCCATCCTCCGCTTCGGCGTCCGCTGCGGGCGCTTCGGGGGGGGGCAGCTGGCCCTGTAGCTTCCGCACCGCCAGGAAATCCAGGACCCGCTCCTTCACATCGCGAAGCCCGTAGTGATCTCGCTCGAGGATCTCCTCGGCGTGCGCGATGTCGAGTTGCTCCTCGGTCGTCTCCGACCAGGGAAGGTCGGCGACGATCTCCAGATACGTCCGCACGACCTGGGCTTCGGCGGATTCGCGCGGGAGGCGCTCCAGACGGCGGAGCTCGCGGTCGACCTCCTGGCGCGCCTCGGCGGGCAACTCGAGGGCCGCGATGCGTTCTCGGAGGTCGTTCGCCTCCTGGGAGTCGATGTCCTCGCCCAGTTCCTTCTGGATCGCCTTCATCTGCTCCCGCAGGAAAATCTCGCGCTGCCGTTCCCCCAACTCCTCCTGCACCTGCTCGCGGATCTCCTCCTGCGCCTCGAGCAGCCCGATCTGCTTCTGCAGGTGGACGAGGAGCGACCTCAGTCGCGCTTCAACGGAGAGGGTCTCGAGGAGTTCCTGCTTCTGCTCCACCTCGAGTTCTGTGTAGAAGGCGACGAGATCGGCCAGTTCTCCGGGCGTCGACACGCCGCCGAGCAGGTGGTCGACGATCTCCTTCGGTACCCCCCGGAGACGGCTGACCTCGGCGGCGCGCTCATGTACTTCCTTGTAGAGCGCCGCGAAGGCCCGCTCCTCCGCGTCGAGCGGATCCATGTCGTCCATCTCGCGCGCGACGACCTCCAGGTATCCGTCACGCTCCACGTACTCGAGCGCGGCGGCGCGCGTGTCGCCCTGAATGACCATCTGTACGCCGCCCGGCACCTTCTGCATCTGGGCGATGCGGCACACCGTGCCGATGCGATACAGCTCATCGGGATCGGGCTTCTCGACAGTGGCGTCGAGCTGGGCGGCGGCGAAGAGGAGCTTGTCGCCCGCGATCGCCTCGTCGATCGCCTTGATCGTCTTGTCACGGCCGGCGGCGATCGGCGCCGCGACGGCGGGGAATACGACCGTGCCGCGGAGCGGCAGAACCGGCAGTCGCAAATGCTTGGCGACCTGCGCCTCGGGACTGCCGCCGGCCGTCTCCTCCGGTTCGAGCGTGACGACACCCTCCGCCGGGGCGGGTGCGTCCGTTCCCTCGCTGCGTCCGTTCTGTTCGCTCATACTCGCGTAGTCTCTATTTCGCCTCGCGCGCCCGGAGGCGCGCTGCATTTGCCGGACCTGCCGGACCATCGAAATATGGAACTCCAAAGACGCCGACCCGTTCCGTCCGAAGGCGGGTCCCGTCTGCAGATGCACGTTCCGGACCCGCCGGAGCCGGGAATCCCGCCGCAAGCCCTGCCTGTTTGGCGCATCCGCCCCGCCGGACGACTGCCGAAGCGGCACCCCCGCGTCAAGAGCGGCAGGGTCCGGGGCCGCTTGTGGCGTCGCCACGCGAGACGGTCCATCTTGCTGTCCATGACGAAACAGGCGCTGGGGCCGGCTGGTCGCAAGGCATCGACCGGAGAGCAACGCTACTTCCGGCGGGGGCTGGGCCTCAAGAAGGAGATCCAGCCGGTGATCGACTTCGAGTATGGGAGCGCCATCGTCGCCCTCATTCGCGAGCGGGACTACGAGCTTCGCATCGACCGGCTTCAGCTCCGTTTCGCGAGGAGTTCCGGATTCTGCTACGGCGTCGACCGCGCGGTGGACTATGCGTACGAAACCCGCCGCAAGTTCCCCGACCGGCGGGTCTTCCTCGTGGGTGAGATCATCCACAACCCGCACGTGAACAGCCGTCTCCAGGAGATGGAGATCGAGTTTCTGTATCCCTCGGAGGCCGGCGAATTCGACTTCAGTGGCGTGACTCCCGACGACGTGGTGATCATCCCGGCGTTCGGCGTCACGCTGCACGACTTCGAGGCGCTGCGGGCGCTCGACTGCGTTCTCGTGGATACGACGTGTGGTTCGGTGCTCAACGTCTGGAAGCGGGTGGAGGGGTACGCCCGCGACGGCCTTACTTCGGTCATCCACGGCAAGCACTGGCACGAGGAGACGCGCGCGACGAGTTCGCAGGTGCTGAAGTACGCAGGCGGGAAGTTCCTCATCGTGCGGGACATGGCGCAGGCGGAAGAGGTGTGTTCGTACATCCGGGGAGAGGGTGAGCGAGCGGCCTTCATGGAGTTGTTCGAACCGTCCATGTCCGAGGGTTTCGACCCGGATCGCCACTTGGAACGGATCGGGGTCGCCAACCAGACGACGATGCTGGCCTCCGAGTCGCTGGACATCGCGGCCCGGCTCGGCGTAGCGATCCAGGACCGATGGGGTCCGGAGGAAGTGCCCGAGCGGTTCCGCAGCTTCGACACCATCTGTTCCGCCACGCAGAAGCGTCAGGACGCGGTGAAGGAGATGATGCGGGCTCCGCCCGACATCATGATCGTGATCGGCGGCTACAATTCCTCGAACACCAATCAACTCGCGCACCTCTGCGGGCTGTATACGACGACGTATCACATCGAGGACGCCGCCTGCATCGACACGGTGAGAGGGCGGATCAGCCACAAGAAGATCGGCGGCGACGAGATCCTGATCGAGAAGGCCTGGCTGCCGCCGGCGGACGTGGCGATCGGGATCACGGCGGGCGCCTCGACGCCGAACTCGAAGATCGGCGAGGCGGTGGAGCGCATCATCCGCGGAGCCGGCTACGATCCGTCGGACCTCCTGAGCTGAGGGCGGCCCGGAAACGGTCGCGGAGGAGGGGACCTTCCCGGGGCGGGAACGAGCTCGGCTCGGTGGTGAGGTCGACCTTGGCGACGCACACCACCGGCCCCGGCAACTCGAAGAGGGCGGGCGCCAGCACGTTGGATGCCGTCGCCACGGCCGATCCCTGCGCTCCGTCCCTGACGACGGTGAAGGCGGTCCGGATCCCGGCCCCGCGTGCCATCGCGGCGATATCCGTACTCTTCCCGGTCAGCCCCGCCTGACGCCCCGTCTCTCCGAAGGCTTCGTTGTCGAGGACGAGGATGGAGAGGTTGGCCGGCGCCTGGGCGGCGATCGTGGCGAGACTCCCAATACCCATCAACAACTCCGCATCCCCCGTGATGACCAGCACGCGTCGCCGAGGCCGGGTGAGCGCCACGCCGAGTCCGAGCATGCTTGCGCCCCCCATCGCGCCCCAGAAGTAGAAGTTGAGCGGCGAATCGCCGGCCGCGTGGCAATCCCACGCCGGCGAACCGAGCCCGGCGATCACGGCGGCGTCGCCGCGGTGGCGCAGAACCGCGGCGACCAGCCCCCGACGATCGAGTCCCGACCCCGGCTTCATGCTCCCGACTCGGGGATCGGTGGCGTCCCGTCCACGAACGACTTGGCCCCGATGATTCGCTGACTGACGAGCACGGCGGCCGCGCCTCCGGCGCCGCGTCGTGCCGCGTCGAGGACCTCGGCCACGGCCTTCGCGAACGTCGGCGCCACGTCCGACGCCGTCGCGGGACGGTGCACCGCTACGCCGAGCGCGGCGAGCACCTCGGGCACCGCACGTCCGACGGGGACCTGCCAGCGGTTACGCTCCTCGGCCTCCCCGCGCATGGAGACGAGGAGAAGACACGGGATCCGGCACACGTTCGGGAGCCCGAGCATGTTCACGATGTTGCCGACGCCGCTCGACTGCATCGCGACGACCGCCAGCTCGCCGCCGAGCCATGTGCCGCAGGCGAGGGCGATGCCTTCTTCCTCGGTGGTGAGCGTGATGAGGTGGACGCCCGGGTCCGCCTCGCAGCGTTCGAGGAACGGACGCAGCCCCCCATCCGGCACGGTGGCGACGAAGCGGATGCCATGGCCGCGGAGCGTCCGGAACACCTCCTCGCCCCAATGCGCGCCGCCACCTGCCGCGGTCCTGTTGTCGTCCAATGCGCTCGACCCGGGTTCGAGGGTGCGCCTCGCCGCGCAGGGCGGGGGGCGCGGTAGTTCCACGGAAAGCCTCGGCTGCAATATGCTGCCGGACTCGGACGGGAGCCATCGCGGTCGCCGTCGGCACACCGTACCGTCCGTGCGATTGAACGCCGGACCAGGCAAACCGGAGGGGCAGACAGTGTTCGCGGGTCCTGAACATGGCTACGAGGCGATCCGCGACGGCGTGCGGAGCCTGTGCGAGCGCTTTCCGGGCGAATACTGGCGGGATCGGGACCGCGAGCGCGCCTATCCGACGGCGTTCATCGAAGCGCTGACGGAGGCGGGATATCTCGCGGCGCTGATCCCTGAGGAATACGGGGGCGCCGGACTCGACCTCAAGGCGGCGAGCGTCATCCTCGAGACGATCCAGCGCGCGGGGTGCAACGGGGCGGCCTGCCACGCCCAGATGTACATCATGGGCACGCTGCTCCGGCATGGGAGCGATGCGCAGAAGCGGCGATACCTGCCCCGGATCGCGGCCGGAGAGCTGCGCCTGCAGGCGTTCGGCGTGAGCGAGCCGACCTGCGGTACGGACACGACGCGGATCCGGACCACGGCCACCCGCGACGGAGATGAATACGTGATCCACGGCCAGAAGACGTGGATCTCCCGCTCCGAGCACTCCGATCTCATGCTCCTGCTCGCGCGCACGGCGGCTCGGGAGGCGAGCGCGAAGCCGACGGCGGGGATGTCCGTCTTCCTCGTCGATCTGAGGGACGAGGTCGGGTCGGCCGTCACCATCCGTCCCATCGAGACGATGATCAACCATTCCACGACCGAGGTCTTCTTCGACGGCCTCCGCGTGCCGTCCGCGAACCTGGTGGGGGAGGAGGGGAAGGGCTTCCGCTACATCCTCGACGGACTCAACGCGGAGCGCGTGCTCATCGCGGCCGAGTGCGTGGGAGACGCGCGCTTCTTCGTCGAGCACGCCGCGGCATACGCGAAGGGGCGCGAGGTGTTCGGGCGTCCCATCGGACAGAACCAGGGGATCCAGTTCCCCATCGCGGAGACCCACATGAAGACGGAGGCCGCCGCCCTCATGGTGGAGCGGGCCGCCACCCTGTTCGACGAGGGGGCGCCGTGCGGGGCGGAGGCGAACATGGCCAAGTACCTCGCGTCCGACGCCTCGTGGGCCGCGGCGGACATGTGCATGCAGACCTACGGCGGGTTCGCCTTCTCCACCGAATACGACATCGAGCGCAAGTTCCGGGAGACGCGGCTGTATCAGATCGCGCCGATCTCGACGAACCTGATCCTGTCCCACGTGGCGACCCACGTCCTGGGTCTCCCCAAGTCGTTCTAGCGCACGTGAGTGAGTGGGCCGCCTGGGTCGGCCGTACCGACGAGGTGACGGATCGGGCTTCGGCGGTGCTCGCCGGCGCGATGCTGGCGACGCTGGACCGGGACCCGCGGACGCTCGGCGAAGGTGATCCGCTGCCGCCGCTGTTCCACTGGATGTACTGCCGCGAACTGGCACCCGGCAGCCGACTCGACGTCGACGGTCACCAGAAGCGGGGCGAGTTCCTGCCGGCGCTGCCGCTCTCGCGTCGCATGTGGGCCGGGGGACGGCTCCGATTCGAGGGAAGCGTCCGGATCGGGGAGTCGATCCGCCGCCGGTCCACCATTCTGGCGATCACGCCGAAAGAGGGTCGGAGCGGCCCACTGGTGCTGGTGACGGTCGAACACCGGATCTCGGGGGCCGGCGGGGAGATCATCGAGGAGCAGGATCTCGTCTTCCTCGAGCGGCCCACCGAGCCTCTGAGGCTACCCCGGGTTGCGGGCCCGGAGGGCGACATGGCGTGGTCGGAATCGGTGACGCCCGATGCGGCCATGCTGTTCCGCTTCTCCGCCCTCACCTTCAACGCCCACCGGATTCACTACGACCGGGACTACGCCCGCAGCGTGGAACTGTATCCCGATCTCGTGGTGCACGGCCCGCTGACCGCGCTCCTGCTCGCGGACCTCGCGACGCGCCGCTCCGGACGGTCGCTGCGCACGCTGACCTTCCGCGCCCGCCGCCCTATGTTCGTCGACCGCCCGATCACCATCGAGGGCGATCCGACGGATCGAGAGGTGAGTCTGAGGGCGCTGGACGCCACCGGAGCCCTCACGATGTCGGCCGACGCCACGCTGGCCTGAAGCTCGCCGCGATCCGCAGTCGAAGACAGTGGTTGCTACTTCTGTCACCCGTGCCACTCCCTCCTTCTTGCTGCCCTGAGCCGAACAGAAGACGAAAGAAATTCGGCGGTTTTCGACGCGCCGGCGTGGTCTCGGAAACCGATCCCGAGGTCCGTGTCGCCGTAGAACGCCCTGCAGGGCGACCTCCACCCGAAAGTCGGCCGGGTCCGGGCTCGCGACTGTCGGCACATCGGTCGCCCCCGGCCGAGACGGGCCCTGTGGCCGCCGGGGATTGCCCGCGTGTATGTCGAGTCTCAGGCATGGCATCTCCGATCGGCGGGGTCACCCTCCCGGATCCGCCGAACCGCCTCCCCGATCGGCCGGACTCACCGCCGCGTCCGAAAGCGTGCCAGGTTCCCTGTGCAGGGCTGCTAGGCCTGGAGGGCGTAGCGCAGGACGACGACTCCCAGCACCATGGCGAGCGCGCCCGCGGTCCTCCACAGCCCCGCACCCATGCTGAGAGCCATCGCAATGCGCTTCACGCCGAATCCCGGGAACAGCAGGTAGAGCGCCCCCTTCACGAGAGCCCCCCAGCCATAAACCGTGACGATCGTCGCGACCCCGCCCCACACGTTGTGGAAGGCCACGATGAACGACCCCAGCCCCAGCGCGAGAAAGGCGAAACCGAAACTGCCCGACGGGCCCCTGGACTGAATGCGCGACAGGAGCTCCTTCCAGGCTTCGGGCTGGAGGATGTACGACAGCCCCAGGGCGATGAGATTGATCGAAACGAACACCTCGACTGCGGTGGTGAGATCTTCCATTTTTCCGTCTCCCTCCTGTCTTGTCTTTCGCTTTGCCCGTGTGCTTTACTGGATCGCTTTACCGTTTATCGTGAGGGTTCTGGAAGCGTCCGTGACGGAGTGTCACGCCTCGGCCAGCGCCGCCGCGGCGCGCTCGTTGTCCTCAATTGTGTTGTAGAAATGGGGGGAAAACCGGACGAGGGGCCCGCGGTGGTCGACGATCACATCCCGCGCGGCCAGGTGGCGTACCGCCGCCGCCGCGTCCTGGTGCTCGAAGAGGACGAGGGCAGACCGGGCGGCGGGATCAGCCGCTTGGTGGAGCGCGTAGCCCAGGTCCGAGAGCCTGTCTCTCAGGTCTTCCGCCAACCTTCGGTTGCGACGTTCGATCGCCGCGATGCCGCAGTCCAGAACCACCGACAACCCTCCGGCAGCCGTGTAGGCGACCCCCGTGGCCGGCGTCCCCAGCTCGAAGCGACGCGCGTCGGAGCGGGGCGTCGCATCCCGGATGTCGAAGAAAAACTGGTTCTCAACACCGAACCATGAGAGTGTGACCGGGTCGATACGGACCTCCGGGTTCACATGGAGGTACGCCATGCCGGGTCCGCCGCAGAGCCACTTGAGCGCCCCGCCCACCAGGAAGTCCACCCCCAGCGCCGGGGCGTCTATCTCCAGTTGTCCATTTGCCTGATATGCGTCCAGCAAAATGAACGACCCGGCATCGTGGGCTATCCGGGTGAGTTCGGCGGCGTCCTGGGTGTTGCCGCTGGTGAAGAAGACGTGCGACGTCGCGAGCAGAGCAGTGCGCTCGTCGACAGCGTTCCGGATCGATTCGAGCGGGACGTGGATCCCGTCCGGACTCGGAACGATCTCCACCTCGAGACCGTTCACGCGCTGGGACAGGAAGTGGTGGCCCACGGTCGGAAAGTCGAGTTCGGTGAGCACGACTCTGTTCCGTCCGGTGGCCCGGGCACTTGCCGCCACCGCCCCCCAGACGACCGCGATGGCGGCAGAGACGCTCGACATCAGGGCGATCGTGTCCGCGCCGGTTCCGATCGTGCGCCCGAACGACGCCCGAACCTCGTCGAGCTTGGCGACCCAGATCTCATACCACGCGCCGGCGCCCATTTCGTTCCAGACTTCTTCGAAGCGCCGCCGTTCTTCGATCGAGCGGAGAGAGAGTGCGCCGAGCGAGTTGGAGTTCAGGTAGGCCTTCCGCGAGAGGATCGGGAACTGTCCCCTGAGTTCGTCGATGCGGTCGTCGAGCGGGAGACCCGTTACGCCGGCGGCGCCGGCCGCACTGGCCGTTCCGTAGTGATCCAGAATATCCTTCCCTTCCATGAACGAGCCGCCGCAGTCATCCCCGGCCCCGGGACCCCTCCTCGACTTCGAGACGGGCGAAACCCTTGAACGGCACGATCGCAAGCACGCCGGTCCGGGGGGTGAGCCGGAGTGCCCCCGGTGCCAAAGCCGCATGGTGCGGTGTGTAGAGCAACACCTCGCGCCGCGGTCCGACGATTCGCCCTTCCGGGTCCGACTCGTCTGCCCTGCCTCCGAATGCGCCGCGTGGACCGCTTACAATTGGTAGGAGGGCCCGACCCCGACAACCCGGCTCGCCCCGGCGGTACCAGACGCTACCACTCCATGTCGGGCAGAACGTCGCCCTGCAGCCGGAACATTTCGTTGATCGTTTGAACCGCGGCGCGGTATGAGTGCGTCGTAGGGTCGAGCAGCAGCGCCTGCAGGAGCGTCCGGCGGGACCCCTCCGCGAAAGCGTCGACGAGCAGCCGGTTGATCGTCGTCTGTGTCCTCAGAAGCCCGAGGATCCCCTCCGGGAGAGGCGCCATGGTGGCGGGATGCACGCCCCTGCCGTCGGCGCGAGCCGGGACCTCGACCACGGCGCCATCGGGCAGGCCGGGCACGTAGCCGGCGTTCGGTACGTTCACCGCGGCGAGGCGCGTGTCGATCCCGCACAGCACTCCCTCGAGGAGGGGGATCGCGAGTTCGCCGGAGGGGACCAGCCCGTCGCCCGCCTCGTCCTCCTTCCCCGGCTTCACGCGGTGCAGCGGCGACGCCGGGAACGCGGGCACATCGGTGGGGTGGTCGCCCAGGTTGTAGATCCACGTGGGCGTCTCCCCCGCCTCCCACGGCGTGCCCTCGGCGGGGTCGTAGAAGAACTGGAGAAGGCTGCTGCCCAGGAACTCCTGCGCCCAGCCCAGATACTCGCCGATATGGTTCGTTCCCGGACTCGGGTAGCGGCCGAACACCCGAAACAGGATCCGGCTCAGCGCGATCTCGTCCCAGTCGTGGAGCCAGTGCGCCTCCCGCTCGCACCTCTCGAGCTCGGGATAGAGGTCGTCCCCCGTCTCCCGGTCCCGGACGGATTCGAACCATGAGAAGTGGTTGAGCCCGCTGGCCCGGGCTTCGAGCCGCTCCGGCGGAAGTCCGAGGAGGTGGGCCATCTGCGCGGTGCCGTGGAACACGCCGTGGCAGAGCCCCACCATGCGCACCGACGAGAGCCGGCTCTGGGCCTCGCAGAGTTTCGTGAGCGGGTTCGTGTAGTTGACGAGCCACGCGTCGGGGCAGTGCGTCTCCATCGCCCGCGCGACAGCCAGAGAAGGGCCCATGTTGCGCAGCGCATGGAAGAGGCCGCCCGGGCCCCCGTTCTCGCCGTAGATCTGCGAGGAGCCGAAGGTGCGGGGGACGTGGAAGTCCTGCGCCCAGTAGAAGTAGCGCCGGATTTCGATGGCCATGACTACGGCGCGCGCCCCGGGGAGCGCTTCGGCGAGATCCGTGGTCGCGGTCAGCGAGACGGAGCGCCCGAGCTGTTCGGCCACCGACTCCGCGTACGCCTGGGTCCGGGGCAATTCCGAGGGGTCGATGTCGACGAGAACGATGTCGAGGCCGCGGTCGCAGAGGGCGTCGCTCAGGAGCAGATCCCGTATGGACGCGGGTCCGAACTCGCGGCTGCCCGCCCCGACGAGGACGATCTTCAGCGCGTCCGTCACGCGGCCCCTCCCGGCGCGGGTGGCGTGGTGGTCGCGTTCGCGATCCGCACGGTGATCGCGGCGGCCCCGAGCGACACCGCGAGAAGGAGCACGCCGATGCCGGCCCGGCCGGTGAGCACGTACCCCACCCCGAGAAGGCTGGCATAGACGAACAGCGCGCCGAGGAGGAAGCCCGGCCACATGCGGTTGGCCGACGGGTCGGAGGAGACGACTCCGGTGCGTTCGGCCACCCGGCCCCACCAGCCGCCCGGGCGCACGCGACGGTAGAAGCGGTCCAGCACTTCGTCCGACTCGGGCCGCGTCGCGAGCACGACGCCCAGCCACAGCGCGGTGCATGCGACCAGGATGATCACCCCCCGGATGAGGTCCATCTCCGGCGCGTAGAAGCCGTCGGCGGCCCGGATGACCGAGGCGGGCAGGACCGGCTCGACCGCGGCGAGCAGCAGCCGGCCGTTGGCCAGGAGCACCGAACCCGCCATGGCGGCGATCTCCGCCCAGGCGTTCACGCGCCACCAGTACCAGCGGAGCAGCCATACGAGCGCGACCCCCGCCGTGAGTTCGATGATGTAGATCCAGCCCCTCTGGATCGAGTCCATCCGCCAGGCCACCGCCGCGGCGACGCCGGCGAGCAGCACGACCGCGATCCGCGACGCCCCGACGTAGTGGCGCTCCGAGCGGTCCCGGCGCAGGAAACGGCGGTAGACGTCGTTCACCATGTACGACGCCCCCCAGCACAGGTGCGTATCCATCGTACTCATGAAGGCGGCCAGGAAGGTGGCGACCATCAGCCCCCTCAACCCGGCCGGCATGAGTTCGCGGATCATCATCGGATAGGCGAGTTCGGGGTCGGCGGCCAGCGCCGGGTCCATGGCCGCGGGCGGGAAGACGAGAAGAGACCCCAGCCCGACCACGATCCACGGCCAGGTGAGCAGCACCGTGCCCGCGAAAGCGAACCAGAGCGACGCCTTCACCGCCTGGCCCTCGTCTCGCGTCGCGAACAGGCGCTGCGCCACGTAGCCATCGCCCTGCCCGCTCCGCAGCCAGAGGATCAGGATCAGGCAGAGGAAGGAGACGATCTCGAGCGAGGACGCGTTGGCGGCGGTGGGCACGAGATCGAGCACACCCGCCGGCGCCTCCGGGACGGCGCGGACGGCCTCCGCCATCGCTACGGGGCCACCGAAGCGGGTGAGTACGATCCCCGCCAGGGTGATCGCCCCCAGCATGCCGGCCACGAACTGGAGGAGGTCCGTGACCACGACCCCCCACAGTCCGGATGCGACGGTGTAGGCGAGCGCGAGTCCCACGCAGACCGTCAGCGTGACGGCGGGGTCCCAGCCCAGGAGCACGCGGCTGAACTTCACCATGGCCAGCATGACCCAGCCCATGACGACGGCGTTCTTGAGCAGTCCCTGGTACACCGCCGAGAAGCAGCGCAGCGCGCGCGCCGGGGCGCCGCCGTAGCGGATCTCGATCACTTCGGCGTCGGTCAGGACGCCCGCCCGCCGCCACAGGCGCGCGTAGAAGAAGGTGAGCATGAGGATCCCCGTCGCCTCGTACCACCACAGCCAGTTGCCGTATACGCCCTGACGCCGCACGAGGGCCGCGGTGGCGAGCGGGGCGTCGGTGGCGAACCAGGTGGCGGCGATCGAGGTGCCCGCCAGCCACCAGGGCAGGGAACGGCCGGCGATGAAGTAGTCCTCCATGCTGCCGCTGGCCCGTCGCGCGAACCCGAACCCGATCGCGAGGACGATGGCCCCGTAGATGCCGACGACGATCCAGTCGAGCGGAGTCAGCGCCAACGGTTCACCGCGGGCCGCCGGGGTCCCGTGGCATGGCCGCGCCCCTGCCCCGGGGTGTCAGGACGTTCGAGAGGATGCGGTACGCCCCCGGCACGCCGTAGGGAAGCTGCCGGTGGAGGGCGAGTGCGAGATACGTGTAGCGTCCCTCGCCCACCGGGGCGGTGAGCCACACGCCCTCCTGCGGCGCCTGACCCTGGTCGTGGGTCTCCACCAGAGGGGTGTAGGCCGGATCCCATTCGGCGAAGAACTTGGACCCGCGCTGTTCGACCCACCCGTCGAAATCGGTTTCCGTGATACGGTTGGGCGTGGTCATCAGCGGGTGGTCCGGCCGCAGGAGGCGGACCGGGGCGTCTTCCTCCGACACTTCCTCCGCGCCGCGGGGGAGTGACGCCGGGTAGGGGGCCATGGCGGACGGGACGTACTCCTGGGTCTGGTAGAGGACGACGAGGTGCCCGCCGCCGCGTGCGTACTCCAGCAGGCGCTGGTTGTGCTCCAGCAGATCCTCCCTCACCGCGTAGGCCCGGGTACCGATCACGATTGCGTCGAAGCGCCTCTCCCCGGCGGCGACGGCGTCCGCTCCCGGCGCCAGCGCCGCGAGGCCGGCTTCGTCGAGAAGTTCGACCGTGGCCCCGAGCGCCTCGATGCCGGCCGGAACCTCGTCGCCGACGCCCATGACGTAGCCGATCCGGGCTCCATCCATCCGCGCGACGGGCACCGACCGAACCGTGGCTCGGGCCGGCCGCCACAACCGCGCCAATCGGAGGTCGCGGTGCTCGATGGTCCGGTATCCCGTCCCGTACTCGGCGGTGTCGTCCGCGCCCCGCGCGCGCGCCACCGCCCGGATCTCCACCGCGCCCCGCCACCCCGGCGGCGGAGTGACGGCGAAGGACGCGTCCGCGGTTTCCCCGGAGTCGCGGAAGTCATGGCGCACGGCCGCGGGGGTCGCCGTCCACCCCTCCGGCAACTGGAGGCGGGTCTCCGCCGCGAGGGGACCGGCGTTCGCGTCGATCCGTACCCGCACCTCCACCGTGCCCGAAGCTCCGACATCCGGACCGGACGCGTCGGCATCCGGGCCCCCGCTCGCGGCCCCCGCATCGTCCACCGGTACGATGCGCACCGGGGGTTCGACCGAGACGGATAGCGCGGGCAGGATCTCCACCGTTCGCGTGACGGAACCGTAGGGGAGACGGGGAACGGAGGCCGTCACGGGAACGGTGTGGGCAACGCCGACCCCCGCCACGACGAGTTCGACCGTCGCGGAGAGCGCCGACCCCCGCCACGGCAGGTGGAGGTCCGTCGAATCCGACACTTCGTACTGATTGCGGGCCAGACCGTCGCGTCCGAAGTACGGCGCCGCGGCCTCGGCGGTGGCGCCGTCTCGACCGGGGGCGGGCGCCCGCAGCTGCAACTCCGCCGTGAACCCGCCTTCGCCGCGTCCGACATCCGCCGCGTGGGCGAGGGTCCCGCCGCGATCCGCGAGCCGTACCGCCGAGATGGCGATGTCACCGGGCCCCGGCGTCGTCACCGATACACGGACGGTCGCCGTCTGTCCCGGGACGAGCACCGAGCTTCCCGGCGTGCCCTCGAGTTCGGCCACGATGTTCACGCCGGCCGCGGCCAGGATGGCGTGCTCGAACTGCCGTTCCTTGATCGACAGCTCGAAGCGGGTTTCGGGCGCCGCCTCCAGTGCGGCGATGGCGGAGCGCAGCAACTCCAGACCCCGCACCAGACCCGGGACCGACCGCGCCGGAGCGCGGAAGTCGAACTCCGCCGCGCCGCCGTCGATCATCCGCTGCATCTCGGCGAGCCGGGAGGCCGTCTCCGCGGTCGCCTCCTCGCCCAAGAGCGCGGGCAACCCGCCCAGGCTCACATCCAGGCCGGCGAAGAACGAAGCCCCGGCCTCGCCGTCGCCGCCCTCGGCTGCTCCCTCCCGGTCTCGGCGCTCGTAGAGGTAGCGCCCGCCCCCCGTCCGCACGCGCCCCGCGGTCTGGGAACGTTGCAGTGCGAGCCCCCGGCTGGCCCAGCGCTGGTAGCTGTCGCCCAGCCAGGGGCTGTCCCCGGTCGCGTCCACCTCCACATGGAACGGCTCACCCCCGCGCACGCCGCCACGGAAGGTGCGCAGAACCCTCCACGGGCGGAGCCCCTCCCTGGTGATCTGGTCCGGAAAGCGGGCCGGGTCCGCCGCGGCCGCGACGGCTTCCGGCGTCAGCAGGCCCGCCGCGTGGTGATGGCCGTGACCGTCGCGCGCCGACCCGTGGAAGCGGCTCACGACCACCAGCGGTCGGTTGAGACGGATGACGCGGACCATGTCCTCCAGCACCGTCTCCCGGTCCCAGCTGCGGAAGGCCTCGTCCACGGATTTCGAGTAGCCGTAGTCGACCGCCGTCGTGAAGTAGAGGTCGTCGAGTCCGTAGTAGCGCCCCGCGAGGACCAGTTCGCGGGTGCGGATGAGGCCGAGGGCGTCGAAGAGTTCGGGGCCAATGGCGTTCGCACCCGCCTCGCCGCGGTTGAGGCTGAGGAGGGCGGTGCGCGCCCCCCAGCCCCGGCTGGCCAGCGTGAGCATGCCGGAGTGTTCATCGTCCGGGTGGGCGGTCACGTGGAGCAGGCTGGCGGTCGTGGTCAGCTTCCGAATGCGGTGCCAGGCTCCCAGGGCCCCGCGGCCCACGTCCAAGCGCTCCTCGCCGACGGGCGCCGGAAAGGAGACCACGCGGTCCAGGGGCGCCCGGGCGGGGGCCGACTGCCCCGCCGATGGGGACGGGCACGCGAGCACGCCCGCGATCGCGACCGCGACGACGACTCCGAATCCGAGCTTCCTGCAAGCGATCATGGGTCGAAATCGTGCTCGCGGGTCGTGGTTCGAGCAAGGGAAACGTCCCCGGACCTTGCGAGCACGGACGTCCTGCCGATACTCAAGCGGATCATGGTACATGCACCGACACACTTGTAATCCGATGACAGATTCCGACATCCAGATAACGGTCGAGGGAACGCCGAATCCGAACGCGGCGAAGTTCGTGCTCGATCGCGATGTCCCCGGGGAGGGGAGCCGCAGCTACTTCGATCCCGGCGCGGCCGCGGCCGACCCGCTCGCGGCGCGACTGTTCGAGATCGATGGGGTCCGGGCCCTCCTCCTCGTCGAGAACTTCATCACCGTGACCAAGACGGGTGACCTCGAATGGCCGGACCTGCTCGACGAGATCGAGGCGGCGATCCGGGACGCCCTCGACGCCCCGGACGAACTCTAGCATCATCCGGGCGGAATCCCGCTGCAGGCCCCTTGGAAGTCGAACGCCTCCGGCTCCGTATCTTGTTGCCGGGGAAGACATGCTAACGCTCCGGTGCTTTGGGGAAGTCACGGTTCAGGACGCCCGTGGTCTCAGGGTTTCGCTGCGGTCGCGCAAGCACACCGGCCTCCTCCTCTATCTCGTGGCTCACCCCCGCACGGTTCATGTGCGGGATGAACTCGCCTACCTCCTGTGGGACGGCCACGACCGCAAGGCCCGCCATTCGCTGAGCCAGGCGCTCTACGACATCCGATCGAACGTGGGCCCGCTGCTCTCCGTGGACACCCACTCGGTCCGGCTCATGCCGAACCGGATCGGGTACGAACTCGACCGGTTCGAGAAGGCGTTCCAGGCCAGGGATCACGAGACGGTGATCGACCTGTACCGCGGTGACTTCGCTCCCGAACTGGCCAATCTCGGGGCCGATGGATTCGAGCGGTGGCTCGACGCAGAGCGCGAGAGATGTCGAGTTCTGGTCACGCTCGCCCTCAGGAATGCGCAGCGCACGGCGGAGGCGAGCGGCGACTGGGACCAGACGTGTCTGGCTGCCCTGCGGCTGGTCAGACAGAACGAATTCGACGAGGAGGCGCACTGCGCCCTCATGCGCGGGCTGTGTATGAAGGGCGATCCCGCATCCGCGCTCGCCCACTACAAGGCTCTCCGGGACGCCGGTTGGGTGGGTGAGGCGCTGAAGCTGACGGAATTGGCCGAATGGGCCGGCGGCGAGAGCGGATCGAGGTTTCTCGCCGTTCACGAGCCGGCCGAGGCTCGCCTCTCGGGTCGGGACGACCAGTTTCGCCGGCTGACCGAGGCGCTTCGGTCAGCCGGCCCCGTACCGGTGCGCATCGCACTCGTCGGCGAACGGGGCATGGGCAGGAACCTCGTCACGCGCGAGTTCGCCCGGGTCGTGCAGAGCGCGGGTGGCGTCGTGCAGTGGCTGGCCGCGGACCGCGGGGAAGCGGAGGTGGATCTGGCGGAGGCTCTGGGGCGGCACGCCGGCAAGCTCCGGCTCATCGTCATTGACGCGGATGCCCGGGACTGGCTGAACGTGGACGCCGCGCTTCGGACCGAGGACCCGTCTCGCACGTTGATCGTCGGTCTGTCACGATCGGCGGCCGCTCGACAGGCCGAGGCCGCGCGACTGCTGGATTTCGTGCTCACGTTCGATCCGCTGGACGCGGACGTCTGCGCGGCGCTGGTTCACCAGGGGGACCGCCGGTGCAGCCTTCCACAGGCGGCTGCGAGTGCGAAGCTCTCCGGAGGAAACCCGGGGCTGGCGCGCGCGATCACCCGGGCGTGGATCAGCCACGAGCACGAGCCCGTCGGAATCGACGGCGACATGGAGGGCGGCCGGTTCGCGTACGAGCGATCCGCGGAGGTTCGTTCCCTGGTCGGTCATCAACTGGAGCCGCTCTCCCCGGGCGAGCGAGAACTCGCCGCGGTCCTGACCGTGCTCACGCCCACCTCCCGCGCGCACACCGAGTCGGTCGTGGCGGAGCGTTCCGCGTGGGACGATCTCGATCGGCTGAAGGAGAGAGGCTGGATCCACTCGATCGACGGAGTCATCCGCTTGAGCCGCCTCCTCGCCGGGTACGTCCTCGCCTGGAAGCTCGTCGAGCGCGAACGCGCGAGGATCCACCTCGAAGCGGCCCGAACTCTGGAGAAAGGGAATCTGAGTGCGCGCTCCACCGCCGCGGGTGAACTCGCGGCCGCCGGGGAGCACTCGCAGGCGTTCGACCGAGGATGCGAGGTGGCCCTGGAGGCCCTGCGGGCGGGTCGGTCGCCGGTCGCCGGACAAGCCGGGCGGGTCGCGTTTGAATGCGCTGCCTCCGGGCGGGATCGGCTGAGCGCCGGCCTTCTCCTCGCCGAGGCGGAGCTTCAACGCGGGCGATTCCGGCGGGCCACCTCGGTACTACACCAGATCGCGGCTACCGCCGACCGCGGCAACGACCTCAGCCGGGTCCACCTGACGTTGGCGCGGGCCGCGACGGCGTTCGGGGATCCCTTCGCGCGGGGTCTCCAGCGCCGCCGTCTCTCCGAGGCACGCGAACACGCGACGGACGGAGCGCTCGATCGCGCGATGGCCGTGCAACTCCGCGTTCTCGAGGCGATGGAAGCCGGCTCGCAACAGGATCGGGCATCGGCATTCGAGGCCATCCGCCGTACGCTCCTTTCGATCGCGACGGGAGATGCCCGCTACGCAGGCATCTGGTGTGATGCGTTCCGACTCCTCTTCAACGAGGTCGCGCGTCAGCAAACGCGCAGCGAGGCACGCCTACTGCTCGAGAGATCCCGCTACAGGCTCGGGCACCTCGGCTACGAGGCCGGCAGGACCATCGCGGCCGCGGAGTTCTGGGTCGCGATGCGGGGGGCGCATCTCCGCGATGCGCTGGAACTGTTGCGCACGCTACCGGGGCCTCCGGACGAGAATCGTTACGGATGCGTGAAGCTCAACAACCTCGGCGCGGTGCTCCTGGAACTCGGAGACTTCGATGCGGCTCTGGAGCGTCTGAGCAGTTGTCAGGCAATGGATGAGGAGCTCGAGAGTCCCGAGGCGGATCGGGCCTACGCGCTGTTGAACCAGGCGCAGTGCGCGTTCTTCAAGGGCGATTTCGACCGTTGCCGAAGGTACACGGGGCAGATGCTGGTGCGGCCCGATCAAGCCGACCGGAACCCCTTCGCTCCGCAGGCCTGGGCCCTGAATGGACTGCTGGCCCTGCTCGATCAGAATCCGGGAGAGACCCGGGCTTCCGTGGAGCGCCTGGAAGACTGTGCCGAGGGTGCGGGGGAGAACGACTCCTACCTCGTCACATGGTTCCTCAGCGCCGCCATGGAACCGGAGCGGCGCCAGCACGCGGTCCGACGCCTCATGGATGCCGCGGACCGGACGGCCCCCATCGACCGGCTGAGCGCCGAAAAGCTGAGGGTGCTCGCCGGAACGTTCTCGCCACGCAACGAACCCGAAGACCAGCGCGAAGCCCGCGGCTTGTTGCGGTCGGCCGGCGCCTCCTGGTTCGTGCGCTTCGCGACGAACTGGTCCCGGAACCAGGTCTAGCATCCGCGAGCTGTCCCACCCCACCGGCTTCGAGCGTTCTACTACGGTTCTAGTTGACAACGTCTCCCGCCTCGTCTTAGGCTGAGCAGAGACGATCGACGCCGGAACGTTCGGAGACGGAAAGGACAGCCTCGTGGAGATCAAGTTCACCAGCCGCGAGATCGACCTCATGGCGGTGCTGTGGGAGATGGAGGCCGCCACCGTGGCCGAGGTGCAGAAACGCCTGGGCGACGACCTGGCCTACACGACCGTGCTCACGATCCTCCGGACGCTGGAGGAGAAGGGGTACGTGGGTCACACGCAGGAAGGGAAGGCCTACCGCTATCACCCGCTCGTGGGGCGCGAGTGCGCCGGCGCGAGCGCCGTGCGCCGCCTGGTGCAGAAGATGTTCCAGGGCTCGCCCGAGCTACTGCTCACGCACCTCGTCTCGGATCGCGGGCTCTCGAAGGAGGAACTCGAGAGCTTGCGCAGCCTCGTGGACGAGCGCCTCAGCTCCAAGGAGTAGGAAGATGGTCATCACCTGGATCGGATACTGCCTCCTGGTCTCGGCTCTGCTGGGGCTGGCCGCCTCCGCGTCGGAGCGGGCGCTGGGCCACTACCGGAAGCCGGTGCGCTGGGGCTGGTTCGCGGCCATCGCGGGCTCGGTGACCGCGCCCGTGATCGCCTTCGTCGCCCCGGGGCTGTTCCCGAGCGCCGCGCCGTCGCCCATGGCGCCGCTCGCGGGGCTGCGAGAGTTGGGCGTGGCGCCCTCGCCGCCCGTCGTGCCGGATCTGCTGACCGGCCCGCAGGCCGCCGCCGGGCTGGACGTTGGGGCCGTGAGTGCGCTCCTGGGCTGGGCTTGGGCGCTCCTCGTGCTGGCCATGAGCTTCCACCTCGTGCGGGTCTACCGGCGCCTGCGGTTGGAGATGCGGACCTGGACGCCCGGTGAAATCCAGGGGTCGCCGGTCCTGCTCTCCGCGGACCGGGGTCCGGCCGTAGTGGGGGTCGGGTGTTCCGTCGTCGTCATGCCGAGGTGGATCTCGGATCTCGAGGACCGGCTGCTGCGTCTCGTCTCCCTCCACGAGCGCGAGCACCAGCGCGCGGGCGACCACCGGCTGTTCGCGGCAGGGATCGCCGCGCTCGTGCTGATGCCGTGGAACCTCTTCCTGTGGTGGCAGGTGTCCCGGCTTCGGCTGGCGATCGAGTTCGACTGCGACCGCCGCGTGCTGGCCCGGGGGGAGTCTCCGCGGGACTATGCGGACGCCCTGCTCGCCGTGGGAGCTCGCGTCTCCGCGCCGCTCCTCGCCGCCGCGGCCTTCGCCGAGCGCAAGCCGGCCGTGGAGCGGCGGCTTCGCCGCATGACGGAGCCCCTCGCGCGCCTCCGCGTCACCCGCACCCTCGGCGCTTCGGGCGTGGCCGCGCTCGCCATCATCCTCGTGCTGGGCGCCCCCCGGCCCGAGACGGCGATGGACGCCCCGGAGGCGTCCGCCTCGGCGCCTACCCCGCCTTTCGAAGCTATTGAATGGCTGCCAGCGCCCACGCCCAGCGCCGAGGCGGTCGCCGAGGCGGACCGGCCCGTGTTCATCCCGTTCGACACGAACCCCGTACTCATGAACGGACCCGAGGTCCAATTGATGCTTCAGGCGGTGTACGACGGCCTGAAGACTGGGGGAATCGGCGACAGGATCGAACTCTGGGTGTACATCGACGAGACCGGCGTCGTCCGGAATAAGCTTGTCAAGACGACCAGCGGCCACGACGCCCTTGACGCCGGCACCCTGCTAGTCGCCGACGCGATGCGTTTTCAGCCCGCCATGAACCGAGACCAGCCGACCGCCGTCTGGGTCTCCCAGTGGCTCACGTTCGAACCCACGCCATCCGCACCGAGCACCTCCAGGTCGGACCGGCCGCAGTTCGTCCCCTTCGACACGAATCCGGTGCTGCAAAACGCCGGCGAGGTTCAGCGGGCGCTGCAGGAGGCCTATCCGCGGGACTTCAGAGACCGGGGTGTGGGCGGCCGCATCGAAATCTGGCTGTACATCGACGAGTCGGGCATCGTCGCGAACCAGGAGCTGAAGACCTCGAGCGGCGCCGACGCGCTGGACGAGGCGGCCTCGGAGGTCGTCACGGAGATGCGGTTCGAACCGGCGAAGAACCGCGGGCAGGCGACCGCCGTCTGGATCTCCCAATGGATCACGTTCGAGGTTGTGGGGTCGACGGCGCGAGAACAGGACGGCGCCTCCTCTCCGGCCGACCGGCCACTCAAGATCACTGACTTCGTGGTCACGGGGGTAGTCGGCGACGTCGACCAGGATGGCGAGGCGGATGTGATTCTCAGGCCGGGCACTCGCGGAACGATGGATCCCCTGATCGTGATCGACGGGGTGACCCAGGCCGACGATGTGGCGTTCTCGGACCTGGGGGCCCTCGACATCGAGCACGTCGAGGTCATCAAGGGATCACTGGCCATCGAGAGCTACGGCGAGGCGGGCAAGAACGGCGTGATCCAAATCACGACGAAGAAAAAAGAGTAGACGCAGGCGGGCGCGGAGGCCTCTCATGCGTTCGGCGTGCTCCGGCCCTGCAACCCTCCGCGGCCGGGACACGTCCTAGTGTCGTGTCCCGGAAAGGTTGGCACTTCCCAGGGGAGGCCATTCGTGATGCACTTCAGCCCGCGTTCCCGGCGTTCCGGACCGACCGCCCGAACTTCGCGTCGATTCGAACTTCCCGGCTTCTCCGCCGTCGCCCTGGGCCTGCTGGCCGCCTGCGGAGAAGAGGGCGGTGCCGGGCCACCGGCGGGCGGATCGGCGGGCATGGACAGCCCCGACTTCGCGGTCGCCCCGGAGTGGGAGTCCCTCTGGACCGTCGGCGCTCTGGATGGAGAAGATTGGGAGGTCTTCGGCGACGTGACCGACCTGGTCTTCAACCAGGCGGGCGATCTCTTCGTTCTGGACGAGCAGGCGGGCCACGTCGTCGTGTTCGACCGCGCCGGCGCGCACCTGCGGACGATTTCCCGGCAGGGGGAGGGACCGGGCGAGTTGACGGAGCCACGATCGATGGCCCTGCTCGCCGACGGCCGGCTCGCCGTCTTCGACCGCTCGCGCCGAGGCATCCAGTTCTTCACCCAGGAGGGCGAATACCTCGAGTCGGTGCCCTTCGATCCCCAGCGCGGGATGCCCAGCTTCGTACGTGGCTGGCTCCCCGACGGGAGCATCCTGACCAACAGCGAGACGCGGATCACCAGTACCGCGGACGGGGGGATGTCCTTCAGCACGAACTCCGGTGCCGCGGAGGCGGAGCGTCCGATCATCAGATACGGGCCGGACGGAGGCCGTGGCGTGTGGTACACCGCGTGGGACCCGCCACCGCCGACCGGAGAGGGCGTCAGCACCGAGGGCGCCATTCAGCTCACGATGAGACCCGTTCGGGCTTTCGATCCCTCGCTTTCCTTCGTCCCGCTGCGGGACGGACGGCTGGCCATCGTCGACTCGGTCGACTACCGGATCAAGCTGGTCGATGAAGCCGGCACCGTGGCGGACGTATTGGAGCGTCCGGTCCGCCCGATCCCGGTCACCGACGCGATCCGCGATGCGGAAAGGGAGTGGCGGCTGGACCAGCTGGACGGACCGGGGGTACGCCTGAGTTCTCCATTGGGCGGAAGCCTTCCCCTCCCCAGCGGCTTCCAGGAGCAGATGACCGCGGCCCGGCGGACCACGATCGAGCAGATGCAATTCGCCGAAGCGATTCCCGCCATCGACGATCTCGCGCTGGACTTCGAGGGCCGCCTCTGGGTCGAGCGGAGGGGGCTTCCGGGGGAGGAGGGGTCCATCGACATCGTGACCCCGGACGCCCGCTATCTCGGCACGATCCAGTCGGGCGGCCTGCGGATCCCGGACGCATTCGGCCCCGATGGGCTCATGGCCTATGGCGAAACCCACGATCTTGGCTTCCCGATCGTCCGGGTCGTGAGGCTGACCCCCGCCGTCCCGCTGGAGGCCGGAAGCTCGACCGAAGACCCCTGAGCGACCCGGCCGCCGGATCCGCTATGTGACCCTGGTTGAGTGCACGGCGTCTACGTTGCGGGTCGGTGGGCGCTCTCAACCTCCGCCGCCGGTGCGACGACCAAACAATCCCGGGGATCCTGCACAAGGTGAAAACGGCTCACAAACGCTGTCCAGCGTGCTCTTCCCGCACGGCGGTACGGCTGCCGCTGCTGACCCTTGCGATCACGATGGCCGCGAACGGAGCCCTCGGCCCGGTGGGGGTAGCGGCTCAGGAAACGCTGCGCGTCGCGGGCGTCGTCACGGATGACGGGACCGGAGCGCCGGTTGAGGGCGCAACGGTTCGGCTCGCGGATCCCTCGGGATCGGTCCGAGAGACCGTGACCGGTCCGCAAGGCGCGTTCGCCTTCGAGGCGGTTCCTCCTGGCGCGTACGTACTCGGTGTGAGGCGCATCGGCTACGAGGTCCTCAGCACGCCGCTGGAGGCGGGACCGGACGCGCAATCTCTGGACGTACGCCTGAGACCACAGGCGATCCCGCTGGATCCCTTGAACGTGGATGTGGAGGGACGTCCGCCCCGGCTGGTGGAATCAGGCTTCTACGAGCGGATGGAGGAGGGCTGGGGAACGTACATCGAACCCGACTGGATCGACGCGAACAAGGCCGGGTTCGCGCGGCTGAAGGACTTCATGGCGATGCTCCAGGGTCGTGCGCCCTCACTGCGTTGCTCCCGAATCCAGGTATGGCTGGATCGGAGGTTCATCGGGGAAACGGGCGGGCGGGGGAGGATCCGGCCCGATGCCCCTCCCACCTTGTTGGAAGAGCTCTCCGTGGTGGATCTCGGTGCGGCCGAGATATACCAGCCGGGGACGAAGGTCCCCTTCTTCGCCTGGAACAGGGACTCGCTGGAGTGCGGTGCGATCATCCTGTGGTCCGACTGGACGGCCGCGACGGCGAGAATACAGAAGATCGACGTGATTCTCTGCGAGCCGGCGGGGCGTCCGGGTGAAGTGGCGCTGGAGGGGTTCGTGGAAGATCGGGTAACGGAGGTCAGGTTGCCGGCGGCGCATGTGATCGCGTCGTACCGGACTTCCGCGGGCCTCGAACGGGTGGAGACGGTCGTCCGGACGGACTCGCTGGGACGATACCGGTTATGCGATCTCCCCGCCGGAGCGGAGGTCGAACTGGCCGCCGCCTACGGTCCCCACGCGGGAGAGCCCTTGGGGGTCGCCGCCGCCGCCGGGGCGGAAGTGAGGCTCGGAGTCCCAGTCACCCCTCCCGGATCAGTCACGGGTCTGGTCATCAATGAGGTCACACGCCAGCCGCTCGAGGCGGTACGCATTGCGGTCGAAGACACGGATTTCCGCGCGGTGACGGACCGCTCGGGCGCATTCTCGCTGGAGGGTCTGCCCCCGGGCTCCTACCGGATTCGGGCCCTGTGCGGAGGCTTCGACTCTTCCGCGCAGACCGTGGAAGTCTCCGAGGGGGCACAGCTTCGCGTCGTGCTTGCCCTTCGTTCGAACGGATTTGCAAGGCGGACCCGCTGTTCCGCGTAGCTGGCAGTCCGCAGCGACGGACGGCTACACGACCTTCTTCTTCCACCGCCCGCGGCGGAAGAGCGTCAGGCCGACTACGGCCGACAGCGAATAGGCGATCGCGAACGACCAGAAGACGCCGTTCTCCGCCCGCCCCAGCGGGAAGGCGAGGGTCGCCGCGAGCGGGAGCTGGAAGAACCAGAAGACCCCGACGTTGATCCAGGTCGGCGTCGCCGTGTCGCCCGCCCCGTTGAACGCCTGCATCGTCACCATGCCCCAGGCGTAGAAGATGTAGCCGTAGCTGATGATGCGGAGGGCGCGGACCGCCACCGCGTTCGTCTCCGGGTCCATCGCGAACGGCGCCAGGATGAGGTCCGGGAGCCAGACGAAGATCACCGTGATCACGGCCATGAACATCATGTTCCACGAGCCGGTGAGGTAGACGGCCCGCTCCGCGCGCTCCGGTTTCCCCGCCCCGAGGTTCTGGCCCACGAGCGTGGCCGCCGCGTTCGCGAGGCCCCACGCGGGGAGGATGATGAAGATGACGACGCGGATCGCGAGCAAATACCCGGCCAGCGCGACGGTTCCGAACTCGGACAGGATGCGGATCGAGGCGATGTAGCTGACCTGCGTCACGAGCATCTGGCCGATGCCGCCGAGGGACACGCGAGCGAGCCGCCCGATCACGGCGAGGTCGAGGCGTACATCCTCGCGCCTCACGCGGATGCGGTCGCCGCGCGACATGTGCCAGAGCTGGTATAGGGCTCCGATCCCGCGCCCCGTGGTCGTGGCCACGGCGGCGCCCGTCAGTCCGAGTTCGGGGAAGATCCAGAGCCCCAGGATGAGGCAGGGGTCCAGTACGATGTTGATCCCGTTGGCGAGCCACACCGACCGCATCGCCATCGTCGCGTCCCCGGCCCCGCGGTAGATCGCGTTGCTCACGAAGAGGAGGATGATGACGACCATCCCGCCCATCTGGATGCGGGCGAAGTTCGTCCCGACCCGCACGACCTCGGGCTCGCCGCCCATGACGCGCAGCAGCCAGGGGGCGAGGAGGGCGCCGGTCAGACCGAGCACGGCGGCGATGCCGACGGCGAGCAGAATCGCCTGCACCCCGGCCCGCGCCGCCCCGCGTTTGTCCTTCTCCCCGGTGCGCCGGGCGACCATCGCGGTGGTGGACATCGCGAGCCCCACCGCGATCGAATAGATGACCGCGAGCATCGACTCCGTGAGCGCGAGCGCGGCCAGGGCGCTGGCCCCGAGACGGCTGACGAAGTACGCGTCGACGACCACGAACAGCGACTCGCCCAGCATCTCGAGCACCATCGGGATGGCGAGCAGCAGGACGCCCCGGTTCAGGCTGCCGGACGTGAAGTCCTGTTCCGTCCCCCGGATCGCCTCGCGCACGGAGCGCCAGAGGTTGCTCGCCGTCAAGGAATGGTTAGGTCGGGTAGGGGACCGCGGCGTCAGCGCGTCCAGATGGCGATGAGGTTGCAGTCGCTCAGCATCATCGTGTTCGGGACCTGGTTGAGGATCTCGGGCGGGGCGTCGCTGCATCTGTACGCCTCGATCCCTCGCACGGTGTTGAACTTGAGCTCGCGCAGGTTGCGGACGTTGATGCCCAGGCGGTTCGCCGGCCTGCCGTTCAGGAGGATGAGCTGCCTGCGCCGGTACTTGATCGAGAGTTCACGCTTGAACTGGAAGACCTGCCCCAGATGGATGTAGTTGTCGATCTCGGGGAAGGTGGCGAAGTAGCCATCCTCCATGTCGCCGCGGCGATCGTAGAAGCCCGAGGTGAGGAGGTAGGGATCGCGGCCGGTGACCCTCACTTCGATCGGCGCCAGCGCGATCGCCCGCGTGTTCAACTCGACCCGCAACTCGGCGGTCTGGTCCGTGAGGACGTTGATCTCGGTGTCGAGCGGCGCGAACGCGATGTGCTCCACATGGAGACCGTAGCTGCCCGGCGGCACCGTGCGGAACCCGACCCTGCCGAGCGAGTCCGTGACGCCCGAAATCGGGAGCGGCGAAAAGTCGATCTCCGCGCCCGCCACGGGCTGCAGGTTCTCCGCCGCGACGACGGAAAAGACGAGGAAGGCCGCGTCCCCCAGATCGACCTCGAGTTCGACGCGCCGGGGCCGGTCCAGGTCGACCTTGCGCTCCTTGCCGCGCTGGCTCCGGTAGCGGGCCCGGACCCGCACCTCGCGGAACGCGACGAGGCCGCACACCTGGTATCGGCCGTTCTCGTCCGCTTCGACCGTCACGTCCTCCGGAGTCGCCATCTCCCGTTCGGCCTCGTACCGGATGAGGACGGTGGCCCCCGGGAGCGGGATCCGGCTCTCCTCATCGCGGACGATCCCGTCGATCCCCACCTCGAGGTCGGCGTTGCCGAGTTGCTCGCACGCCCGAATCGTCCGGTCTTCCTCCTCCTCCTGGCCGAAGACGGGGGCCACGGTCAGGAGGAGCGCCGGAAGGGCGAGAAGCGCCGCCCCCCCGCTCAGGCCGCGACAGGTCGCCATGCGCGTGTCATCCCGCGGCCTCGAGCAGCGCGCGCAGCAGCCCGTTTCCGGCCTCGCCCAGGTTCGTCGTGCCGCCGGTGTAGTTGCGCCCGAGCGCCACTCCGTAGCCGCTCTCGGGCTCGAACACGAGGTACATGTTGTACCCGGCGACGGACCCCCCGTGGCCGACGAAACGGACCGTCCGTCCGCCCTCGAGCATCACCGTACGAACCGAGAAGCCGACGCCGTACCCGTTCTCCGGGTCTTCCGGCGTCTGGACGGTCATCAACTCGCGGCGGGTGGCGGGCTCCAGGAGTCCGTATTCGGTCATCCCCATCACCGCGGCTCCGAAGGTGGCCAGATCACCCACCGTCGAGTAAACGCCGCCGTTCGGTACCTTGTATCCCCGTCCTTCGTGCTCGAGTGCGGGCATGTCCGCGTCCACGGCGCCCTCGGGGTCGATGGCGAAGCCCACCGAGACCCGGCGCCAGAGGTCGGGGCCGACGATGAAGGTGGACGAACGCATGCCCAGCGGTTCGAAGATCCGGTCCTCGACGAGGTCCATGAAGGAGGTTCCAGCCGCCCGCTGGAGGGCGTAGCCGAGCATCCCGTATCCGATGTTCGAGTACTGGTAGCGGGCCCCGGGCATCGTGTCGTAGCGCGTATGAGGGATCGACGCGAGGATCTTGTGCCCCCAGTCCTCGATCGGTCCGGCCGCCGCACCCTCGAGTTCGGGCTCGCGGATGAGGCCCGCGGTGTGGCTCGCCATCTGCCGGAACGTGATGGGGGCCATCCCGGCGCGTGGATCCCCGAGGCCCCTGGCCTCCGGAAGATGGTCCACGAGGGCGTCATCGAACCCCACGATGCCGTCCTCCATCAGGTCCGCCATCAGGACCGCCGTGATGGACTTCGAGATCGACCCCGTGCGATAGATCGTCCGCACGCCCGCGGGGACCCGCTTCACGGGGTCCGCCCAGCCGAAGCCCTGTGCCCACAGCACCTGATCTCCCTTGAACACGGCGGCGGAGATGCCCCCCACGCCGTCCCCCTCCACTTCGCCGGCGATCTGGCGGGAGAAGGCGTCGATGACGCTCGCGTCCTGCCCCGAGGCGACGCCCGGAAGGAGGATCGCGACGAGCAGCAGCGCCACCTCGGCGGGGCGCAGCCGGCGTGCGGCGAGGATATGTAACCAGCGGGGGGAGACAGGCATGACTTCCTCCTTTGATCCCTCGAAACACCGGGAGGTCAGGGTCCCACCCAAGGTCGCAGCTTCAGCGCGGCATCGGTAGGGCGGGAGGCTGGCGAGCCGTCGCCGACGGGCCTACTGTCTTCGCGCCGAGTTCGCCGTTTCACGTACACGAACGATCCCCACACGCATATGTCGCTGCTGAAGAAGCTCATCTTCCGGCTGGACGGCGCCGCCGACAGCGCCCGCACCCGGTTCACGAGCGAATCCGGCGCCACCTGGGAGGCGGAGTTCTCGATCTTCTCCGGTACGACGCAGCAGTCGCCCCGGCTGCTGGTGATGTTTCGAAACCAGGACGACGTCTCCGTGCCCCAGCGCTACAACCAGGCGCCGCCCGGGCTGTCGAAGGTGCCGAAGGAGGCGGTGGCCCAGATCAGCGAGGGCGGGCTCCGCGAACTGCTCGTCCGCTCCGTGAAGGTGTGAGCGGCATGGCGGTCGACCCGAAGCGCGCACTCTCCCGCACGTTCCTCGATGGCGGGATGATCCAGTGGGAGGCCTACGTGTCGGGGGGACAGCCGAACACGCCCCGGGCGGCGCGGATCTACTTCGTTTGTCTGGAGGATCCGTTCGAGCGCCCGCGGTGGGTGGCGCACGAGAGCCGCAGCGTGGCCGAAGCGACGCGCGCGCTCGGCGGCATGTCCGACGACGACCTGATCGAACTGCACACCCGCTCCACGCCGCTCGACTGACCGCCCGCGGGGGCGGGTCGCGGGCTCACCTCACGGTGACCACGTCGTCGAGGCGTTTCCCGGCCACACCGTCCACGCCCTCGTAGCGATGTTCCACGACGATCCCCGTCGGGCCGGGATCGAGGTGGAAGATGTTCGCCAGGTAGGAGATGGTCGTCGGCGTGCGGCTGTTGCAGCCCTGTCGACCCGAGATGATCGTGAGGGTGAGCTTCAGACCGTCGCCTCTCACGTCGAGTTCGCTGTCGATGTAGTCGCACCGCAGCCGACCCACGATCTGGCCGCTGACGCGCATCGTTCCAGGCCCTCCGAAGGCGCGCGCGAACTCCGGGAGCGCTTCCCCTTCGCTGACCACGGATTGGAGCAGGCCTCCGACGGCCGGCGACAACCCCAGGCCCAGGTCGAGGCAGCCGTTCGTGCCCACGAGCAGGGACAGAGCGAAGGCCGCAAGGAGGACCCTTCCGCGGTGGAGGATGTGACGCAGGATGTGCTGCACGACGCATGACTCCGCGCAAGATGACAGCGGGGCGGCGGCTCCCCCGAAACTTACGACGCACCCCGCCTTCGGGGCGACTCCCCCCGCCTGATGGACTGGAGCGACGCCGACATGTGCCGGACCCGTACGCTCGTTAGATTCGAGCACGGGGCGGCCACCGGCCCCCGCACCGAGCCGACGTGAAGAGCGGAACGCCGCGACATGCCAGTACGTACCGACAGCCATGGAGCCGGGCGGATGCGGATCCGGCTAGTGGGGTGCATCATTGCCCTCGGCGCCATGTTGGCTCCGCCCGCCGCCATCCGGCTGGCAGCCCAGGACCTCGTGACCTGCCCCGACGACATGGACCCGGCCATCACCGGTCTCGCCGGCGTCGTCCAGGACACGATCCAGGCGGTCATCATGTCGGGAGCAACGGTCTCCGCGACATGGGCTGACGCGCGGGGGCAGCGCCGGCGGGTCTCCGTGCAGACGGACCGCCGCGGCGCCTACGTGCTCTGCGGCCTCCCGTCCGGGACGAGCCTCACCGTTCAGGCCCGGGTCGCGCTCTCCCTCACGCAACCGGTCGTCGTCAACATCGCGCCGGGGCCGCCGGCCGGATGGGACATCGGCATGGGTGTGGAGATGCGGACCGCGGAGAGTCTTTTCCGCGTCCCCGGCCGCATCGTGGGCCGCGTCGTCGATCGACGTTCGGGACGGCCGGTGCAAGCGGTGACCGTTACCCTCGTGGACGAAGACCAGCAGCGCGCGACCGATGGCAACGGCCGCTACACCTTCGACGAAATCGATCCCGGCGTCTATCAGGTGGCCGTCGAACACCTGGCCTACGAGAACGTCGATCAGGTGGTCGAGCTTCCGAGCGACCGGACCCTTCAGGTGAACTTCGAACTCAGCGTGGATCCGATCGAACTCCCGCCACTCGTCGTCACGGCGGTCCGCGAAAAGCGGCTGGAGCTACAGGGCTTCTACGACCGGCGGGAGTTCGGGGAACTGAGCGGCGCCGGCGTTTTCCTCACGCGCGACGACATTCAGGATGTGGGTACGATCCGGGTCACCCACTACCTCGGGCGCCTCCCGGGGTTGCGCACCGAGTGCACGGGGAGCGGCAACAACAACTGCGTCGTCCGCATGACGCGCGGCGCTCCCAGCCTGAGCAGCCGCGCGGAATGGGGGTGCATGAACGCGAATGTCTACGTGGATGGCGTGCGGGTGATCCGCGACAACGCTCAGTTCACGGATTCGATCGACAACTTCGTGTCCCCCTCGGAGATTGCCGGCATCGAGGTCTACCGCGGCCCGAGCGAACTGCCGGCGGAGTTCGGCGGTTCGGTGGGGCGCTGCGGCGCGATCGTCATCTGGACGGGACCCGCGGGTTCGAGGGGATCGAACTAACCGGACTCCGGACGGGGCCGAAGTGACCCGGTGGGGGTCTTCATGCGACCGGCGGGGAAGGCGTGGAGCGCGGTCGCCTTCACCCGGACGGCGACGCGCACCCCGGCGTCCACCCCCAGTTCTTCCGCCGCGTCGAGCGTGACGAGGGCGACGAGTTCCACCGGGCCGCGCATGCGCAACCTCACCAGCCCGCCCATGTCCCGACGCTCGCTCACGGTGGCGTGGAGGAGATTCCGCGTACTCAGATCGGTCGACGGGAGACCCGGGGGGGCGATCACGAGATCTTCCGGACGATAGGCGATCTTCACGCGCTCGCCCGGAGCCGCGTCGCCCAGCGCCAGGATCGACGCCCCACCGATATCGACCGTGACCATCCGTTCTTCCGCCGTCAGCACGGTGCCCCGGATCGTCAGCTCCGCGCCGGTGAGGCGCGCGGTGTAGGCGTCCGCGGGGTTCTCGTAGATTTCCTTCGGCGTGCCGGTCTGGATCAGGCGGCCGTCGCGGATCACGGCCACGCGATCGGCGAGGTGGAAGGCCTCGTTGCGATCGTGTGTGATGAGAAACACGCTGGTCGCCCGTTCGCGCGCGACCCGTTCGAGGTCGTCACGCAGGTCCAGCCGCGCGTCGGTGTCGAGGTTCGCCGTCGGCTCGTCCAGGAAGAGGATCTCCGGATCGAGTACCAGCGCCCGGGCGAGCGCCACGCGCTGTGCCTCGCCTCCGGAAAGTTCCGAGACGTGGGCGGGGAGGAGGTCCGATATCCCGAGCTGCTCGCACACGTCCCGCGAGCGCTCGCGGGCCTCGGAGCGGGAGATGCCGCGCAGCGCGAGGCCCAGTCCCACGTTGTACTCCACCGAGTCACGCCAGAAATGGGCGCGCTGGAAGACGACGGCCGATGCGGCCCGGAGGGCGCGCTCGGCCGCCCGGCCGGAGACGCCGCGGAACGTCACCCGGCCGGCATCGGGCTTCTCCAGCATCGAGAGCAGCCGGAGCAGCGTCGACTTGCCGGCGCCGTTCGGGCCGAACACGGCGAGCAGTTCTCCCTCCGCAAGTTCGATGTGGCCGACCTCTACGGCGGTCTTCCCTCCGTAGCACCGCCGGAGCCCGGTCCCGCTCAGCAGCGGCGGGGACGCGGCGTTCACGCGACCGACGCGCGGCGGAGCGATCGCCGGCCGAGCAGCAGGAGCATTGCGTTCACGCAGAGAGCGATGAGCATGAGCACGATCCCCATCGCGATCGCGACCTCGAAGTTGCCGCGTCGCGTCTCCAGCACGATCGCCGTCGTCATCACCCGGGTCTCGCCGAGAATGTTGCCCCCCACCATCATCACGGCCCCCACCTCGCTGATGATGGCCCCGAACCCGGCGGCGACCGCGGCGATGAGAGAGGTGCGCACCTCCCTCAACTGGAGCAGGATGGCCTGCCAACGGCTCGCTCCGAGCGCGCGGGCCTGGAGCGCGATGTCCCCCGGGATGCCCTCGACCGCGGCCAGGCTCACGGCGGCGATGTAGGGACCCGCGATGATCGCCTGGGCGCCGATCATCGCGGCGGGCGTGTACAGCAGCTGGAGATCGCCGAGCGGGCCCGCGCGCGACAGAAGCAGGAAGACGGCCAGGCCCACGACGACGGGCGGGAACGCGAGTCCGGCGTTGATCACCGCCACCACGGGCAGCCGCAGCCGGAACCGCGTCAGGCCGACGGCGATGCCGATCGGAAGTCCGATGACCATCGCCATGAGGAGCGCCGATCCGCTGATCTGCAGCGAGCGGACGATGACGTTCCAGACGTACAGGTCACCCGACGTAATGAGCCGGAGAGCCTCGAGCAGCGGATCCACGGACGGAATCTGCGGCAGCCGGCAGTCCTCCTTCAACCTCTTCGGCGGTCCGCGGCATGAAGACGGGTCCGTTTTGCCCCGGAACCCGGAACTCCGCGATCGCTCGGAGTCCGTCGTCCGACAGGAGCCAGGCTGCGAGGACGGACGCCTGAACGGGCCGAAGCGCAGCCCGAGGTTCGAGCAGGGAATAAACGTTCCGCAGCGACGGGTGGTCGACCACGAGCGCTTCGAGGTCGAGGACCCGGGCGAGGACGGTGAACGTGGCCCCGTCGGTGAGCACGTAGGCTTCGCGTTCGCTGGCCACGTGCAGCGTCGTCGCCTGCCCCTGTCCCGATTCGATGTACCAGGGGCCGGCCGCCGTCAGGCCCGCCTCACGCCACAGACGCAACTCCCGGTAATGCGTGCCGGAGCTGTCCCCCCGCGAGACGAAGCCGTGCCCGCCGCCCGCGATCCTCGCGAAGGCCTCCGCGGGAGATCCCGCTTCCCCGACCCGCGCGGGATCGCCGGCCGGGCCGGCGATCACGAAGCCGTTGTACATCACGGACCGCCGGCGCGGCGCGTATCCCTCCGCGATGAAGCGCGCCTCGGCTTCCGGCGCGTGCACGAGCAGGAGGTCGACGTCCCCGCTGCGCCCGAGTTGGAGCGCCTCGCCGCTCCCCTGGATGACCGTCCGCACCCTCACCTCGGGGTGGTCGTCGTTGAAGCGTGAGACGAGATGTTCGAGCAGGCCCGAGTCGTAGGTGGACGTCGTGGCCCCGAGCACGATCGAGTCCGGGTCGCCCCGACAGGCCGCGGCGCAAAGGCCGAGGACGAGCGCGAGGAGTTGGCCGGCGGAGCGTGTGCCCGAGAGCCTCAGCCGTGCCGTATCCATCGCACCACCTGCGGCAGGTTGGCGCGCTGACCCTTCATCAGAATCCCGACGCGATAGATCCGGCCCGCGACCCAGGCGGCCGCGAGCACGCAGAGTCCAAGCAGCACCAGCGACAGGAGCCACTGCCAGACGGGCACCGAGGCGACGAACAGCCGGGCCGGCATCACCAGCGGGCTGAAGAACGGCACGAGAGAGAGGACCACGGCCCACCCGGCATTCGGGCTCTGGATCACCCCCTGGACCGCGATGAACGGGAGGATGATCAGCATCGTGATCGGCATGATCGCCTGCTGGGCGTCGTGCTCGTTGCTGATCGTCGCTCCGGCCCCGGCGAACATGCCCGCGTAGAGCAGGTAGCCGAGGACCAGGAAGAAGAGCACCAGAACGATGGCGCCCCACGGGATCGGGAGGTTCGCGAGATCGATCCCCGCCTCGGCCAGCGCGGAAGCCCCGCCCGTGAGGCCATAGATCGCAGCCAGCGCGAAGACGAAGCCCCACACCGCCATCTGCGCGATGCCGACCGCCCCGACGCCCACGATCTTGCCCAGCATCAACTCCCACGGCCGGAGCGAGGAGACCATGACCTCCACGATGTCGGACTGCTTCTCCTCCAGGATCGCCCGCACGATCATCTGCCCGTAGATGAGAAGGACGAAATAGAACATGAACGCGATGGCGAAGCCGAGTGCCCGGTAGAGATCCTGGGAACGGGCCTCGCCGGACTCGGTGACGTTCACGACCTCGAAGGACGTCCGCGACAGGAGGTCGCCCGGGTCGACGCTCTGCACGCCCACCGAACGCAGCCGCGCCCTCACCGATGCCCTCTGCAGTGCCGCCCGGACGGAGCCCTCGAGGACGGCCGGGACGTTGTCCAGCGCGAGGAGCGTCGTCTCGTCGTCTCCGGCGTCCCGCCCCGCGGACTCCCCGGCCTGTCCCGGCATCTCCGCCGCCCGCCGGCCCGCGGTGCGCGGGATCATCAGCAGCAGGGCGTACGAGGAGGAGGAGAGCCGACTCCGCGCCTCGTCGATCGAGAGCTCCTCCATGTCGGCGGCCCGCACGGCGTCGATCGAATCGGCGACGAACTCCTCGATGAGCAGGTCGCCGATGAGTCCGGCGGGGTCGGCCACGGCGATGACCCTCCGGGTCTCGCCCACATCCGTCGCCGCTCTGACGGCGATGAACGCGGCCAGGGCGCCGAGGCCGACAATGAGCAGCGGAAGCCCAAGCGTGGAGAGGAGGAACCACTTCGACTTCACGCGCAGCACGAACTCGCGGCGAACCACGGCGGCGACCTTGGGCGTGAACGGGTTCATGCCGCCGCCTCGTCGTCTTCGCTCACGTCCTCGTGCGACAGCCCGGCCTCCGTGGCCTTCTCGATGAAGATCTCGCGCAGGGAGGGTTCGATGAGCTCGAAGCGGGAGATCCGCGCTCCGCCATCAACAGCTCTCCGCAGCAGCGCCTGAGGATCCGCGCCCTCGAGCATGCGGACCTCCACATGGCGGCCATGTGCCGCTACGCGCTCGATGAGGTCCGGGGCGTCCAGAAACTCCGGGTTGCCCTCGAACGAGATCGCGACAGCGCGCCGCCCCGCCGCCGCCCTGATGTCGCGCAGCCGGCCGTCCAGAACCTTGGTCGCGCCCGCGATCATGCAGACGCGCTCGCAGAGCCGTTCCGCGTCCTCTATGAGGTGCGTGGACAGGAGGATGGTGGCCCCCGCGCGCTGGCGCTCGAGCATCATCTCCTTGAACAGGTCGACGTTGAGCGGATCGAGCCCGCTGAACGGCTCGTCAAGCACGAGCAGCTCCGGCTCGTGCAGGAGGACACCGAGAAACTGCGTCTTCTGGGCCATCCCCTTGGACAGCGCTTCCACCTTGTCGTCCGCCCGGTCACCGAGCCCTACCGCTTCCAGCCCGGCCCGTGCACGCGCCAGCGCTTCCTTCCGCCGGATTCCCTTGAGCTGGCCGAAAAAGGCGAGGTGGTCGACGGCGGTCATCTTCTGGTAGAGACCGCGTTCCTCGGGGAGGTACCCGACGCGGGCCCGCGCCGCCTCGATGTCGGTGGAACCGAACATCTCGACCGAACCTGTATCGGGCCCGATGATGTCGAGGATCATGCGGAGCGTGGTGGTCTTCCCGGCGCCGTTGGGCCCGATAAGCCCGCAGATCGATCCCCGTGGGACCTCGAGATCGAGACCCCGGACCGCGGTCTTCTTGCCGAAGCGCTTCGTGACGCCCTGCAGGCGGATGGCGGGTGTGTCCACGTTCCCGATCATATCGGCCGCTCTCTCCCGTCGCTACGAGGCGAGGCCTTCGCCACGAGGTTCTTCCCGAGATTCCCAATCTGAACGCGGCCTACCGTAAATTGGTTTCGGTCGCCATCATAAGTGGTTCTCTTGCTTGCCGGTTCCAGCACTCTGGGGAGGTTAGATGGCGATCTTCCGCGTCATGTACTACCGAAACATCAACGTAGGAAGTGGCGGACGTATCACCATTCCCCAGGAGATGAGAGACGATTTGCGCATCACCGATGGAGATGCGCTGACGGTCCGGCTCGAGGAGAGCGAGGGCGGCCAGCGCCAGTTCACCGTCTGGAGGGCGGAGTCCAACCCGAATCTCCAGGTTTAGCAGCTAGCGGCGGTCTCCGTAGTTGATGGCCATCGTACCCAGCATCAGTTCCTCGTAGCGGCACCTCTCGAACCCGGCGGCCTCCATCCTCCGGACCATGGCGCGCTGATCCGGGAACCTCCGCAGAGACTCAGGGATGTAGACGTACGACTCCGGGTCGCGGTGGAGCGCCCACCCGACGACGCGCGTCGAAACGTTCAGGTAGGCGAAGTAGGCGCGGCGCAGCGCGGTCGAGCGCGGGTGTCCGAAGTCCAGCGAGACCAGGCGGCCGCCCGGCCGGAGGCAGCGGAAGCTCTCAGCCAGGCCGGCGTCGAGATCGGCGAAGTTCCGCAGCCCGTAGCCGACGAGCACGCGGTCGAAGGCGCCATCCGGGAAGGGCAGCCGCAGCGCGTCGGCGCCGATCCAGCCCTGGAGCGCCCCACTCCCGCGCGTGCGGCCCGCCCGCATCATCTCCGGGGTGAGGTCCGCCGCGACCACGCGGATCTCGAACCCCTTCCGCGCGGCGCGGTCGAGCGCCCCGCGGGCGAGGTCGCCGGTGCCCGCGGCGAGGTCCAGGACGCGATGCCCCGGGCGCAGGTCGGTCAGTTCGAGCAGCCGGCGCTTCCAGCGGCGGTGCAGGCCGAGCGACATGACGTCGTTGGTCAGGTCGTATCGGCCGGCCACGCCCGCGAACAGCCGGCGAACGTAGCGTCGCTTGTCCGCCGGCCGTTCGATCCGGCCGGAGATCCGTCGGTTCAGCTTCAAGTCGGGCGGCCCCCTCCCCGCTGCGGGCCGCCGCGGTCGTCGTCAACGCCGCGGTGCCCGAGGGACGAGCCGCAACGTTAACGCTGGCCGCCGTCGGTCGCTTCGGCTCCCAGAAGGTCCAGGTCCCGGACGGTCTCCACGAGACGGATGAATTCGCCGCGGTAGCCACGCGGGTCCGCCCCCTTCCCCTCCTCGGCCAGACCGACCACGTCGTCCAGGGTGTACCGGCCCGCGTGGGGCGAATCCCGCAGCAACATGCCGAACCCCGCCACGGCGGCGGCGAAGCGGAAGCCGCCCGAAGGCGAGTCGGACCGGTCCGGGACCGCATGTGCGAGCAGCTTGCTCTGCGAGCCGTCCGGGTCCTTGTACCGAATCTTGACGTACAGGAGTTCGTCCTCGAACGCGCTCGCGGGGACCGGGTCCGCATCAGGAGGATCGGCGGTCGGCTGGTAGCGGAGCGGGTCCACGCCCCCACGCGGCAGCGGGAGACCCACGGGCACGACCTCGTACAGCGCCGTCACCGTGTGACCGGCCCCGAGCTCGCCCGCGTCCTTCGTATCGTCGTTGAAGTCCTCGTCATCGAGCAGCCGGTTCTCGTAGCCGATCAAGCGGTAGGCGGCCACGCGCGCCGGGTTGAACTCGATCTGCAGCTTGACGTCCTTCGCGACCGTGAGGAGTGTCCCTCCCATCTCCTCCACGAGCACCTTCTTCGCCTCGAGCAGCCCGTCCACATAGTGGAAGTTCCCGTTCCCGTGGTCGGCGATCTGCTCCATCTTCGAGTCCTGCAGGTTCCCGGTGCCGAAGCCGAGGACCGTGAGGAAGATCCCGCTCTCCCGCTCCCTCTCTATGAGCCGCACCATCTCGCCGTCGCTGGAGGCACCCACGTTGAAGTCGCCGTCGGTCGCGAGGATGACGCGGTTGTTCCCGTCCTCGATGAAGTGTTTCCGCGCCACTTCGTAGGCGAGCGCGATCCCGGCGCCGCCCGCCGTGCTCCCACCGGCCTCGAGTCGCTCCACTGCCTCGAGGATTTTCCCGCGCCGGTTCCCCGGCGTCGAAGGGAGCACGAGACCCGCCGCCCCCGCGTAGACGACGATCGCGACCCGGTCGTGCGGCCTCAGTTGCTCGACGAGCAGCGCGAACGCCTTCTTGAGCAGGGGCAGCTTGTCCGGGGGCGACATGGACCCGGACACGTCCAGCAGGAAGACCAGGTTGCTGGGCGGGAGGTGCGCCGTCTCCACGGAGGGCGCGCGCAGGCCGACGCGGACGAGCCGGTGCTCCGGCTTCCATGGCGCGTCCCACACTTCGGTCTCCACCGCGAACGGGTGGTCCCCGGATACATCGTCCCACTCGTAGGGGAAGTAGTTGATCATCTCCTCGATCCGGACCGCGTCCACGGGCGGCCGTTCACCCGCCTGGATGAAGCGTCGCACGTTCGCGTAGGAGGCGCGGTCCACGTCGATCGAGAAGGTGGAGAGGGGCGACGCGCTCACCAGCCGGAAGTCGTTCTCGTCGATCGGCGCGTACGACTCTGTGTTGAAGCCGGGAACCCCGTGCAATACCCGCACTGCCGCGGCGCGGGCGCTCAGTCGCTCCACCGTGAAGGGCAGCTGGACCTGCGGGGTGGGCGCGACGACACCCGTCACGACGATGTCCTGGATCCTCACGGCGGTCTGCTCGAGCGTGAAATCGAGCACCGCCGTCCGGTTCGCGACGACCGTGACGCTCTGCCGCAGTTCCCGGTATCCGATGAGTCGCACGGCGACGATCTGCTCTCCCGCCGGTACGTTCTCCAGCGAATAGCCCCCCCCCGCGTCCGTCAGCGTCCCGATGAGGGTACCCACGACGAAGGCCTGGGCGCCCTCGACGGGTGCGTTCCCCGCCGCATCGACCACCTTCCCCTGAACGGTTCCGCCTTCCGACTGGGCGCTCGCGGCCGCGGGAGGCGACAACGCGAGCACGAGTCCGAACAGCGGCCCGATCCCGGCTGACATGCGGGTAACGTTCATGGTCCTCTCGCTTCCTCGGTTCGGCGGAGGGGCCCGGTCGTGCCTCGTGTGCCGTGGCCCCGCGTACCCCCTAGACGCCGCGAGTTGAAAAAGGGTGACAGCGCTCGTTCAGCCACGGGCCGGACGCTCCGGGGGGATGGCGAGGCCACGAGGGATCGTATACTATGTATACATGTCTCTGCCTCGTCCCCTGTGTACCCGCCTCCCGCAGGAAGTGGAGTCGGAACTCGAGCGCGTCTTCTACGAGCAGCAGTGGACTCCCTCCGAGGGACTCAGGATGATTCTCGGCGAGTGGCTGAGCGCGCGGAAATTCCCGCAGATCGAGTTCCGGGAAACCCGGGCGGGTCGGCGGGCCGCGCTGCGCGGCGGGCCGGAGGTGTGGGAGGTCGCCGCCGCCGCGGGGCCGGGGTGCGCGATGAGCGCCGCCGTGGGCCAGCGGTTCGCGGGCACGCGCACGGAGGCCCTCGAGGAGGCGCTCGCCTTCGCCAAGGAATACGCGGACGAGATCGACCCGATCGTCGCCCGCGAGGAGCGACTCGCCCGGCTCTAACCGAACCCGCGCCGGGTCGGAGCGGGGGGCTACACGTGGGCCAGCGCCTCCAGGAGCACGCGGGCCTTGTGGCGGGTCTCCTCCCATTCCCGTCGCGGCACCGAATCGTAGACCACGCCCGCCCCCGCCTGCGCGTACACGCGATCCCCGATGGAGAGCAGCGTGCGGATGACGATGGCCATGTCGAGGCTCGTCGCGCCGTAACCCACGTATCCCGCGGCGCCGCCATAGGGGCCCCGGCGGGTCGGTTCGAGTTCGTCGATGATCTCCATGGCGCGCACCTTCGGCGCCCCCGTCAGGGTGCCGGCCGGAAAGCAGGCCTGGAACGCATCCACGGCGTCGACTCCCCGTCTGAGCGCCCCCGTGACCTCGCTGACGAGGTGCATCACGTGGCTGTAGCGCTCGATCTCCATGAAGCGCGCCACCCGGACCGATCCGGGCCGGGCCACCCGCCCCACGTCGTTGCGGCCGAGGTCGACGAGCATGAGGTGCTCCGCCCGCTCCTTCTCGTCGGCGAGCAGGTCGCGGGCGTGCCCGTCGTCCTCCTCGGGGGTGGCGCCGCGCGGCCGCGTACCCGCGATCGGCCGCACGGTGACGCTCCCGTCCTCGACCCGGACCAGGGTCTCGGGGGATGAACCGATGAGACGCACGCCGTCCAGTTCGATGAAGAAGAGGTAGGGCGATGGGTTGCTGCGCCGGAGTGCGCGGTACAACTCCAGGGGGTCGCCCCCGAAGTGGGCGCCGGCCCGCTGGGAGACCACGACCTGGTAGGCGTCCCCCGCCACGATGTACTCGCGTATGCGATCGACGGCCGCCTCGTAGTCGTCGCGCGAGCGGTTCCCGGAGACCTCGGGCGCGCCCGCCGGGTCGCGGCCGAGCCGCCCCAGCCCGTGCGGCTCCTCCAGCGCCAGGACCCACTCCGCGAGCCGGTCGCGGGCGGCCCCGTAGAGTGCCTCCAGATCCTCGGCGTCGTGTGAAATCGGGACCGCCGCCACGGCGAAGGCACGCGAGAAGAGGTTGTCGATGATGAGGACGTGCTCCGTCGCCATGAAGCAGGCGTCGGGCACGCCCAGGTCGTCCGGCGGCGCGCCGGGCAGCCGTTCGAGCCAGCGCACCGTGTCGTAGCCGAAGAATCCGACGGCCCCGCCCCAGAACCGGGGCAGGGGAGGAACCTCGACCGGCTCGTAGCGGGTGATCCACGCTTCGAACGCCCCGAACGGATCGTCCGTCGGTTCGGGATCCCCCCACCCGCCGCCGGGGGTCCAGCGGCGGATCTCCAATCCGTCGAGTCGCCAGGCCTCTCGGGGCGCGGAGCCGAGGAAGCTGAACCTCGCCCAGCGCTCGCCGCCCTCGACCGATTCCAGAAGGAAGGAAAACGGCCCCTGCCGGAGCTTCGAGAACGCGGTGACGGGTGTATCGAGGTCGAACGGGATCTCGATCGCGACGGGGACGATGCGGCCGGGTTCGGCCAGACGGCTAAACTCGGCGAAGTCGGGGATGACGGACGCGTCGCTCATCCGGGCAAGGTAGCAGCCCGCGGCTGGATACGGGGAAACGCGGGTCCCGGATCATCTTGCCGCCGTCGAAGTTTCAACCTACCGTTTCAGGTCCGGTTCAATCCGGTGAGGCCGGTTCCGGTCCGCCACGGACCGCCAAGGCCCAACCAATGGTCGAGATCGCTCGACCGCCCATGAGGAAGAGATGAACACCAGCCAATACCTCTCTCAGGTGAACAAGTGGAGTGCGCACAACTACCATCCGCTGCCCGTCGTACTCGAGCGCGGGGACGGTGAATGGGTGTGGGATGTCGAGGGGAACCGGTACCTCGACATGCTGAGCGCCTATTCGGCCGTGAACCAGGGGCACCGTCACCCGCGTATCATTGCGGCCCTGCGCGCCCAGGCGGAGAAGCTCACGCTGACTTCCCGCGCCTTCCACAACGACCGGATGGGGCCATTCCTTCAGCAATTGTGCGAGACCACGGGATTCGAGCGCGCGCTGCCCATGAACACGGGCGCGGAGGGCGTGGAGACGGCGATCAAGGCGGCCCGCAAGTGGGGGTACACGGTCAAGGGCGTGGCCGAGGACCAAGCCGAGATCATCGTCTGCGAGCAGAACTTCCACGGCCGGACCACGACGATCGTGGGGTTCTCGTCGGATGAGGGGTCGACCTTCGGCTTCGGACCGTTCACGCCGGGGTTCGTGCAGATCCCTTACGGCGACACCGATGCGCTGGAGGCCGCGATCACGCCGAGCACGGTCGGCTTCCTGGTGGAGCCGATCCAGGGCGAGGCGGGCGTCGTCGTGCCGCCGGATGGGTTCTACGCGCGGTCGCTCGAGATCTGCCGGGCGAACGACATCCTCATGATCAACGACGAGATCCAGACGGGTCTCGGACGGACGGGCAAGCTGTTCTGCGCCGACTGGGAGGGAGATCGCGGCGACATCATGATCGTCGGGAAGGCCCTCGGCGGCGGCGTGTTCCCGGTCTCCGGCATCCTCGCCAACTCCGAGATCATGGATGTGTTCCACCCGGGAGACCACGGGTCGACGTTCGGCGGCAACCCGCTGGGCGCCGCAGTCGGCATGGCCGCGCTCGACGTGATCCGGGACGAGGACCTTCCGGCGCGGTCGCACGAGCTGGGCTCCTGGTTCAAGGGAGAACTGGAGGCGATCGGTTCGCCGCACATCGACCACGTGCGGGGTCGCGGCCTGTTCATCGGTGTGGTGGTCCGGGATGAGTCGGGGTCGGCGCGTCCGTTCTGCGAGGCGCTGCAAGCGCGCGGGATCCTCGCCAAGGAGACGCACGAGCAGGTGATCCGCTTCGCGCCTCCGCTCACGATCGAGAAGGCGAGTCTGGAATGGGCGCTGGAGAACATCGCCGAGGTGCTGCAGGGCGCGGCGGTCGCGGTCGCCTGAGCCGCGGCCTCGGGCGCTCGCCGCCCGATCGGGAGCCTCCGCCGCTCCCGGGAACCCGCGCCGGGAAGACCGGCCCCGGCCCGCCCTCGCCGCGGGCCGGTCGGCCCCCGGGTCCGGCCGCCGAGCCGCCCTCCGGCGGCCCGGATGAATCCTTCCACCGCGACCCGGCCGAACCACGGCCCCGCGCTCCGGCCGACCCCCGCGCAACTAATCGACCATTGACTGTGTCACCGGTCTGGAAACGAAGGAACCGGTGTGGACCCGGAGACCCCGCCACGGTGACCGAACCACAACTCATTCAACGGCTCAAGGACGGGGATCAGCACGCGGCGCGTACGCTGTACGACGCGCACGTGGATCGTGTGTTCCGGATCTGCTACCGGTTCGCGGGGGAGGACCATCTCGCGCAGGACTTCACGCAGGAGACGTTCGTGCGGGCGTTCACGAAGATCGACACGTTTCGCGGCGAATCCGCGTTCGGCACGTGGCTGGGGTCGATCGCGACTACGGTGTCGCTGAACGGACTTCGCAAGGTGAAGCGCTTCCGCGGCCGGGAGACCGTCCTGCACGACGACCTTCGCGCGAGCGGCGGCGGGCCGGGGGTCGAGCCCGACGTGAAGGCCAAGCTGCACCGGGCGGTCGACGAGCTTCCTACCGGATATCGCACGGTGTTCCTCCTCCACGATCTCGAGGGCTACACGCACGAGGAGATAGGCACGATGCTCGGCATCAAGGCCGGCACATCGAAGTCGCAACTCTTCCGGGCCCGCGGCCGCCTGCGGGAGGCGCTTGCCGACCACGCGGGAGAATGGGCATGCTGAAGGATCACACGGATCACACGGGCGACAAGGGAGATAGGGGTCACACGGGTGGCGCCGGCCACACGGCGGACATGGAGCGATTCGTGAAGTTTCTCCGCCGGGGGGCGGCGGACTACCACGAGCCGCCGGAGGCCCCGGCCGACGTGATGTGGGCTGACATCGAAACGCGACTGACGGAAGACTCGATCGCGGACGTGATGGACGACGAACCGTTCGACGCGGCGGGCTACCATGAGCCGCCGCCCGCGCCGCGCGAGGCGATGTGGGCACGCATCGAGTCCGCCTGGGTGGCGCGGCGGCCGGTCGAGCAGGAGGACCGCGAGGCCACGCCCGGTGTTGTCCGGCTGGCCGCATACCGCGGTCTTGGGCGGCGGCCACGCCGCACGGCCATCTGGCTCACGGGAGCTGCCGCCGCCTCGGTCGCGCTGGCCGTGGGGCTGAACCGGGGGCTGCGGCTCCCGGTCCCCGCCGAGCCCGAGATCGTCGCGGCGGTGGCGCCGGCGCCGGTCGCGGCGACCGACGCCGGGCCCATTGCGCCGCCTGCCGCCGGCGAGACACAGGTGCCCTCGCTCATCGAAGAGCCCCTGGAAACGAGCCGCCAGTTCGCGGCCGTCACGGCCCCGCCGGCAGCCGATCCGGCCACCCGCCCGGGCAACGCGGGTGCGGCCCTGCCGCTCCGCGAGGCCGTGAGCCTGCCGTCTACGCAGCCCGCGGGCCCTGGGCCGTCACGCGCCCAGGCCAACGACTACGACGCGTCCCGGCACCTCGACCAGGCCGCTACCCTGCTCGTTGCCTTCCGCACGGATATCGGGAGCGACGAGTCCCAGCGCGATCTTGCCCGGTGGGCGCGGGAACTGCTGGTGGAGACCCGGTCACGGCTCGCTACGCCTGCCGCGGAGGGTCAACGAGAACGGGCCCTGCTGCAGGATCTCGAACTCGTCCTCGTTCAGATCGCGCGGCTCGGCCCGGATGCTCCGGACTTCGAGCGCGAACTGGCCCGCGAGAGCATGGAACAGCAGGGTACGCTGATGCGGCTTCGTTCAGCGAGTGGAACCTGATGCGTGACCGGGCGAGATCATCCGGGACGCACGATGAGACGCATGGAGATACACGATCACGGAGGCATATCATGAATTACCGCGCGAGACACCTGATCTCCGTCGGACTGCTCTTGGCCGGTCTCACGGCGGCTGAAGCCGTCGCCCCCGGTTCGCTGCAGGTGCTTGGGGCGAGGAGCCTTGCCGCGCAGACGGTCCGGCAGGGGGAGGTCCAACGATTCCTCGAGGCACGTCGCGCCATCAACGCGGAGGAGTTTGAACGTGCGGTGGCGCTCTTCCGGGCGGTGCGGACCGAGTCCTCGCTCACGTCACCTCCGTTTGAGCCCGATTCATACTACTGGGAGGCGTTCGCCCTCTATCGCCTCGGCGATCTGGCCGAGGCGCGGTTGCTACTCGAGACTCTCATGATCGGGTTTCACGAGGCGCAGCCGGTCGATCAACATGGCAGGCACCTCCCCGGGCGCCTGTACCAAGATGCGCGGGCCCTGGAATTCGAGATCCGAAGCCAACTCGCGTCGAGCGGCGACGCTGGCGATGCAGAGGCACTGCTGCGCGATGCAGAGGCGACTCTCGAGGCCTTCCCCGCGATGCCTGGTTTTCGCGTGATGCCCGTGGAGGTGGCGGGCGAAATCGTCTCGCTCCCGGTGTCGGTCGCCGATCTGGCGGTCTACGGGGACTCGCTGGCCGCCTCCGCCGCGGTCGACGCCCAGGCCGACTGGATGATCGCCGAACTCTATTCGAGGGCGGACACGATGCTCTCGGAGGGTCATGCGCAGGCCGACTCCACGATGGCCGACGTTCATGCGCGGGTGGACTCGCTGGCTGCCGCGCTGCGGGGACAGCCGCAGCCGACAGGGCAGGCGCCGGTGCAGAGCGTCGCGCCGGTCGGACAGAATACGGCCGATTACGAGGAACGCGTGGCGGAGTATCAGCGGCAGGCCGAGGAGTACCAACAGCAGCTTGCGGCCTACGATTGGCAGCGGGCGGAATACCAGGAGGCCTCGCGCGCCGCGGCACAGGAGCGGCAGCCGTGCGATGACGTGTCGGTGCAGCTGGCGGCGCTCGAAGCGGTGATGCGGTACGACGAGATCAACCGGATGCAGGTGCTTCGCGGCGTCCTGGAGCGCGAGGACGGGTGTTCGACACGGCTTCACGAGGAGGCGGTCGAACTCATCGGGAGACAGGAAACGCTCGAAGCGCAGTCCGTTCTTCTCAACGTCGTCCATCGCCACCCGGAGAAATCCGTCCGCAGAGCCGCCCTCCAGGAATTGTGGCGTTTCGACTCGGAAATCGCGTTCAGCGTGCTCCGGGAGACGCTCGCCGTCTCGGATGACGAAGCCCTGCAGAGCGATGCGATCGGCGGGCTCCGCACGACCCGGTATGCGAAGAACTCGTCGGCGCCCACGGCGATCCAGAACGCCCTCATCAGCGCGGTCATCAACCGCTCGAAGTCCGAACGCATTCGTACTTCGGCGATCCGTGCGCTGCGGGACCGGGATCACGTGGAAGGCGGAATCTTCGTCCGAATCTACGACCAGCTCGATTCGGACGATCTCAAGGAGAGCCTGCTGAGCTCGGTGGCGAGCAAGGTGGGGGAGAAAGAGGACATGGAAACCGCCGCCTGGGCGCGCTCGGTCGCCTTCGACCCGGAGGCATCCAACGCGGTGCGCGGCGCAGCCTTCAGCGCGTGGGCGGCCCACCCGACGGTGACGGTGGCGTATCTCACGGACCTCTACGGGGAACTGTCGGAACCGTTCCTGAAGCGGCAGGCCATCTACGCGATCTACATGCGGTCGCGGTCCGACCCCACAGCCCCGAGCGTCCTGATGGAACTCATCCGCAACGAACCGGACCGGGAGGTGCGGGAGCGCGGCATCTACTGGCTCGGCCGCACGGAATCCGAAGAGGCCGTCGAATTCCTGCTCGAGTTGCTGAGCCCCCCCGCGACGGATACGGTCCCGCGACGACCCGAATGAGACGCAGCAACAGGAGTCGATGTCCTGATTCGGGGTAGTTGAGACCGAGACTCCTGGAAGGATGGGAGCCCCATGAGAAGCCTCCGTACGGCACTCGGCGTGGTCGCGCTGCTTGTGGTGACGGCGTCGCCGAGCGTCGGCCAGGTTATTGAGGGGCCGGACGGACCGGTCGAGTTCGTCGGGTTGAAGGAGTGGAGCGCGAGCGACCTCTTCGACGCCATCCAGGAATTGGCTCCCGACCAGCCATTCCACGCCTGCGCCGCGGTCATGGAGATGGAACTCGGATTCGCCGAGGCGGCGGCCATGTCCTACAGAACCGTGGGTTCCGACGACGTCTACACCGTCGTGGTCGGCGTGGAGGACAGCGCGCATGTCCGGCCCCGGGCGATAGGAAGCGAAACCCTCCCTCTGCTCGCGGAGGTCTGGGCGCTGATCGACGGTGCGAGCAGCCAGGAAGATCGCCGCTTCGCACGCGAACTCCTGGCGAGGGATGCATCGAGGTCCGCGCGCGAGATTGCGACCCTCGTGCTCGGCAACTTCGTGGACCGCGACGCGTCATGGCACGGCCTGGTGCTCTCAATGACCGATCCGGAAGACCGGGTCGCAGCCGTAGCTGGGAGCCTGCTCCAGGGACTGATCTACTCGGATCGTAGGCGCCCGGTCGACTGGTCTCAGGCGCGAGAGCCTCTGCTGGCGCACTTCGGCGGTACGAATCCGTGGTCCTTCAACTTGGTTCTGCGGGTTCTGGTTGCCACCGAAGTCGATCCGGAGTTCGGGCGGCAGTTGGCTCGAGAACGACCGGACCTTCTGCTGGCGTATGCCGGCGCCGAACACCGCGGGACGCAGGCACCGGCTATCGCCTTTTTGATGGCCATAAGCGGCGAGGATTTCGGAACCGATCTCGAAGCCTGGACCACATGGCTCAGCGGTCGGTCGGACAGTGGAAGGAGCGTCGGGGAATGAGCCAGCCGACCACCAGGGGATGCCTCGCAATCAGGATCCTCGCTCTGACCCTTTGTAGTGTGGGGTGCGAGGACACAAGCGAAGACGCCGACAGCGGGCCTGAGGTAGTGGTCCGGGACAGCGCCGGCGTCAGCATTGTGGAGAACGCTGCGCCCGTACCGGACTCGCGGCTGCCGTGGGAGTTCGGTACGCAGCCATCCCTTTCGATCGGTGCCGTCGACAGCGGCGAAGCCGACCAGTTGTTCCAGGTCACCGATGCCACCCGACTCGCGGACGGGAGGATCGTGATCGCCAACTCGGGCAGCAACGAACTCAGGGTCTTCAACGGGGACGGCTCACACGCTGCGACGGGGGGAGGCCGGGGAGAGGGCCCGGGAGAGTTCGTCAGCTACAGCCCAAGCGCCGTGGCGACCTGGCCCGGCGACTCGATCGCCGCCGTGAATCCCTGGGGAACCCGCCTGTCTTTATTCGATGCGGACGGCAACCACGGTCGCGACGTGTCCCTCGACCCCGCGATGCTCGACATCATCGACGTGCTGCCCGACGGGAAGGTCTTCACGAGCGGCAGCGGGGGCGGCCTCCACGGAGACATGACAGGATCCTCGGGCCTCGCTCGCTCCAACGCGGAATGGGGAATACTGGACGCGGACGGCACGCTGCTCGCTTCGCTCGGCGAATTCCCGGGAGCCGAGTTCTACGCGATCTTCGCGGCGGACGGCAGCCTCCAGGGCGGAATGCCTCACCCCTTCGGTCGCGGCACCATGGGGGCCGTGTGGGGAGAACTCGTCGCGATCGGCGTGCAGGACAGCTACGAGATCAAGGCATTCGCCACCGATGGGTCACTGGTCAGAGTGGTCCGCCGCGACGGCGACCTGGAGAGCCCAACCCAGGCCGATCTGGACGAGTACTACGCCCGGTTCTACGCCGACCTGCCGGACGAGGATCGAATCAGCAACCTGAATGCAGTGCGCGACATGCCTCTGGTGGAGTCCTGGCCCGCCTTTAGCGAGATCCTGTCGGATCGTGCCGGCTATCTTTGGGTTCGGGAATACCGGACGGCGGCGTGGACAGTCTTCGACCCGGAAGGGCGGGTCCAGGGTCTGGTCGAAACCCCGCCCGGTCTCCACACTTTCGAGATCGGCGAAGACTACCTCCTGGGCTGGGTATACGACGAGCTGGGTGTCGAATACGTGCAGCTCTGGTCGTTGTCGCGGGAGATTTCCTCCTGACGCGGGGTCAGTTCGAGCGTGGGTCGGTCGAGCGTGTGCTCGCGGCTCCCGGCCTTCTTCTCCTGATCATGCTCGCGCTGCAGGCCTGTGACTCGGCGGGGCCGGGCGGGACTCTGCACTCGGATTCGGCGGGCGTGGCGGTCGCAACTGCAATCGAGCCTGTCTGGGAACCCGGCGACGGCTGGACCGTGGAAGATGAGCCCCTGGTCGAGATCGGGACCGCGTTCGGCGCGAGCGAATACCAACTCGACGGCGTCGTCGGGATCGTTCGTCTCAGTAACGGACACATCGTCGTCGGCGAGCGATTCTCCGGGGAGTTACGGGGCTACGACCGGGAGGGCGTCTTCCTGTGGAGGTCGGCGGGAAGTGGCGACGGCCCCGGTGAACACCGCCGGATGCTCTCCCTGCACCCCCTCGCGGGTGACTCGCTGATCACCTTCGATCTCGCCCAGAACCGCATCCAGCTCTTCGCTCCCGGCGGGGAATTCGTCCGATCGTTGCGGATCGAGGCACCTTGGCCCGGGTTCAGTCCCGGCAGTCCCATCGGTGTCGCGGGGCACCAACTGATCCTCGCCTTTGCCGACTACAACGAGATCCCCGAGGGCGTCGTGCGCTGGCCTCTACGCCGATTGGCGACCCTGTCTCTCCAGGACGGGTCGGCAACCACGTTGCTGGACGTACCGGGCGAGGAACAGTTCGTCGAACGATTCGAAGAAGGCGTGTTGTATCAGGGCTACGAATTCGGGAAGGGTCCGATCTTCGCGGGCGATGGCGGGCGGCTCGCGGTCGCCGACACGGAGGCCTACGTCGTCCGTTGGATCTCTACCGGCAACGGCTCGACCACGCGCATCCTCCGACAGGACGAGCCGATTCGGCCCGTCACGAGCGTCCATGTGGAAGCGTGGCTCGACCAGATGGCCGAGCAGAACATGATGTACAACAACTACACGCAGGCGGAGGCGGACGCTCGGAGGCCCGAGTGGCGTGACCGCCCACGCGCGGAAACCCTCCCGGTCCTGCGCTCCCTGCACCTGGACGCCGAGGGCAATCTCTGGGTCGAGCGATACTTCGGTCCAGGCGTGGAGCCGTCCCCCTTCGAAGTCTACGCTCCCGACGGCACCTGGTTGGGCAGCGTCTCCATGCCCGCGGGGCTGGACCGCGGCGCCCTGGCTCCGCATCTTGAGATCGGCGGCGACTATTTGCTCGGCGTGTGGCGCGACGCGCAGGGCGTCGAAACCGTGCGCCTGTACCGCCTGGACAAGTCCTGACGGGGTCCCGCGAGATCCCCCTCCAGGATCAGTGCTCCGGACGAAAGCGTCCGCCTCCAGGGACCCCTCGACCCCCGCGCAACCAAGCCGCTTCTGACCGTGTCCCCGGTTCGGTACGACCGAACCGACCATGGGGAGAAAGAGTCATGGGCCACCACCGCCGCGGTTGTCTCCTGATACAGCGAATCCTGGCAGGTACGTGCCTTCCACTCCTGGCCATCGCCGCTGCCTGCGGTCAGGGTGACGCCGTCGGCCCGGGTATTTTCACGCCCGAGCTCATCAGCACGGCAGCCGTGCCTCTGAGCGAGAGCAACGAAGTCGCGCTTCTCGCGGACGAGCGCACGGCCTGCGTCATCGACTCCTACGAGGGCCAGGTCCGCTGTGTGGACGGGGAAGGCGCCGTCGCGGGAGTTTTCGGGCGCGAAGGGGAAGGTCCCGGGGAGTTTGGCGATCCCACGTATCTCGCTCGCGGAGAGGCGGGAACCGTCGGCGTGGTGGATTCCGACTTGGGCCGATTCACGGTCTTCGAGCCATCCGGCGCCTATGTGTCGGATGTGCTGCTGCCAGACGTGTTCCCGCCCCTCCCATCGTTCGACACCGCGGTTTCAGGCGTGTCGCTGGACTACATGGCGATGCTCGACGGGGGCAACTCCGGATCGCTGATGACCCGGTACGACGTGACCCTCGCCTCCGGGCAGGTCGTGCGGGAGGAAGGGTCGCCGCGCGGGCCGTGGGATGTCGGGTGTGGGCAGGTCATCTATGGCATCCCGGACCGCGAGGAGGGCTGGGTGTTCGTGGCCTGTGAAGGCCACCTGATCTTTGTCGGCGACACCGGCGACGCCACGGTTCTACGCGCGCCGATGTATGTCCCGGAACTCCCGGGTGAGCGCGACGTGGCACGGCTCGAGGAGATGCTCGGGGGCTTCAACAGGCGGCGGGGCTTCCCCATCTCCCAGGGCGTCGAGGAGCGGCTGGAAAGCTATCGCGCCACCCCGAAGAACTACCATCTGTCCACGGGCGAGCAGTTGTTCGACGACGCCAGCCGCTACTGGATCGCCACCCAGCGCGACCAGCACGAATGGTCCTACCTGGACGTGTACGAGAATGCCGAATACGTCGGGTCGGTGAGGGTCAGGGATCGGCTCAGGGCCTTCGACCTCCTGGGGTCGACGCTGGTCGTGCTGGCCGACCGTCAGGTCGGGGCGGACGACGCCGACGGGATTCCGGATCGGGCGCTCGACTGGTACGACATCGGAGACCTGCCGTTCCGCCGGTGACAAGCCGCGTACTGATGCTGGCGGCGGCCCTCGCTGCCTGCGGGGGAGACACCGGACTCACCGGCGATGCCCAGGTCCGGATGCGGGACAGCGCCGGGGTGCGGATCGTCGAGTATGCGGGGGTGCCGGAGGTCGAGCCGCCCTTCGCCCTTGCGGCGGAACCGCTGTACCGGCACGGGGCGAACCCTGGCGACTACGAATTCGAGCAAATCAACTTCGGCCGTCTCTTTCCGGATGGCGGCGCCGTTCTCTCGGACGAGTGGAGCAGCGAACTGGTCGTCCTGAATCCGGATGGCACCACACACGAAGTGCTTGCCGGACGGGGGGAGGGACCGGGCGAGGTTGGCTTCGTTGACGCCCTGTTCGCGCCGGGGCAGGACAGCGTCCTGGTGGCCGACCGGCGCCTCGGCCGCGTCACGCTCTTCGCCGGCCGTTCGATCGCGCGCGCCGCCGAACTCCATCGGTCAATCGGCCTCCGTGTGGCGGGCATCGGCTTATCCGGCGAGTTGCTGCTGGCAACTTCGGTGCTGTTCACCGCTCCCAACTTCCGGACCGGATTCGAAGGGGAATGGCGCCTTGGGCACATGGCCCGCGTCGACATGGAGACCGGCGCCCTCGACACGGTCGCGTCGTACGACTTCGTGACGCGGATCCCGCCGGAGCTGGAGTGGTGGGATCCGATCGAGGCCATGGGCCAGGTCGTGGTCGCCAACCGGAAATTCGTCTACACGAGGTCCGACCGGCCCGAGGTGACCTGGCGTCTGCCGGACGGCTCCGTAACGCAGATCGTACGCTGGCAGGCCGAACCCGCCCCGCTGACCGGGGAACTGGTGCAGTCGGTCGAGGCCGCCCAGCGACGGAGGACCCGCGCTGAGTACCGCAGCGTTTCCGAGTCCCGGTTCGAGGAGATCCTGGAGGAGGACATGGCCGCCTACTCCGCCAGCGTCGGCCGGCCGATGCCGCTCTTCGGTTCCGCGTTCGCCGACGCCGAAGGCCGCGTATGGCTGCCCTCCTACCGACCGGGCGGCTTCCAGGAAGGCGCGTCGCCGTACACCGTCATTTCCCCGCATGGGGAGTGGCTGGGAAGGATCGCGGCTCCACCCGGATTCCGTATCCTCGATGTGACCGGCGAGTTCGTCCTCGGGGTGTTCCGGGACGAGATGGATGTTGAGGGCGTCGTGGTCTACGCGTTGGTGGAAAGATCCTCGATCCCCGCGCAACCAAGCCGCCGCTGACTGTGTCCCCGGTTCGGCACAACTGAACCGAACCACGGGGAGAGAGTCATGGATCACGGCGGCCGCGGTTGTCTCCTGATGCGGTGGGTCCGTGCCCGTATCTGTCTCCCGCTCCTGGCCGGGTTCGTTCTGCAGGCCTGCGATTCGGCGGGGGCACCGACGGGCACGCTGCACTCGGACTCCGCTGGCGTGGCGATCGCCACAGCTGTCGAGCCGCTGTGGGGACCGGACGAGGGCTGGACCGTGGGCCCGCGTCCGCTGCTCGAGATCGGGACCGCGATCGGAGATCCCGACTACCAGCTCGATGATGTCATAGGGGCGGTACGCCTCAGCTCGGGCGACATCGTCCTCGGGGACGGGGGCTCCGGCGAACTTCGCCGCTACGATCCCAACGGGACCTTCGTGTGGCGCGCGGCGGGTGAGGGCGAAGGGCCCGGCGAACACCAGTTCCTCTCCTTCCTCGGTGTGCTCGCAGGCGACTCCCTCGTTTCGTACGACATCGCGCTACAACGCGTGCAGATCTTTGCTGCAGACGGCAAACTCGCCCGGACAATCCGAGTGGAGCCACCCTGGCGCGAGTCTCGGCCTCGAGCGGCCGTGGGAGTGTCGGGCCGCCATCTGATCATGAACTTCACGGACGGCGGCGAAATGCCCGAGGGGGGCGTCGTGAGATGGCCGGGAATCAGGATCGGGACCCTCGACCTTTCGGACGGTACGATTCATGCGGTGTCGGATTTTCCCGGTCAAGAGGGAGTGATACGGCGCTCCGGCGAGAGCGTCGCGCACATCGGTTACGACTTCGGAAAGGGTCCACAGTTCGCCGTCGCTCCCGGGACGTTCGCAGCCGTCGATACAGGGGCGTTCCATGTACGGTCGATCTCCCTCAAGGGAGGGCAGCACCGCTCGGATCCTTCGTCGCGACATCGCACCGATTCCCGTCACGAGCGCCCACGTCGATGCCGAGATCGAGGAGTACATCGAGACGAACGTCACGTACGGCGGCGTCTCGCGCGCGCAGGCGGAGGAGATGGCGCGGAGTCGGAGAGAGGATCTCAGGGCCCCGACGCTCCCCATCCTGCGCTCCATCCGCCTGGACGCGTTGGGGAACCTCTGGGTGGAGCCCTTCTTCGGCGCGGGGATCGACGTCGGGCCCTTCGAGGTCTTCGCTGCCAACGGCACCTGGCTGGGCAGCGTCTCGGTGCCACCGGGGTTGGACCGGGGGTTCATCCCGGACTTCGCTCCGGGCCTGGAGATCGGCGACGACTACATTCTCGGCGTATGGCGCGACGCTCAGGACATCGAATACGTCCGCCTCTATTCCCTCGACAAGTCATGACCTTCCGAACCACGCGAACGATTGGGGCCGCTGGGGCCCTGCCGGTGGTCTTCTCTGCTGTCCTTTCTAGCGTCCTCTATGTGGCGTGCGCGGGCGGACCGGACGGCGGTGGGGGCCTGCGGAGCGTCGTCCGAGACAGCGCCGGCGTCACGATCGTCGAGAATGGGCGCCCGCTTCCCGAGTCGCGACTGGGCTGGCGGGTCGGCCCTGAGGCGACGGTGTCGATCGGGACGGCCGGGGGCGATCCCGCGTACGAACTCTTCCGCGCCCTTGACGCGATGCGGCTTTCCGACGGACGGATCGTGGTCGCCAACGCGGGCTCCGGCGAACTCCGCGTCTTCGACTCCGACGGTGTCCACCTCGAATCGTGGGGAGGCCAGGGCGACGGTCCGGGCGAATTCGGCGTCATGGCTCCGAGGGGCCTGGAGCCGTGGCCGGGCGATTCGCTGATGGCCAGGGAGCCGTTCCAGAGCCGGATCTCCATCTTCTCCGCGGCTGGAACGTTCGGTCGCGCCCTCAGGTTGCAGCCGCAGAGCGGCTACCAGTCGGTGGTCGGCCCGCTCCCGGACGGGAGAGTCCTGGCCCAAACGCTGACGACATACTCGGGTGGCACGCCGGGCACCTCGGAGCTCACACGCCCGGACCTCGAATACGGGATTCTGGAGGCGGACGGGAGCGTACACCGGGACCTGGGCGTGTACCCGGGATCGGAACTATACGTCGTCACCACGGCCCAGGGGACGCGTGCCCGCGCCTACCCCTTCGATCGCAGCGCGTTCGCGTTCGTGTGGGGGGATCTGGTCGTGATGAGCACCAACGACCGCTACGAGATCCTTGCCTACCGGACGGACGGGTCGCTCGCGAGGATCGTCCGCCGCGACCACGAAGCCCGCTCTCCGACCCGGGCCGACCTGCGCGACGCCGTTGCCCGCCAGAATCCCGGTCGCCCCGAGGCGCTCGACGCGGTCGCCGATATGCCGCTGGTTGACGCGTTCCCCGCCTTCAATCGCGTCGTCGTTGACCGGCTGAACCACCTCTGGGTCGAGGAATACAGACTGCTGGGTGAGGACCAACGCCTGTGGACCGTATTCGATCCCGTTGGCCGTGCCCTGGGGATGGTCGAGATGCCCGGGAGCTTCCGCGTCACGGAGATCGGCGAGGACTACATCCTCGGCACGCGGCGAGACGCCCTCGACATCGAGTACGTGGAGTCCTGGCCCCTCGACCGCTCGGGCTCATGAAGCCCGGAATCCCGGCGGGGATCGCGCTGCTCCTGGGCGTTGTCGCGTGTGCGGATGGCGGTTCCCCTGCGCCCCGGGAGGTCCCGGTCTGGGAGGGGTCGATCGACCTCGAGGTCGGCGAGGTCGAGGGGGAGGATCCCTACCTGTTCACGACCATCGGCTCCGTCGTGGAAGACGACCGCGGGCGGTTGATCGTCGCGGACTATCAGACCCACGAGGTGCGGGTGTTCGAACCGGACGGCCGCTTCGCTTTCAGCTTCGGCGGCCAGGGGGAGGGTCCCGGCGAGTTGACGAATCCCTGCTGCATGACGTTCGGGCCCGCTGGGCTCCTCTGGGTGCGGGAGAGCATCCGCTACAGCGCGTTCAGGCTCGACGACGAGGACGCGGAGTACGTGCGCGGCCTCAGGAGCGTCAACGCCTCCTTCAATCTGATCGCGCCGGTGACTTTCGATGCGGAAGGTCGGCTCGTCGATCTCGGGCTGGCGGCCGGCGACACCCGGTTCACGCGCTTCCACCTGGGTCCGGGGACGGCCGTGGATACGGTCACGATGGCGACGGCCGAGGAGCAGGCCACCGGCTTCAGCCCGGTCGACATCATGGTGGGAAATCAGGCCGCCAAGTTCTTCCTCTACCAGCCCTTCGGTCCGCGATGGATGCACGGGCACGGACGGGGCGGCTGGTGGGCCACGGCGGTCAGTTCCGCGTACGCGGTCACGCTGCACCATCCCGACCGAAGCACGTCGTTGATCCAGGATCCACTACAGGGACCGGAACTGACACCGGACGAACGGCGCCGTGCGCAGGCCCGGATCGACCAGGAGAAGGAGAGATTCGATCTGCGAGAACACCCCTGGGGGATCCCCGACCGCAAGCCGGTTCTCGACGGACTCTTCTTCGATCGCGCAGGCCGGCTGTGGGTGGAGAAGACGGGCATCGCCGGACAGGAGATGCGTGAAGCCGATGTCTACCGCGAGGGCACGCTCGTGGCGCGATACCGATGGCCGCGACGCGTCACCCACCTCGGATCTCCGTGGGTCACCGAGACGGCCTTCTACGGCACGACACGCGATTCTCTCGACGTCTGGCGAGCGGCACGCGTCCGTTTCACTCGGATCCCGGAGTAGGAGGGACCCTTGGACAACGTCCGTGCGATCACGCGCTCGATACGGCGTACCATGACTGATGGCGGGGTCATGGCTACCGCCGTTCTGTGCATTGCGTGCGACGCCTCGCCTGGAGACCGGCTTCAGGACTTCTCCGTGCGCGACAGCGCGGGCATAGAGATCGTCGAGAACCGCGGCGAGATCGCGGAGTTCCCCCTGCCGTGGGAACCGCAGCTGCGGCTGGGTCGCCAGGATGGTCCGCCCCAGTATCAGATGTTCCGCGTCCCCGACGCCCTGGAACTGGACGACGGCTCCGTCGTCGTCGTGAGCCAGATCGAACCTCTCATCCGCATCTTCGCCGCCGACGGGACACTTAGGGCTTTTTTCGGGTCTCTGGGCGAGGGACCGCGTGAATTCGGCCTGCCGCAGAGAGTCTGGCAGGCGGGGGCGGATTCCCTCGTCATCTATGACTGGCGAAATCGACGGCTCGCCTACTGGACCGCGGGCGGGGGCTTCCTCTCGGTCAGCCCCCTGCGTCCCATCCCGCCGACCCCGATCCCCGGCGGACGCTTCCGGGACGGGAGCGTCCTCGTCACGAGTATCGTGATGACGCGGGCCGACGACTTCACCTGGTCGCCGCTCATCGGGGTGCGCTTCGCCGGGTCGGGCGCACTCCGGGACACGGTCTTCAACGTCCCCGGCTGGAACCTCGGACCCGTCGATATCGGCGGAGAAACCGTCCTCCTCGCCCGGCACTTCGAAGGACTCGCCGGGGCGAAAGCCATCGATGGCGGCATCGCGCTGACGCTGGGGGACGCCTACGAGGTCCGCATCCTCGCTCCAGACGGCCGCCTGGCCCGGCTGGTCCGCTGGGCGGGCCGCGACCGGACCGTCACGCAAGCGCACATGGCCGCGGCGCGAGAAGAGGCGGTCCGCAGCGCGGCCACGGACGACCAGCGGCAGCAGGCGTTGAGATTCTTCGACGCGACGCCGGCCGCCGAACAGTTCGGGACCGTGGCCGGGCTTCGCGCCGCCCCGGACGGCGGCTTCTGGGTGCGCGAGTGGCGACACCCCGGCGACCCGGAGGGGGCGCGCTGGCTAGCGTTTGACGGCGAGGGGCGCCTCCTCGGCCGGCTCGCACTGACGTCCGGAGCCCAGCTCACTCGCATTGGACGCCAGAACCTAATTGTCATCGAGCAGGACGAACTTGACATCGAGTACGTGTCCCTCTACCCCCTCCCGACAGAACTCGCGAGACCTTCAGGGGTGCGGTGAGACATGACGGAAAGCGTTGAGACATGAAGGAGATACGAACGATCCCGCTCACGGAGATCTCGGCAACCCTCGTAGCGCTCGCGACCCTGGCCGGTTGCGCCGGCCCGGCCTCGGACAGCGACTGGACGACGGTTCGGGACACCTTGCCTTCGGGCACAGTCCGCGTGACCAACGTCCCGAGGACGGATGTCTCCCCCACCTGGACGCTGGTCGAGGAACTTCGGGTCGGCACCGTTGAAGGGGCCGGACCGGACGCGTTCGCATACCTGCGGGGCCTTGTCGTGCTGGAGGATGGGCGCTTCGCCGTCCTCGATTCGCAGGCGCAGGAACTCCGCGTCTTCGGCCCGGACGGCGCTCACGTCGCGACCCACGGCCGCAAGGGACAGGGACCCGGCGAGTTCGTGGACGCGAACGGTCTCATGCTGGATCACGATGGGCGGCTTTGGGTCCCGGATACCCGCAACGGGAGGATGTCGATCTTCGATCCCGAGGAGGGGTTCGTCGAGTCCTTCCCGTTCGCCGACGCGAGCTTCAATGCGACCTGGAACGGCGCGATGGTAGAGGGGAACCGTATCTACCGGCCATCGCGGGTGTCCGGGAACCGGCGGCTGCTTCGCGTCTACGATCTCAACATGAGACTCACAGACTCGCTGCCGCTGCCGAGCGACCGCCCGGAAGGCGAAGAGTTCGATCCCGAGAGTCAGCCCGGTGCCTTCTACTAGGAGATGGGCGGCGGTTACATGGCGTACTCGATCCCGTTCTATCCCGGCGAGGTCAGCTACCTCGCTGCGCGAGGCGCGGTGTGGTCCACCGGGCGCGGAGATCCGCAATACCGCATCAAGCGGTGGCAGCCGGGCGGTGACACGACGCTCGTGGTCGAGACCCGGCGACCCCCCGTCTCCGTCCCCACCGCCGAGCGCGACTCCGTCATCGACATGATGAGGCAGATGACCTCGAACATGGGCGTGGGCGAATGGGACTGGTCCCGGGTCCCCAGCACCAAGCCTGCTGTCGAGGCCATCTTCGAATCGGCCGAGGGCAACCTGTGGATCGGGACCCCCTCCAACGGTGATGGGATCCTGTTCGATGTCTACTCGAGGGACGTGTCCTATCTTGGCACGGCCAGCCTTGGGCCCGGCCTCAACCTCTTTGAGCAGGTCACCCCGGTCGTGCGAGGCGACCTCGTCTGGCTGATCGTGACGGACGAACTCGACGTGCCCTACGTCGTGCGGGCACGCATCGCGCCCACCGGCTAACCGATGCGTTTCGGCGGCCAAGGCAACGAACGAAGTCGGAGGACGGTCGCATCGATGTGGCCGTGGTCGAGCTTGACGATCATCCCGAGCGTTGGAGGGGAGAGCATGCGGAACTTCGTCCTCAGCGGGTTGTTCGCGACGACGGCCTCTTTCGCTGCATACGGCAGCATACAGGGAGCGAACGCGGGCCTTCAATCGGTCGTGCGGGACAGCGCGGGCGTGACGGTCGTCGAGAACGAGAGGCCCGCAGCGGGCACGCGGCTCGGCTGGCGGATCGGCCCGGCGCCCACACTCTCGATCGGCGCCGTCGAGGGCGACCCCGCGTACGAACTGTTCCGGGTTGCGGATGCGACCCGACTCCCGGATGGAAGAATCGTGATCGCCAACGCGGGATCCGCCGAACTGCGGATGTTCGACGAAACCGGCACCCACCTGGGCTCATGGGGAGGCGAGGGAGAGGGGCCGGGCGAATTCGGCCGCGGCGGTCCCTCCGGAGTCGGGCGCTGGCCGGGCGACTCCATCTCGGCATCGGACACGTATGCCAGGCGGTTCTCCGTCTTCGACGCCGATGGAGAACACGGCCGCACGTCTTCGCTGCCGGATCCCTACTGGCGCCTGATCGGAGTTCTGCCCGAAGGGAAGCTGTTCGTCGGGACGGTTTCGAGTTTTCGGTATACCGGCGGCGAGTTCCCGGACGGAGTGGCTCGCATAGACCTCGAATACGGGATCGTCGAGGCGGATGGCAGCGCACATTCCACGCTGGGCACGCATCCGGGCGCGGAATGGTCCGCCAGTGCGGAGAACATGTCCGTCCGGCCGCACCCCTTCAGCCGCTCCCCGATCTACGCCGTGTGGGGAGATCGGGTCGTGATCGGCGCCAACGACCGCTATGAAATCCGCGCCTACGCCACGGACGGCGGGCTGGCGCGGATCGTTAGACGCGATCACGACCCTCGGCGCCCCACCCGCGCGGACCTCGACGAATACTACGCCCGGCAGTACGAGAGCCGGACCGGCGAGGAACGATCCGCGGCGCTGGCCGCGGTGGCCGACATGGCTTTGACGGACGCGTTCCCCGCGTTCAGCAGCATCCGGGTGGACGAATTGGAGCATCTATGGGTCGAGGAATACCGTCAGCTTGGCGAAACGGGCCGGCTCTGGACCGTGTTCGACCCTGCGGGCCGAGTGCTTGGTTTCCTGGAGACTCCGCCCGGCCTGCGAGTGTTCGAAATTGGCCCCGACTACATTCTCGGCGCCGCCTACGACGAATTTCAGATCGAGTATGTGCAGCTATGGCCGCTCGACCGGGGCGGCTAAGGCTTTGCCCGCAACTCGGCCGCCCGGAAACGAGATGCAGGTGACCCTGCCGCCAGCTGCGAAGTTGGGTCGCGAGGGCGGTGTCATGCCGTTCCTGGCCACGCTTCTGGTCACGCATGTGGCGCTTGCCGCGTGTGGCGGCCTCTCGGGGGGCGATGGCTCGGCCACCGTTCGGGATACGCTCCCCTCCGGCGTCGTGCGGGTCACGAATACGCTTCCCGCCGATGCGCCGCCCATGTGGCGTCTGGTCGAGGAACTGCGGGTCGGGGCCGTCGATGGCGACGGTCCGGATGTGTTCGGGGAGCTGGAAGCGCTCGCCCCCCTGCCGGGGGGCGGCTTCGCCGTCATCGAGGCGCAGGCGCGGGAGGTCCGCGTGTTCGGCCCCGGCGGCGAGCATGTGGCGACCCACGGGAGGAAAGGCGGGGGCCCCGGCGAGTTTGAGAATGCGATCGATCTCATGCTCGGGCCGCAGGAGCGCCTGTGGGTGGCGGACCCCGGCAACGTACGCATGTCGGTGCTCGATCCGGTCGCGGGGTTTGTGGAGTCTTTTCCCTTGCCCTTCCCGTTGTGGGGATTCGCCTGGGACGGTGCGATGACGGCGGACGGCCGCATCCTCGAGTTCTCCTTCGATCGCGGCCAGTCCCGGGAGATCCTTCGGGTCTACGACCTCACGATGACACAGGTGGATTCCATCTCGCTCAAGGAGGTGGAGGTATTCGAGCCGGAGGACGATCCGGGGATCTTCGTCCAGGATCTGGGCGGCGGGTCCCAATACATGCGTGGGGTTCCCTTCCATCCGTCGGGCCTCCGGTATCTCGACGCGCAGGGGGCCATTTGGTCCAAGCCCCGCGGGGATCCCGACTACGTGATCCGGAAGTGGCTGCCGGGCGGAGACACGACCCTGATCCTCGAGACGCGGCGCCCGGCGGTGCCGGTGACAACTGCCGAACGCGACTCGGTGATCGCCCGCATACGCGAGAGCTTCCGGAGGTCCGGGGCCACGGCCGAGTTGGACTGGTCCCGGATCCCCGCCGTCAAGTCGGCGGTGGAGGATGTCTTTGTTTCTGCGGAGGGTGATGTGTGGGTGCGCACGCCGTCGCCCGTCGCCGAGACCACCTTCGATGTCTACGCACCCGACGGCTCCTACGTGGGTACGGCCGTTGGCGCCGCCAGACTCACGCACCCCGTCGTCCGAGGCAATGCCTTCTGGGCGTTCGTAAGTGACGATTTTAATGTACCCTACGTCATCCGCGCCCGAATCACGCCCACTCGGTGAGGTGAGTCGTGAAGATCGCTCCGCGTCCCGCCCTGTTGGCCGCCGCCGTCGTCGCCGTCGCCTGCGAGAGCACGGGCGGCGGACGCTCGGGACTTGAGTCCGCCGCGCGCGACAGCGCGGGCATCACGATCGTCGAGAACCAGGAACCCGCATCGGAGACTCGCCTCGGCTGGCTCATCGGCGAAGCCCCGATTCTCTCCATCGGCGCCCTCGAGGGAGACCCGGCGTACGAGTTGTACCAGGTCATGGACGCCAGGAAGCTGCCGGACGGCAGAATCGTCGTCGCCAACGGAGGGTCCGGCGAACTGCGCGTGTTCGACGAGTCCGGCACGCACCTGGAGTCGTGGGGAGGACGGGGCGAAGGGCCGGGTGAGTTCGGCGAGGTTCTCGCTCCCTTTAGCGTCGAGCACTGGCCCGGCGATTCCATCGCAGCCTCGGACCCGTTTGCGAGGAGGGTGACGATCTTCGACGCGCAGGGCGAGCCCGGCCGCACCTTCGTGCCGGAGGAGGCCTACTACCGCCTCATCGGGGTGCTGCCAAACGGAAGGATGTTTCTGAGTACCCTGGCCACCTTCATGGTCGGAACCATGGGGACGGGAATGGTTCGCAGAGAGCTCGAATACGCCATCGCAGCGCCGGAGGGCAGCGTGCAGACGGCGCTCGGAGCGTATCCGGAGTCGGAACGGTACATCATAGACGACGACCGGGGGATGCGCGTGTATCCGCCGCCCTTCGCCCACTCCGCCCTCGCCGGCATCTGGGGCGACTTGATCGTCCTCGGCACAAACGACCTCTATGAGCTCCGGGCCTATGCGACGGACGGCACGCTGGCGAAGATCGTTCGCCGGGAGCACGACGTTCGGAGTCCGACCCCATCCGACCGGGACGCCCATCTCGACGAGCTGTACGCGGACCGCACCGAGCAGCAGCGCGCGAGGGCGCGCGCCGAACTGGAGGACATGCCGCTCCTGGAGACCTTCCCCGCGTTCGGTCGGGTCCTGACCGACTCCCGGGGGCATCTCTGGGTCGAGGACTACCAGTTGCCCGGCGCATCCCCTCCCCCGTGGACCGTTTTCGATCCCGAGGGCCGGGTGCTCGGCCTCATGGACCTCCCGCCGGATCTGAACGTCTTCGAGATCGGCGAGGACTACCTTCTGGGCACCGCATCCGACGATTTCGGCATCGAGCGCGTACAGCTCTGGCCGCTCGATCGCTCCGGTTTCTGACGGGCCGCGCGACGGCTCGCTCCCACCCCCACCGAGGGCTAGAGTTTCGGCCTGCGGTTGAACCGCCTCGGATGTCCGGTACCTCTGGCGGCAGCTTCCACGCGAACTGCCTGATCCGGGGGGCGTAGCAGGGGCGTGATGAACGGCATCGAGCGCGAAAAGATCGGCCCGCTGACGCTCCGCCTGTGGGCGCTGCTGACGGCGCTTGCCGTGTGGGCTCTCTATCTGCCCAGAGGGCTCCGGTCTCGCGATGAGGTCGTCTTCGACCTGTTCGCCGTCCGGCCGGATCCGGTTTCGGTCGGCCGCAGCGCCGTATGACTTGCGGATGTCGCCGCCCAGGTCGGGATGGCCGCCCAGGTCGCCGTGCATCGGGCGGCGGGCCATACCGGGGAGAGTCCGGACCTTGCCTCCGGCGCCGTTTTTCGGGTGGTACAGGGGGCATTTCGGAGAACCTACGGGCCGTAGAATCGCTCAGAATCGACGATCGCCGGTCTGCGAGGGGTATGGGTAGGGCGGAATATGACGACGCGGAGGGAGCGCTGCCGTCGCCAAGGAGTGACGGGTCGTGCCCGTCTCCTCGTCCGTCCGTGAAGCTGTCGGCCAAGAGGCCGGGGAGCTGGCCCGCGACGTTTGCGTGACCACCGTCTCCGGCGGCGCGCTGGAGCGCCGAGTGCGCGGGTTTCGACTTCGACTGCGCGCCCGCCGCGGCGCGCTACGATGACCGATCCCCGCCACAGCGTCCCCACCGTCCAATGTCGCCCCGGCTGGCGAGACGATCCCACCTTCTAGGAGTGCCACCGTCCCGCTCCGGTCACCATCGAGCAGCCGTTGGTTGGGCACGATTGGGGCGAGGTTCTGGAGGCCCGTACGACAATAAAGATGCGCGTGACGGGTGTTCCCCCGCAACGAAACGGCGGGTTTCTCTCGTCAGAAAGGCCGGGTTGTCTCCCCGCTGGCGGCGCCGTTATGCGTTGTCCATATTGTAGATACGCACTTGCGGTTGCCCCTCGGTGACCGCCTGCCCAGAGCCACATCATCCGAAAAGAGACATCTCATGAACAAGTGGTTGACTCGCTTCGTCCCCATGCTCGCCGCGCTGACGCTCACCATAGCGCCCAGCGCCAGCGACACCGCGTTGCCTTCGCCTGCGGACTTGGCTGTGGAACCCGTCGCCTTCGCTTACGCCGCCAAGTTGGAAAAGGTGCTCCCGCAGATGTGCGTGTCCTGCTCGCCGTGCGGCAAGAAAGGCCACGAGCACACAGAGGAGGCCCCACCTGCCGGTGGCGTCTTGGCGTACCATCCGCATGATTGCCTCCAAGGCGGCGGGTGTGACTGGCATCCGAGTTGCGGCTTGGGCGATCAAGCCATGTTGGCGGCAGCCGATCTGATCGACTCCCTGAGGGGAAGCACACCGGCCCAGCTGGCGTCGCTGGTGGAACGCTATTCGCATCTGGTGCAAATCAACGAGGCACGTCGAGTGCTTCAGCTGATCGGGTGCAACAACCGAATCGTTGCCAGCTACTCATCCCAGACGATTCCCGCACTGGAAGCCCTCCTCTTGTAGGGCGTCCGGAAAGGACGGCGCGAAATGGACTCCGAATATTCCCCCGAGAGTTCGTCCCCGGTCCTTCTCCTCTGCGCGGCCTTGGCGGTTTCGCTGCTCGGCCCGTTGCGGGCGGCGGCCCAGAACCTGCCCCAGCCCGTCGCCGTGGCATCATGCGAAGAGGCTTGCGGAATCAGCTTGGATCTGGAGATGGAGTACGGCGACGATTCCGGGCCGGGAATGCTCGACTTGGTCGGGTGGGTCAAGGCCTATCGAGATGCCTCGGGGCGGACATACCTCGTCGGCGAGCCGATCGACAACGTGCTGGTGTTCGATTCCGACGGAAGCTTCCGTCGACGTTTCGGCAGCAGTGGATCCGGCCCCGGTGAACTCAAAGACGGTTCTTCGCTCGTCGTGACGGGCGACGGAGAGTTATCGGTCCTCGACCGCGGACGCGGAGTGATCTTGAACTTCGACCACACCGGGCGCCTTCGCAGCGAGGTCAAGACTGTCGGATGGGTGCCGCACGGAACGCGCACCTTCGCATGGGATGGACCCCAAGTCATCCATGTGGCCAATCTGGCCACGCGGGACCGGATCGGATTCCCTCTCCATCTCGTCAACGTCGAGACCGGCGAGATCGAGCGCTCGTTCGGCTCGACGACGGGCGAGCACGAGTTGGGCGGCAACCCCGGCCTTCATCCCGTAGCCGTCCGCCAAGACCAACGGATCTGGATGGCCGTGGGGTTCGAGAGATATGACATCGCTCTCTGGGACATGAATCGACCGCACCGGTTCCTTCGGCATGAGGCAAGCTGGTTTCCCGAGCAGACGCGGGGCGACCTGACGCACGGTGGAATGGACAAGCCTCCACAGCCCTTCATCTACGCCCTCGCCCTGAGCGAATCCGACTCGCTCCTGTGGGTTGCGGCGAGCGTCGCCGACGAAGAATGGCGGAAGGCCGACCTGTACAGCGGAGACGACGACAACTATTACGATGACATCCTCGAAGTCATCGACCTGCGGACGAACAGAGTGATTGCCAGCCAGCGCTTCGACCATAGCTTCCACCTCGTTGAAGCGGGCCTGCTCGGGAGACTCGCGATCACCACAAATGGCTCGGTCCGATACCAAACGTTCCGAGCGCGGTTCGAGGCAGCGACCGGGCGGTAAGCGACAGAGCGTTCAGCCGCCCATGCAGCGGAGCCCGTTCGCCGGATGGGCGGCATCGGTCGCGCCGCTGAATTGTGCTGGTCCTGGGATCTGGAGGCTTCGGGGTTTCGAGGCCGCGTAATCGTTCGGCCAGCCGTGGAATCAATCCGTCTTCCGCGGAGGGCAAGGCGAACAGAACCCTACCGTTCCTGGGTCGGTATAGAGGAGGAGTGGCTCGCCGGACACATGATCCTGTTCGATACCGAAACAGGAGCTCTCGACACGCCCGTTTGCGAGGAGGGTGACGATCTCCGACGCGCAGGGCGCGCCCGGCCGCACCTTCGTGCCGGAGGAGGCCTACTACCGCGTCATCGGCGTGCTGCCAAACGGAAGGATGTTTCTGAGTACCCTGGCCACCTTCATGGTCGGTACCGTGGGGACGGGAATGGTTCGCAGAGAAGTCGAATACGCGATCGCGTCGCCGGACGGCAGCTTGCATGCGGCGCTCGGGACGTATCCGGCGTCGGAGTGGTACTTATTCGCCGAAGGCGGGCGCATGGCCGTGTACCCACAGCCTTTCCGCCACTCCGCCATCGCTCAAGTCTGGGGGGATCTGATCGTCATCGGCCCGAACGATCTCTACGAAATCCGGGCCTTTACGGCGGACGGCGCACTGACGAAGATCGTTCGCCGGGAGCACGACGTTCGGAGTCCGACCCCATCCGACCGGGACGACCATCTTGCCGAGCAGTACGGGGACGACACGGAGCCGGAATGGGTTGTTGGCCGCGCTCGAGGACATGCCGCTCCTGGAGACCTTCCCCGCGTTCGGTCGGGTCCTGACCGACTCCCGCGGCTATCTCTGGGTGGAGGACTACCAGTTGCCCGGCGAGTCGGTTCCCGCGTGGACGGTCTTCGACTCCCAGGGCCGGGTGCTGGGCCTGCTGGACCTGCCCCCGGACCTGAGCGTCTTCGAGATCGGCGAAGACTACATTCTCGGCCGGGTGTCCGACGACCTCGGAATCGAGCGCGTGCAACTCTGGCCGCTCGAGCGCTCCGGTCCCTGACGGGCCGCGCGACCGCTCGCACCCACCGCGACCGGCGGCTAGTTTCGGCGCGCAAGTAAGCCGCCTCGGATCGCGAGTTGAGGCGGCATCTCCCCGCGCGAACTTCGTGATCAAAGGCGCGTAGCACCGGCGTGATGAACGGCATCGAGCGCGAAAAGATCGGCCCGCTGACGCTCCGCCTGTGGGCGCTGCTGACGGCGCTCGCCGTGTGGGCTCTCTATCTGCTCACCATCGCGCCCACGACCGGCTTCTGGGACACCTCCGAGTACGTCACCACGGCGCACATCCTCGGGCTGCCGCACCCGCCGGGGAATCCGGGCTTCGTCCTCGTCGGGCGCGTGTGGGATCTGCTGCTGGGGTTCACCGGCCTCCCGGTCGCCCTGCGGATCAACGTGCTCAGCGCCACCCTTTCGGCGGGGGCGAGCTTCTTCTCCTTCCTCGCCGTGGCGCGCATGGTCGCGCACTTCCGCCAGAACCGGCACGAGGTCCTGGTCGCGGCCATGGTCGCGGTGTGGATCGGGGCGACCGCCTTCACCGTATGGACCCAGTCGAACCTGAACGAGAAGGTCTACACCCTCTCCCTCTTCGTCGTCTCTCTCGTCAGCTATCTGGCGATGCTCTGGATGGACGAGGCGGACACCGCGCGCGGGAACCGTCTGCTCCTGCTGATCGCGCTCGTACTCGGCCTGGGGTGGTCGAACCACACCATGTCGCTGCTGCCGGGGCCGGCGCTCGCGGTCTTCGTGCTCCTGCACCGCTGGCGGGCCGCGCTGAACCCGCGGGTTCTGGGGCTCGGGGTCCTGCTGTTCGCGATCGGGTACTCGGTGCAGCTCCTGTTCGTCCCCATCCGTTCGGCGCAGAACCCGATCATCGACGAGGCGGATCCCGAGTGCCCGACAGTCGTGTCGGCGATCACACCCAAGCGTATGGACGACCGGTTCGGGAACAGCAAGCTCTCCGTGGCCTGCGAGCCGCTCGCCCTGTCGCTGATCCGGGACCAGTACGGCCCCGGTCCGGTCACGCAGCGCCAGGCCCCGCTGACGGCCCAGTACGCGAACTACTGGCAGTACTTCGACTGGCAGTGGGCGCGGTCGCTGCCCCCGGCCGGGCGCCTCGCCGCGAGCATGATCTTCCTCTTCCTCGCCCTGCTCGGCCTCTGGACCCACTTCCGCAGCGACCGGAAGACGTTCGTCTACGCGGGGACCCTGCTGTTCACCGTCACGCTGCTCCTCGTCTACTACCTCAACTTCAAGTACGGCTACTCGCTCTATGTGCAGGAGGTGCCGAGCATCCTGGAGCACGAAGTCCGGGAGCGGGACTACTTCTACATCATCGGGTTCCAGATGTGGGGCATCTACGCTGGGCTGGGACTCGTGGCGCTGTGGGGGCAGTGGACCGGCCCCCCGCGGCCGGGTCCGACGCGGAGCTACCGCAACGCGGAACCGGACGAGCGGCCGGCCGGGTTCGGCCCGCGGCACCGGAAGGCGGCGCCGCTGCTCGCGGTCGCCCTCATCCCCCTCTTCTTCAACTACTCCCGCGCCGACCGGACGGGGGACAGCGCGGCCCGCGACTGGGCGTACAACATCCTCCAGTCGGTGGAGCCGTACGCGGTGCTGTTCACCAACGGCGACAACGACACTTTCCCGCTCTGGTATCTGCAGGAGGTCGAGGGGATCCGGCGCGACGTGACCGTGATCGTGCACTCCTATCTCGGCACGAACTGGTATCCGAAGCAGCTGCGGGCTCTGACGGCACCGTGCGAGCCGGGGCAGTCGTCGGAGGACTCACCGACGACGATCGTGTGCCAGCGGCCGTTCGACGGGGAGAACGCGGCGAGCCCGTACGCCGACATGGACGCGACCCCGCCCTCGCGTTCGATCATCGCGTTGAGTGACGCGCAGATCGACGGGGTCGGCGCGGGTTTCGCGATCGCCCGGGACACGGCGTTCCGCCTCACGAACTGGGTCACGGGGACGGTGCGGGCCGGCCAGACGATCCTCTATCCGGACATCCTGGTGTTCCACATCGCCCAGCAGGCGCTGGGCGACCGGCCGGTCTACTTCGCGGCCACCGCTCCGCCCGTGTACGGAAAGTGGGGGTTCCAGCCGCACCTGGTCCGGCACGGGCTCGCGTTCAAGCTCGTGGACGCCCCGCTCGAGGCCACCGAAGAGCTCGTCGACCTGCGCGAGTACATGCCGAACACGGTGTCGCCGACCTGGAACGACCGGGCGAGGACGGAGGAACTGCTCTGGAACGTGTTCGAGGTCGAAGGCGTGCTGGACTGGGAGGAGTGGCCGGAGCCCTCCACGGCGTCGAGCATCCCGGCCCAGTACTACCTCGCTTACTACCTCCAGGGGATGACGGAGGAACACCTGGGGGACGTGGAAGCCGCCGAGCAGTCGTACCTGCGCGCGGACCACTTCGGCCTGCTCGCCGGCTTGGGAGGGCCCCGGAACTGAGGCCGGCAGCGGGACTTCGTGGCGTCCCGGGAGCGACCTGATGAACGGCATCGAGCGCGAGAAGATCGGTCCTATGACGCTGCGCGCGTGGGGGCTGCTGACCTCGCTCACCGTCTGGGCCCTCTACCTGCTGACCCTCGCGCCGACGACCGGTTTCTGGGACGCGTCGGAGTACGTGACCACGGCGCACATCCTCGGGCTGCCGCACCCGCCGGGGAACCCGTTCTTCGTCCTCGTCGGCCGCGTGTGGGACCTGCTGCTCGGGTTCACCGGGCTCCCCGTCGCGCTGAGGATCAATGCGCTCGGCGCCACCCTGTCTGCGGGGGCCAGCTTCTTCTGGTTCCTGACCGTCGCGCGCATCGTCGCCCGCTTCCGCCAGGACCGGCGCGAAGTGCTGGTGGCCTCGATCGTCGCCGTCTGGATCGGGGCCACCGCCTTCACGGTGTGGACCCAATCGAACCTGAACGAGAAGGTCTATCCCCTCTCGATGTTCATCGTCGCCCTGGTGAGCTATCTGGCCATGGTCTGGCTGGCCGAGGCGGACACCTCCCGCGGCAACCGGCTCCTCGTCCTGATGGCGCTCCTGCTCGGTCTGGGATGGTCCAACCACACCATGTCGTTGCTGCCGGGACTGGCCCTCGCCGCCTTCGTACTCCTGCACCGCTGGCGCGCTGCGCTGAATCCGCGCGTCCTCGGGCTCGGGGTCGCGCTGCTCGCGGTCGGCTACTCCCTGCAACTCCTCTTCGTTCCCATCCGTTCGGCGCAGAACCCGATCATCGACGAGGCCGATCCGGAGTGTCCCACGCTCGTTTCGGCCATCACGCCGAAGCGGATCACCGACCGTTACGGAAAGAGCAAGGTCGCCGTGGCGTGCGAGCCGCTCGCGCTGTCGCTTATTCGCGACCAGTACGCCCCGCCACCGATCGAGCTGCGCCAAGCGCCGCTCTCGGCGCAGCTGGCCAACTACTGGCAATACTTCGACTGGCAGTGGGCGCGCTCCCTGCCACCGGGCGCCCGGCTTGCCGCGAGCATCCTCTTTCTCTTCCTCGCCCTGGTCGGCCTGTGGACCCACCTGCGGAACGACCGGAAGACGTTCATCTATGCCGGCACGCTCTTCTTCACGGTCACGCTGCTGCTCGTCTACTACCTCAACTTCAGGTACGGCTACTCGATCTACTGGGAAGAGGCGCCCGGCGTCGCGGCGCACGAGGTCCGCGAACGGGACTACTTCTTCATCATCGGCTTCCAGTTATGGGGGATCTACGCCGGGCTGGGACTCGTCTCGCTGTGGGGGCGGTGGACCGCGTCCGAGCCGTCCGGCGTCCCGGAGCGGCCCCCGGGCTTCAGCGCTCGCCACCGGAAAGCGGCCGCGCTCCTCGCTGTCGGACTCATCCCCTTCGTCTTCAACTTCACCCGCGCGGACCGAAGCGACGAGCGGGCGGCCCGCAACTGGGCGCACAACATGCTGCAGTCGGTCGAACCGTACGCCGTCCTGTTCACGTACGGCGACAACGACACCTTCCCGCTGTGGTATCTGCAGGAGGTGGAGGGAATCCGGCGCGACGTGACCGTCATCGTTCAGTCGTATCTGGGGACGGACTGGTATCACCGACAGTTGCGCCGGCTGACGAAGCCGTGCGAGCCGGACGAATCCCCGGAGGATGCTCCCACGACCACCGTGTGCCAGCGGCCGTTCGATCCGGCGACGGCGGCGGATCTGTACGCCGACATGGCCGTGACGCCGCCGGCGCGTTCGGCCGTCCCTCCGCCGAGTGCGGGTATCGATGACCTCTCTCGGGGACAGTCCGTCCCCGAGGACTCGACCTACCGGCTCGGTGACTGGATCTCGGGGACGGTGCGTGGAGGCGACATCCTGCCGCCACCGGACATTCGAGTGTTTCAGATCGCGCGGCAGTCGCTGGGAGATCGGCCGGTCTATTTCGCCGCGACGGCTCCGGCGGTTTGGAGCAGATGGCAACTGCAACCTTACCTCGTGCGCCACGGGCTTGCCTTCAAGCTCGTGGACGCTCCGCTTCAGGCATCGGAGACCCTCGTGGATCTGCGCGAGTACTTTCCCGGGTCCGCGCTGCCGACGTGGAACGACCGGATACGCACGGGGGCACTGCTGGAAGAGGTGTTTCTCGTCAACGACCTCCTCGAATGGGAGGAGTGGCCGGAGCCGTCCACGCGGTCGAGCATCCCCACCGCGTACTATGCGGCGCACGCCGTCCAGGGAATCTCGGAGGAGTTGCACGGAAACGTGGAAGCTGCGGAACGGGCGTATCGGCGCGCGAACCACTTCGCGCGGCTCGCGGCTTCCGGCGGGGAGTCGCCCTCGGACTGACTTGCCGGGCCCGCGCGGCTACATGGGCCGGATGGTACCCAGCACCGTCACGATCAGGATCAGCGCGCCATTGATCGAGGCCACGATCGCGTTCGTCTTCCGGAAGCGAACGAACGAAGCGCTATCCTCGCCGGCGTTGGCGGAGGCTTCCGCCGCGCGTGCGAGCCTTCCCGAGTTGGGGATCTGGATCGCCACAGCGAGCGCGAAGGCGATCAGGCCGAGCACCTGCATCTGGAACTGCCAGTGCGGTGTGAGCCGGAAGACTCCGTAGCCACCCATCCCGGCGAGACCGAAGCCGGCGATCGTGGTCAGCAGCATGCCGAGGAGCCCGGGGCCCCTCAGCAGCCGGTGGCTGGCGCGGTAGGCGAACGCGATGATGGTTCGGTCGCCCGTCTGGTTCGCGCGGACGGCGAACAGGGCGATCGACAGGGTGACCCCGAACCACAGCGCGAGGCCGATCAGGTGCAGGAACAGCATGATTCCGCGTATGTCCATGCGGCCAAAGTCCGCGCCGCGAGGGCACGGGTCAAGGGACGCGGCCCGGGCGCTTGAGCGGCCGCGTTTGACGAACGATGGGGTCGGCGGGCAACGTCCGGCATGAGCACAGTTACCCGGACGGCTACGCAGACGATGGAGACGGCGCTCCCCGCGTCGCTCGAGCGCGAACTCGAGCAGCAGCTCGGCGACCGGTTCACGACCGGCGAAGCCATGCGCCGCCAGCACGGCGAGGGCGAGTCGTTCCACGCCAACCAGCCGCCCGACGCGGTGACCTTCCCGGAGACGACCGCCGAGGTGTCGGCGATCGTGCGCGCCTGCCACGACCACGACGTCCCCGTCATCGGGTTCGGGGCCGGGACCTCGCTGGAGGGGCATGTGGCCGCGCTACGCGGCGGGGTGACGATCGCGACGAGCGGGCTGACGCGCCTGGTGGAACTCAACCCCGAGGACATGGACTGTCGCGTCGAGGCGGGGATGACGCGGAAGGGGCTGGAGCAGCACCTCAAGGGGACGGGCCTCTTCTTCCCCATCGATCCGGGCGCGGACGCCAGCCTGGGCGGCATGGCGGCGACGGGCGCCTCGGGGACGACCACCGTCCGCTACGGCGCGATGCGCGAGAACGTGCTCGGACTGACCGTCGTGCTCGCGGACGGGACCGTGATCCGGACGGGCGGGCGGGCGCGAAAGTCATCGGCGGGCTACGACCTCACGCGGCTCTTCCTGGGTTCGGAGGGGACGCTCGGCATCATCACCGAGGTTTTGCTCCGGCTGCACGGGATTCCGGAGGCGATCGCCTCGGCGGTGTGCTCCTTCCCGACGCTGGCCGACGCCGTGGACGCCGTGATCTACACGATTCAGAGCGGCGTGCCGGTGGCCCGCGTGGAACTGCTTGACGACGTGCAGATGGACGCGGTGAACCGCTTCTCGGATTTCGACTATCCGGTGCGGCCCACGCTCTTCTTCGAGTTCCACGGGACGGCCGCCGGGGTCGAGGAACAGTCCGGAGAGGTTGCCGCGATCGCGAAGGAACTGGGCGGGACGGACTTCGAGTGGGCCACGCGGGCCGAGGAGCGGTCGCGGCTGTGGGCGGCGCGGCACGAGGCCTACTACGCCTCGCTCGCGCTGCGGCCGGGAGCGCGCGGATGGGCGACGGATGTCTGCGTCCCGATCTCGTCGCTGGCCGACTGTCTCCTCAAGACGCGCGAGGACATCGACGCCGAGGGCCTGCTGGCGCCGATCGTCGCGCACGCGGGGGACGGCAACTTCCACGTCCTGTTCATCATCGACCCGGACGACGCCGAGGAGATGGCCCGGGCGAAGCGGGTGAACACGCGCATGATCGAGCATGCGATCGCCGTCGGAGGGACGTGCACCGGCGAGCACGGGGTCGGGTACGGCAAGATCCCGTACCTGAGGGCGCAGCACGGCGAGGCGGTCGACGTCATGGGCTCCATCAAGCAGGCGCTCGACCCGAAAGGCCTCATGAACCCGGGAAAGGTGGTCGCATGACGATCGACAGCGGCGTCGGGCGTGACCGGCGAACGGAGGGTGGCCGGCGGACGGCGTGGGGGCTGGTGACCGCGTGGCTGGTGACCCTCGCTTTCGCGGCATGCGCTTCCCCCGAGAGCGGGGAACAGGCGGTGGGGGCGGGAGAGGTCGCGGACCTCGTCATCCTCGGCGGCCGGGTCATGGACCCGGAGACGCGGCTGGACGCCATGCGCGATGTCGCGGTCTCCGACGGACGGATCACGGCCGTAGCGGAGGGAGGCGTCGCGGGACGGGACACGATCGATGCGTCGGGTCTCGTCGTGGCGCCGGGGTTCGTCGACCTGCACGCGCACGGACAGGACACGGTGAGCGCGAAGCTGCAGGCGCTCGATGGCGTGACCACCGCGCTCGAGATGGAAATCGGGGTGTATCCGATGGCCGAATGGGTCGCCTCACGCGAGGGGACGGCGCCCATCCACTTCGGAGCGACCGTGAGCCACCCGGGCGCGCGCGTGAAGCTGATCACGGGCGTGGACGTGGGCCACTCGACGATGACGCCGCCGGGGGAAGCCAGCGCCTTCGAGTCCGAGGCGGTGTACGGGGCGCTCGATGACGATCAGCTCCTCGAACTCAACGGACTCATGGCCTCCGGTCTGCAGGAGGGCGGACTCGGGATCGGGTTCGGGATCACGTACACGCCGGGTGCGTCACGGACGGAGATCTACCGCGCCTTCCAGCTCGCGGCCGCGCAGGGGGCCCCGGCCTACGTCCACATCCGCGGCGAGAACTCGGGCGGGACGCTGGGCGCCTTTCAGGAGGTGATCGCGAACGCGCTCGCGACGGGGGCCTCGCTCCACATCGTCCACATGAACTCGAGCGCGGACGAGATGGCGCGCACGACGCTGGAGATGATCCGCGGGGCCCGCGAGCGGGGGATCGATATCACCACGGAGTCCTACCCCTACACGGCGGGCTCGACGCGGATCGAGTCCGCCCTGTTCGACTCGTGGGAGGGTCTGACCGACGAGGAGTACAGCCGTCTGCAGTGGTCGGGGACGCCGGAGCGGCTCAACGCCGAGAGCTTCCGGCGCTACCGGGAGCAGGGCGGCTGGGTCGTGATCCACGGGAGGAACGAGGAGACGAACGAGTGGATCGTCGCGCAGCCCGACGTCATCGTGGCGAGCGACGGGATCCCCTACCTGTACACAGCGATCCATCCGCGGGGGGCCGGGACGTACTCGCGGGTCCTCGGACACTACGTCCGCGAGCGTGGCGCGCTGAGCCTCATGGACGCGCTCGCGAAGATGACGATCCTGCCGGCGCAGCGGGTGGAGGGATTCGCCCCGGTCATGGCGCGGAAGGGCAGGGTGCAGGTCGGTGCGGACGCGGACCTCACCGTGTTCGATCCGGAGACGATCATCGACCGCTCGACGTACGCGGATCCGGCGGCGCCGTCGGAGGGCGTCATGTACGTCCTCGTCGAAGGGACCGCGGTGGTCCGGGACGGAGAGATCGTGCCGGGCGTCTACCCGGGCCAGCCGATCACCAGCGGCACGCGGTAGCGCTCGGCTCTCCCGAACCTCGTCCCCGCGGTGACGTTTCCCCTCGCGCTCGCAGCCGTCACGCTCGTCGTTTGGGCGGGCATCGCGCTGACCGTCATCTACAGCGAACTCAAGGTTCTCCGCCTCGAGGAAGTGGCGCCTCCCCGCGCGGACGATCCCCCGCCTCCCCGTCTCTCCGTGATCGTGGCGGCCAGGAACGAGGAGCGGTCGGTGGAGGAGGCGCTCCGCTCACTGCTCGCCCTCCGCTACCCGGACTTCGAGGTCCTCTTCGTGAACGACCGCTCCGAGGACCGCACGGGCGAGATCGCCGTACGGTTGGCGGGCGACGACGACCGGCTCTCGGTGATCGAAGTGAAGGAACTTCCCGCCGGCTGGTTCGGTAAGAACCACGCCGCCCAACGGGGTGCGGACGCGGCTGTGGGGAGCTTCTGCTCTTCACCGATGGCGACATCCGCTTCGCACCGGAAGCTGTGGCGCTCGGTGTGCGGCATCTCATGCGCGAGCGCCTCGACCATCTCAGCGCGGGCCCCGGAATCGTGGTCAGCGGCCGCATGCTTCGGGCTTCCATGATGGCCCTCCGCCTCTGCATCTCCGCTACGCTCCGTCTCTGGAAGGTCCGCGATCCTCGGAGTTCGGCCTTCATGGGTGTCGGCGCCTATACGATCATGCGCGCCGACGCGTACCGGGCCATCGGAGGCCACCGAAGCGTCGCTCTGCGGCCCGACGAAGATCTCAGGATGGGTCAACTCGTGAAGACGTCGGGGCTGCGGTCGGACTTCCTCAACGGCGAAGCGATGATCTCGTGCCCCTGGTACGATTCCCTCGGCGGTTTCATTCGCGGGACGGAGAAGAACCTCTTCGCCGCCCGGAACTACCGTCTCTCGGAGGCGCTGGTCGCCAGCGCCGGGTTGTTGTGGCTTGCGATCGCTCCCATCGTGCTGGCGCCGCTGCTGTGGGCGACCGGCGAGATCGCGCCCGCCGCCGTCTTCGCCGCCAGCCTGCTCGCCAGCTGGCTGCCGGCGATGACCGTACTGAGGGATGACGCCTACCCCTGGTGGACCGGCCTCCTCCTTCCGCTCGCCATCGTGATCGTGGCGTACGCACTGTTGCGCTCCACGATTCTCGCCATGGTGCGCGGGGTCGAGTGGGGAGGGCCTCCGGTCCCTCTGTCGGAGCTGCGCGCGGCGCGGGTTCGGCCGGGAAGAGGCGCAGAAAGAATGGGAGGCCAACCGTAGGGAGCGAGAGGTCGTCTGGCGGCCCTTGGGAGGCCCTGTGAAGCGTTAAGCCAATTGAAGATTGAACTTTCAATTGGCTTAAGACCGATGCAGGGACGCTGACTCCTCGAGTGCTTGAGATAGGGTAGGGCGACTCAGAGACCGGACTGAGCCGGCATCCCGGCACAGCACGAGGATCGAATCATCTCCCGCGACCGTCGCGACGACGCCATCGATGCCGGACTCGTCGATCGCGACCGCGACCGCGTTGGCGCAGCCGCTCAGCGTGCGAATCGCGAGCAGCGCGTCGCCCGGGCCGATCTCCAGCGCGAACTCGCTCAGGGCCGTCTCCAGCACGCGCCGGGGGTTCGGCGGCGCACTCTCGGGCCCGGGACGGGTGTATCGCGGCCCGGCGGCTCCGGGCAGCTTCACGATTCCGAGGCGCTGAATGTCCCGCGACAGCGTAGCCTGGGTCGTCGAAACGCCCTCGCGCGCGAGGGCCCCCACGAGTTCGGTCTGGGTCTGGATCGGCCGTTCGTCGATGATGCGCAGGATCGCGCGCTCACGCGCTCTACGGAGCATGGGCCTCATCCCAGCACCTCGTCCAGCAGCCGCTCCTCGAGATAGGCGCGGCGGATCGGCGGGTCCGGGCGGTCATCGAGCCAGCGCTCCAGTTCCGCCACTTCCCGGTCGGCGGTCTGGAGCTGCTCCAGCACGCGACCGGGCGCCGGCCCGCCCGGCGAGTCGTGCGCGGTGACCGCGGCTTCCGGCCGCAACACCTCGTGCACGTCGTCCCCCGCCATGGGGCAGCACGCCCGCAGCGTCTCGAGGTCCAGATCCCACAGCTCCACGCCCGCCCCCTCGGCGATCCGCACCGCCTCGCCGACCTGGTGGTGCGCGGTGCGGAACGGAACGCCGCGTCGGACGAGGTGGTCCGCGAGTTCGGTCGCCGTCAGCATGCCGCCGGCCAGCGCCGCCTCCATCGCATCCGTCCGGTACACCACCCCGCGGGCGATCGCGATGGCGGCCGCGAGCGACCAGTCCGCGGTGTCGAGCGAGTCGAAGAGCCGCTCCTTGTCTTCCTGAAAGTCGCTGTTGAAGGTGAGCGGAAGCCCCTTCACGAGCGCGAGCAGCGCCGTCACGTTGCCGATCGCGCGCGCCGACTTGCCGCGCAGGATCTCCGCCGCCTCCGGGTTCTTCTTCTGCGGCATGATGCTGCTGCCCTGCGACACCGAGTCGTCCAGTTCGATGAAGCCGAACTCCCGCGTGGACCAGAGGACGATCTCGTCCGCCCAGCGGGACAGGTGCACGAGGAGCAGCGCGCACGCGTAGGCCGCGTCGAGCACGTAGTCGCGGTCGCCCACGATGTGCATGCTGTTCGCGAAGGTGCGGTCGAATCCCAGGAGGGCCGCGCAGCGCGCCGGGTCGATGGGGAACGAGGAGCCCGCCAGCGCCCCCGCCCCGAGGGGCGATACCCCCGCCGAGTCGTGCGCGGCCTTGAGCCGCTCCGCATCGGAGCGCAGCGCGACCACATGGGCCAGCAGGTGGTGTGCGAGGCTGACCGGCTGGCCCCGCTGCAGGTGGGTGTAGCCGGGCAGGAAGGTCTTCCGGTACGCGGCCGCCTGCCCGGTCAGCACGCGCTGCATCCCGGCCACTCCGGCGAGGAGGTCCTCGAGGCGCTCGCGCACGTAGAGCCGCAGGGCGACTGCCGTCTGGTCGTTCCGGCTCCGCGCCGTGTGGAGCCGCTTGCCGGCCTCGCCCACGCGCTCGACGAGCGTGCGCTCGATCCAGCTGTGCACGTCCTCGTCGGGCCCCTCGACCTCGAGCCGTCCGGTCTCCACCTCCGTCAGCATCCGGGACAGCCCGGACAGGATGAGGTCGCTGTCCTCCTCGTCCAGGATCCCCGTCTCCCGCAGCATCCGCGCGTGCGCAAGACTGGCGAGGAGGTCGTGCCGGACCAGCCGGCGGTCGAAGTGCAGCGAGCCGGTGAACTCGTGAATCACCGGATGGAGCGGGCCATCGAAGCGCCCGCTCCAGAGAACGTCGCCGGGCGTCCCCGTGTCGGGTCCGTCTACGTCGGACGCCACGGGCCGGTTACCCAGGGCTTTCTAGCTTCGAACGGATGCCAGCGGTCGGCCGGCTCGCTTCGGCGGGGTCGCCGGGGCGTGAGCCCCCAACCCGGAGGCGATGTCGCCGGCGATGCCGGCGTCGACGGAAACCTGGGCCCGGACTCGCGCGGCCAGGCTCGAGGGTAGTCCCCATAGCCGGACGAACCCGCCCGCGTCCGCCTGGTCGTAGACCGAGTCCTCCTCGAACGTGGCGAGATCTTCCCGGTACAGCGAGAACGGAGACGTGCGCGCGACCGCTGTCGCCTGCCCCTTGAAGAGCCGCATGGTCACGTCGCCGGTCGACGTCTCGTGCGTCTGATCGAGGAACGCGTCGAAGGCGCCGCGTAGCGGCGAGAACCACAGGCCCTGGTAGACCAGCTCCGCGTACCGGTCGCCCACGCTTCGCTTGAAGCCCGCCGTGTCGCGGTCGAGCGTGATCGATTCCAGGTCCGCGAGCGCCGCCAGCAGGACCGTCCCGGCCGGCGTCTCGTACACCCCGCGGCTCTTCATCCCCACGAGCCGGTTCTCCACGAGGTCGACGCGCCCCACGCCGTGGGCTCCGGCCCGCTCGTTGAGGCGACCCACCAGGTCCACCGGATCGAACCGTACGCCGTCCACCCCGACGGGAACCCCCCGCCGGAAGGTGATGACGACGTCTTCCGGCGTATCCGGCGCCTCGGTCGGGGCCACCGTCAGCTCGCGCAGGTCGTCCGGCGCCGCCGCGCCCGGGTCCTCGAGGATGCCGCCCTCGAAGGACGTGTGCCACAGATTGCGGTCGATGCTGTACAGCTTCCTCGGACTGCCCGGCACGGGGATGTTGCGCTCCGCGGCGTAGGCGAAGGCGTCCTCCCGCGACGTGATCTCCCACTCGCGCCACGGTGCAATGACGGTCAGATCGGGGGCCAGCGCCTGGTAGGCGAGTTCGAACCGGACCTGGTCGTTGCCCTTCCCGGTGCAACCGTGCGCCACGGCGTCACAGTCGAACTCCCGCGCGACCTCGACCTGCGCCGCCGCGATCACCGGCCGGGCCAGCGAGGTCCCGAGCAGGTAGCGGCCCTCGTACACGGCCCCCGCCTTGAGCGCCGGCAAGGCGCACTCGGTCAGGAACCGCTCGCGGAGATCCACCACGCGGCACGCGATCGCGCCCGTCGAGAGCGCCTTGTCGCGGATCGCCGCGAAGTCCTCCTTCTGGCCCACATCCACGATGGCCGCCACGACCTCGCAGCCGTAGTTCTCCCTCAGCCACGTCATCATCACCGAGGTGTCGAGGCCGCCCGAGTACGCCAGTGCGACCCGCTTCGCGTCTGCCTTCTTCATTCGCTCGATCCCGATCTGGTAGTTACGATCTTCGTCCACCGATTACATACAACCTCTTGCATAATCATCAAGTCTACCGGATCAGCTTCCGATACGGTCAGGCAAGGGTCAATTCAATGCTCAAGCGGGGACAGCCTCCTCTAGCGGATGCGGGGGGATACGTAAAGGAAATGTTGGGCCCCTCGGGTGTCCCGTGGCCGATACGGATCGAGGCAGGAGTATCTGGCACGGTCACTTCCCACACGCTGGAACTGGGCAAAGGCGGAGAAACGCCGTGTTCAAGGAGTCCCTCGAGGTAGACGCGCTTTGCGTCCTGGAGCTCGACAAGAGCCTCCTCCTTGGTATCGGCATGCGTCTCGCAACCGGGAGCTCTTCTACCCAGGCCGACCCGTTTCGCCATCACAGTCCTTCTCGCAGCGGCGTACTCGGTGTAGGGCAACGCCGTAATGCTCCAAACTCTTCATTGTGCCCTCCTTCTCTTGCCTTCCTTGGACTGAGACTTGTACTCCTCAATGAGCCGAAGCGCCGTGCTAACGTACCTTGGAGAGATCGACCTATGCCGAGGAATCGCAGAGAGACAACACCGGGTGTGCTTCGCGCCTTCCCATTTCTCGAACCCGCCTCGTAGAGCCGCTCCACGTTTCCACCCAACCTTCGTGCGTTGGAGGAGCCTCGTTCCCCACTAGGTGGTGCAAGTTCCACAACCTGTAGCTGTCTTCTTGAGGTCGCCATCGATAAAAATCGCGAATGAGTAGCCGCCATACTTCTCGAACCTCATGCCCGATCTGATCGACCGTTCGGGGTGCGGGGGCGGATGAGGCGTGACCTTTCCGTTGATCGTCAGAAGGCCGTTGCCCTGCGTCCATACACCTTATCTGGATCGGATGGCCCCGTCTCGGGACTCGGCAGTCAACCGCAAGACCAGGGATACTGCGAATGCGTGGCGGGCAGCGTCCCCACCCTAATGTCGATAGGCCGATCACCGAAAGCTTCCCATCCTCCGACCGGATGGCGTCGAGCGCTACCTGCATCGCTAGACCCGACCGTGCGTCTTCGCGACCTACCTTACGCGGAGCAAGATTCTGCCACACCTTCTCGACGGCGTGGCCAAGTGTATGGGGGCTGCGCTCAGCCCCGCTCGTAATCCTGTTGGCAAGATTGGAGGCGGAACCGGTGGCTCGGCCGAGTCCTTCTTCCCCCTCGTCCCCTGCGTCGCGGGCCTGGAGGCTGCGGACGGTGTGGCGGCGGTGTCGAAGCGCGATGATGGCGTCGGAGGCTGCCGATGCGGCGGAGAGCGTCGTCGTGTACGGCACGCGGCGGGACACGGCCGCCCGTCGGATCATGTAGTCGTCATGCAGCGCGTGCTTGCCGAGCGGCGTGTTCAGGAGCAGTTGCACCTCGCCGGAGACGATGCGGTCGAGGAGGTTGGGCCGCCCCTCGTGCACCTTGAGGATCCGTCTGCACGGCACGCCCCGCGTCCGGAGGTACTTCGCCGTGCCCTCCGTTGCGAGGATGTCGAAGCCGAGTTCGTGGAAGCGCCGCGCGATCGGCACCATGTTCGGCTTGTCCTCGTCGTGCACCGTGATCGCGACGGCCCCCTCGGTCGGCAGCCCCTGATAGGCCGAGATCTGGGACTTGGCGAACGCCATCCCGAAGCTGTCCGCGTACCCCATGACCTCCCCGGTGGAGCGCATCTCCGGCCCGAGCACCGTGTCCGCGTCGGGGATCTTGTCGAAGGGGAGCACGGCCTCCTTCACCGAGACCTGGTGGGGCACGAGTTCATCCCCGAGGCCGAGGTCCGCGAGCTTCACCCCCGCGAGGACGCGGGCGGCCACCCGGGCCAGCGGAACCCCCGTCGCCTTGCTCACGAAGGGCACGGTCCGGCTCGCCCGCGGGTTTACCTCGATCACGTAGACGGTCTTCTGGTGGACCGCGAACTGTACGTTGATGAGCCCCCGGACGTCGAGCGCGAGCGCGAAGGCGCGCGTGAAACGCCGCATCGCGTCCATGTCGACGTCACGCAGCAGATAGGGGGGCAGGACGCAGGCCGAGTCGCCCGAATGGACGCCAGCGTCCTCAATGTGTTGCATGATCCCGCCGATCACTACCGTCTCCCCGTCGCACACCGCGTCGACGTCCGCCTCGAACGCGTCTTCGAGGAACCGGTCCAGGAGCACCGGGTGCTCCGGCGAGGCCTGTACGGCGCGGGCGAAGTACTCCCGCAGCGAGGTCGGGTCGTACACGATCTCCATCGCCCGGCCGCCCAGCACGTAGCTGGGCCGTACGAGGACCGGATACCCGATCTCCTCCGCGATCTTCAGCGCCTGGTCGATGCTCGTCGCGGTCCCGCCCGGCGGCATCGGCACGCCCAGCTCGCGGCACAACTCGTCGAACCGGCGCCGGTCCTCCGTGCGGTCGATCGATTCGACGCTCGTCCCGAGGATGGGGACGCCGAGCTGCTCCAGTTTGCGGGCCACGTTGAGCGGCGTCTGTCCCCCGAACTGGACGATGACGCCCTCGGGCTTCTCCTGCTCGACGATGGCGAGCACGTCCTCCACCGTGAGCGGCTCGAAGTAGAGCTTGTCGGAGATGTCGAAGTCGGTGGAGACCGTCTCGGGGTTCGAGTTGATCATGATCGTCTCGAACCCCTCCTCGCGGAGCGCGAGGGAAGCCGAGACGCAGCAGTAGTCGAACTCGATGCCCTGGCCGATGCGGTTCGGACCGCTGCCCAGGATGACGATCTTGCGCCGGTCCGAGCGCTCGGACTCGTTCTCGTCCTCGTAGGTCGAATAGAAGTACGGTGTGGCGGCCGGAAACTCACCCGCGCAGGTGTCGACGGTCTTGTAGACGGGCACCAGTCCCGCCGCCCTGCGCGCCTCCCGCACCTCGGCCTCCGGAATGCCGCGCAACGCCGCCATCTCCGCGTCGCCGAAGCCGATGCGCTTCATGCGCTGGAGGTCTTCCGGGGCGAGGTCCGCGGCGGCCACGAAGGCCTCGCCCTCGCGCACCAGCTGCTCGAGCTGCGAGAGGAACCACGGGTCGATCCCCGTGATGTCGTGGATCTCGGCCACGGAGAGGCCGGCCTGGAAGCCGCGGTAGAGCTGGAACGGCCGCTCCGGCGTCGGGGTGCGGATCGCCGCCCGCACCGTGTCGGTCCGGTCGTCCTCGAGGCGGTCCCCGTCCGGCTCCGGGGCGGGCAGCCACCCCGCCCGGTCGTTCTCGAGCGCCCGGAACCCCTTGAGCCAGGCCTGCTGGAACGTCCGGCCGATCGCCATCACCTCGCCGACCGCCTTCATCTGTACGCCCAGCGTGGCGTCCGCCCGCGGGAACTTCTCGAACGCGAAGCGCGGGATCTTGACCACGATGTAGTCGAGCACCGGCTCGAAGCAGGAGGGCGTCACCTGCGTGATCGCGTTCGGGATCTCGTCGAGCCGGTAACCGACGGCGAGTTTGGCCCCGATCCGCGCGATCGGGAACCCGGTGGCCTTCGAGGCCAGCGCGGAGCTTCGCGACACCCGCGGGTTCATCTCGATGACCAGCATCTGCCCCGTCGTCGGGTGAACGGCGAACTGGATGTTGCAGCCGCCCGCGTCGACCCCGATCTCGCGGATGCAGGCGATCGCCGCGTTCCGCATCGCCTGGTACTCGCGGTCCGAGAGCGTGAGGGCCGGAGCGATCGTGATCGAATCTCCGGTGTGGACGCCCATGGGGTCGAAGTTTTCGATCGAGCACACGATGACGACGTTGTCCGCCCGGTCCCGCATCACCTCCAGCTCGAACTCCTTCCAGCCGATGACGCTGCGGTCGATGAGCACCTCTCCGATCGGCGACGCCCGGATACCGGAGCGGACGAGGTCCTCGAACTCCTCCCGGTTGTAGGCGGTGCTCCCGCCCGTCCCCCCGAGGGTGAAGGAGGGACGGATGATGGCGGGGAAGCCGGTCTCCTCGACTAGCGCCACCGCTTCGTCGAGCGAGCGGGCGAAGCCGCCCGCCGGCAGTTCGAGCCCGATCCGCGTCATGGCCTCGGCGAACTGCTCGCGGTCCTCGGCGAGCTGAATCGCGCGCACGTCGGCGCCGATCAGCTCGACGCCATGCTTGTCGAGCACCCCCAGTTCCGCGAGTTCGAGCGCCACGTTGAGCGCGGTCTGGCCGCCCATGGTCGGGAGGAGCGCGTCGGGTTTCTCGACCTCGATCACCCGCCGCACCCAGTCTGCCGTCAGCGGCTCGATGTAGGTGGCGTCGGCGATGTCCGGGTCCGTCATGATCGTGGCGGGATTCGAGTTCACGAGGATGACCCGATATCCCTCCTCCCGAAGCGCGCGGCAGGCCTGCGTCCCGGAGTAGTCGAACTCGCAGGCCTGGCCGATGACGATCGGTCCGGAGCCTATGAGGAGAATCGAGGAGATGTCGTCGCGGCGTGGCATCGGGCGCGCAAGCTATCCGCTCGAATGGGAGATCGCAGCCCCCCGGCGGGGCTACCTCATGAGGAGCGAAATCTCTCGCAGGATCCAGAGTGGGACCGCACGTCCGTCACGGAGGGCGGGAGCGAAGATCAGGGCGCGTGCGGCCCGCTCCGCCGCCGAGTCGAACGCGGTGTTGTCGGACGAGGTCTGGACCACGATGGCGTCGACGCGCCCATCGGCCCGGACCAGGAGCCAGAGGTTGGCCGCCGTGCCCGCGTCGAGGTCCTCTGAGCGGATCACCGGGAGAAGGGTGGTGGCGAGCAGCGCCTCGGCCTCGGTGTCCCATACGAGGCGGGGACCCTCGTCGTAGGAGATGTAGGTGGGCCCCGACGCCCGGAGCTGCGCCAGTTCCGTCTCCGCATCGGGCCCTGCCGCGGAATCACGCAGGGCGGCGGCCGCGATCGAGTCACGCTGGGCGGCGGCCAGGGAGTCGCCACGGGTGGCAGTGGCGAGGGAGTCCCGCCGGCCGGCGGTCGTCGAGTCTCTCAGCGCCGCGGCGGCCGCGGTAGCCGAGTCACGCCTTCCGGCGGCGGCGAGCGAGTCGCGTCGCGCGGCGACCGAGCGCGAGATCCGCCGTGCGGCGGCCAGCATCGAATCACGTCGCGCCGCGGCCCCGGCCTCGCGTGATACGGCGGTGACGGAGTCCCGCCCGCCCCCCTCGATCGAGTCCGCGACGGCGGCTTCTATCGAGTCGATGATGGCGGCGATCTCCGGGGAGACGAGGGGTTCCTCCGGCTCCTGCGGCGGTTCCTGCGTGGGCGCCACCGCCTCGGTCCGCGGCGGGAGAGCTTCCGCGGGCGGATCCTCCGCGGCGGCCGGACCTTCGGCCACCTGCCCGAGTGGCGGACTCTGCGCGGGTTCGGGCGGCTGCATCATGCGCGGGAGGAAGCAGGACGCGATCGCCGGCACCGCCAGGATCACCGCGAAAACGCCGATACCCCGGCGCCTCGGCCGGTTCGCGGGGTTCACGGGTCCCGGCATGGGTACCGTTAGCTCTGCTTGCGTTTGGCGCCTTCCCTCCGCCAGGCGATCGACGCGAGGAAGGCGAGTCCTCCCCAGACGAATCCGAGGATGACGATCATCATGATTATCGTCGTCGTGGTCATGGTCGCTCACCTCCGCAGCGGGCGGCGCGCCCCGCGTCGTTGAGCCGCCGGTCGTTCAGCCGGCGGCGGGGCCGTTCAGACCGAGATCATTGGCTGCAAGCTGCATGGCGGCGATGACGAAGGCGATGTGCTCGCCCATGTCCTCGCCCAGTTCGCCGCAGTTCTCCGCCATCTCCTCGCGGCTGACGGCGGCGGCGAACGCCTTGTCCTTCATCTTCTTTCGCACCGAGCGGGTCTTCATCCCATCGAGCCGGGTGGGCCGAACGAGCGCGCAGGCGGTGATGAAGCCGGTGAGTTCGTCCACCGCCCGCAGCGTCTTCGACATCAGGGAAGTTGCCTCGACGCCGGTGTAGTCCGCGTGCGCCAGGATCGTGTCGAGGATGTCCTCGTCCACCCCCATGTCCCGGAGGATGGCGACGCCGCTGGAGGGATGTCCCGAGTCGGGCGCGTGGTCGTTGTTGGGCCAGCGCTCGTAGTCGAAGTCGTGCAGGAGTCCCGCGCTGCCCCAGCGCTCCTCGTCCTCCCCGTACTTCCGCGCGTAGGCGCGCATGGCCGCCTCCACGGCCAGCATGTGGCGGCGAAGCCCGGGACTCGAGGTGTATTCGTGGACGAGCGCGAGCGCTTCATCCCGCTTCGGGATCATCGGTGGTTCACCCTCCTCCGGTTGCCTCCAGCAGCGCCTCGAGGAAGCGGCGGGGATCGCTCTGGCTGAGGAGGAGCGAGTACCCGTCGCGGGTGGGAATGTACACCACCCTCCGGCGGTCCGTGAGGTAGAGGAGGGATTTCTCCCCGTTGCGGAGCCGGAACCAGCCGGAGGAATAGCCTCCGAGCGCCGTCCCCGCCGTCCGCCGCTGCGGAACCAGGTCCGGTTCGCCGCGGAGATCGATGACGCGGGCCTCGTCGAGTTCGAGGCGGTCCAGAGGGATCGTGCGCCCCCACAGATCCCCCACCAGCTTCAGACCGTCCGGAGAGACCTCGGCGCGGCTGTGGCGGGTGGACCAGGCCGCCCACCCCAGCATGAGGGTCACGCCGATGAGGAGGACGATGACGATGATGAAGAACCAGATGATGCCCCGGCCCGAGGCCGGCGGGATCGGAAAGGTCTGCATGGCTACGAACCTCTCGGTTGGGAGTCGAGGAGCGCGGCCCGCTTCAGGGCATCGCGGCCGAAGCGCTCCGTGAGCGTGTCCATCGTCTCGGCCAGGCGGCGTTCGGGGCGCTCGCCGCCGGCCGGAGCGGCGGGGGCGCCGCCTTCTTCATCGAGCAGCGCGAGTTGTTCGGCGGCCGGCTGGTCGAAGCCGGACAGGCTCACGCCGATGAGCCGCACCTGCCGCCGGGGGTCGTCGGCGTCGCGAAAGAGCGACCGGGCGACGGGCCAGATGGCCTCCGTCGTATCCGCCGGCCGTTCGAGCGTGCGCTGCCGGGTGTGCGTCTCGAAGCCGTCCCAGCGGAGCTTCAGGAGCACGGTGCGCCCGGCGATTCCGTGCCGCCTGAGCCCCCTTGCAACGCCCTCGCACAGCCCCAGCAGGGTGTTCTCGACGCGGTCCCGGTCCGATACGTCCTCCGGAAAGGTGATTTCCTTCCCGAGCGATTTCCGGCCGGCGGCGGGGTTGACCCGCCGCGCGTCGCGTCCGTTGGCGAGGTCGTGGAGACGGCGGCCCAGCCTGGGGCCGAGCGACCTCTCGATGGCGGTCGGGTCCAGGCGGGCCACCTTCCCGATCGTCTCGAGCCCGAGCCCGGCCAGCCGCGCCTGGATCTTCGGGCCGGCGCCCCACAGCCGCGACACCTCGAGGGGCGCGAGGAACTCGCGTTCGGTGCCCGCCGGCACCACCACGAGGCCGTCCGGCTTCTCGAGATCGCTCGCCACCTTGGCGACGTACTTGCTCGCCGCCACGCCGACCGACGCGGTCAGCCGCTCCTCGCGTGCGATGCGCCGCTTGACGCGGGCGGCGATCTCGGGGCCGTCCCCGAACAGCCGCCGGCTGGCCGTGACGTCGAGGAAGGCCTCGTCGAGAGACAGGGTCTCGACCTGGTCGGTGAAGGAGCGGAAGATGTCGAAGATCCGGGCCGAGATTTCCGCGTAGAACCCGATCCGGGGGCGGATGTACACCGCCCCCGGGCAGCGGCGCCACGCCTGCGAGATCGGGAGCGCCGAGTGGACGCCGTAGCGCCGCGCCTCGTAGTTGGCCGTCGAGACGACCCCCCGCCCCCTGCCGTTCCTCGGGTCCGAGCCGATGACGACGGGCTTCCCGCGTAGCGACGGGTCCTCGCGGATCTCGACCGCCGCGTAGAAGGCGTCCATGTCGACGTGGAGGACGGTGCGCGTCCGCGGCTCAGGCTGCGGCATCTCCCCCCACCTCGATCTCGTCCAGGATCCGGCGCGCCCGCCCGGGCGCATCGCTCACGAGCCCGTCCACGCCCCACGCGAGGAGGCGCCGCATGTCGTCGGGGTGGTTCACGGTCCACACGAAGACGCCCATGCCGTCCGCGTGCGCTCGCCGCACGAAGCGCGGCGTGACGATGCGGACGGCGCCCTGCCGCTCCGGAAGCATGGCGGCGTCGCACGCGGCCGGCGCGAACGAACGGCCCAGGCCGAGCTTGCCGAGGAGCACATACGCCCGGAGTTCGTCCTGATACGCGCAGCGCCAGCGCGCCTCCCGGCTCGCCGGTTCCACCTCCTCGCGCTCGAACCCGCCGACCAGGATCCGCTCCCGCCCCGGATTCCGGCGCAGCCAGTCCCCAAGCGCGTGTCCCGCCGCCGCGGACTTGATCTCGGCCACGACCGGCAGGTCGCCCAGCGCTTCCAGCACCTCCTCGAGGGTGGGGATCCGGACCCCCTCTCCGCGGAAGGGGAACGTCTTCCCTCTGTCCGCGGTGAAGCGGTACCCGGCGTCGAAAGCCCGCAGTTCGTCCAGCGTCCGGTCTTCCACCGGCCCGGTCCCGTCGGTGGTGCGAGGGAGATTCGGGTCGTGGATGACCATGAGGTGGCCGTCCGCACTCCGATGGAGGTCGAGTTCCACCGCGTCGGCCCCGACGTGGACCGCGTGTTCGAACGAAGGGAGCGTGTTCTCGGGAGCGAACGCCGCGGCGCCCCGGTGACCGATGACCCGTAGCGGGGACCCGGGACCGAACAGGTCGTCGGGCAGGACCGGCGCCGGGGGGTCAGGCATCCACCCGCCGCGCCTGCGCCCGCCCGAGCCCGACGGAGAGCGCGATCCACATGCCGGCCAGCGGCGCGGTCGACATGGCCACCCAGGCCAGCCCCAGGCCGAGGAGCGCGAGCAGGCTGTCGATGCCGGCACCGGCGAGGTCGCCGCCGCGATACAGGAAGACGTCGACGATCGGCTTCGCCTTGTACTTCTCCGCGGGCGCCACGACCGAGAACAGCGTTTCCCGGGAGGGGCGCGAGATGGCGTAACGCGTCGCGCGGTGGACGGCCTGGAAGATCAGCATCACGCCGTACACGGGCCACGCCGCCAGCACCACGAAACCGAGCACCGTGACGAGCGGCAGGATGGCGAGCGTCCACCCGACGCCCAGCTTCCGGATCAGGTGGGTCGTGACGAAGACCTGCGTCAGGAGGGTCGCGAACTGCGCCAGGGAGTCGAAGTCGGCGAAACTCCCGACCCGCTGGCTGAACGTATCCGTCGATCCGAGGATGACGTTCGCCTGGGTGAAGTAGATCAACGTGTTCGACACGGCCATGAACACGACCCAGAGGCCGACGCCGAGCAGGTACGGCGACGTGGCCACGGCCCGCACCCCTTCCAGGGCCCCGCCCCCGATCCGGGCGTTCGAGCCGCCGCGTCTACCGCTTTCCGCGCTCGGACCCCCGCTCGCCGCCGGCCCGACCGCCTCCAGCGGCGAGAGGTCGGATCGGCCGGCCCTCTTGTCGAGGATCAGCATGGTGGCGATCGCCAGCGCGAAGCAGGCCGCGCCGATGAGCATGAGGCCGGCGGGCAGGTACGGACTCTCGGTGAGGCCGCTGATGAGACTCGCGCCGCGCCCCCCGGCGAGCGCCCCGAGGGTGCCGCCGATCCCGATGAAGGGGAACATCCTCTTCCCCTGGTCGACGTCGAACACATCGACCATGAAGGCCCAGAACACGCTGGTCGAGAACAGATTGATGACGCTCAGCCATACGTAGAAGGTGTATCCGACGCCCCGTGCGAGACCGGTCTCCGCGTCGGTGCCGATCAACCCGCCGCCCGCCCTCGCGTCCTGGATGAGGAGCGTCGCGAACCCGATCAGACACGCGATGACGAAGAGATAGGCCACCGGGATGAAGCGCCGGCGGTTCGTTCGCGCCACAACGCCGCCGAAGGCGAGCACCGCGGCGAGCGACGTCACGGAGGTGAGGGCGAACAACCAGCGAAGGTCGTCCATCCCGCGGGCGACCCCCATCGCCTCCCGCACGGGTCGGAGGAAGAAGTAGCCGCAAAGGACGAGGAAAAAGAAAAGCGCCGAGAGCAGCGCGAGGCCCAACTCGCCGCGCCTCATGTTCAGGATCCGCTCCCCGAAGCTGGCCACGTTGGCTCTCCTCGTTAGGTTCCGAAGTCTCTGGGCAGAGTCCCATTCTCCATCCACCGACATCGGCCGGCAAGCAGCGACACGTGACTCGCCACCCCGCAACGTGCCCCGCATGAACTCGCCCCCGGAGAGCGGGCCGCGCACGGTCGCCGGGCGTCTTACCGGCGCCCATCCGGAGGAAGCCGGGCTCGTGCTGCTCTCCGGCCTCTACTTCTTCTTCATCCTCTCCGCGTATTACGTGATCCGGCCGATACGGGAGGAGATGGCCGTGGCCGGCGGGGTCGAGAACATCCCCTGGCTCTTCACGGGGACCCTGGTCGGGATGCTCCTGGTTCACCCCATCTTCGCGGCGGTCGTGTCCCGGTGGACCCGGCGGCGGTTCGTGACGGTCACCTACCGCTTCTTCATGCTGAATCTCCTGATCTACTACGTCCTGTTGAGCCTGGTACCCGAAGGCACCGCTTCGGTGTGGGTCGGCCGGACGTTCTTCGTCTGGATCAGCGTCTTCAACCTGTTCGTGGTCTCCGTCTTCTGGTCGTTCATGACCGACATCTTCCGGGAGGGTCAGAGTCGGCGCCTGTTCGGCCTCATCGGCGTCGGCGGCACGGTGGGGGGGATCGTCGGCTCCTCCATCACGGCGTTTCTGGTGGGGTTCCTGTCGCCCGCCACCCTCCTCCTGTTCTCGGTGGTGCTGCTCGAGGGCGCGGTCCTGTGCCTGAAGGCGCTCGATGCCCGTTGCGCGGGCGGGACGGGGCACGGCTCCCGGTTGGACGAAGCGGAGCCGGTGATCGGGGGTTCCGCGCTGGAAGGGATCCGGCGCGTGCTGGCGTCCCCCTACCTGCTCGGGATCGGCGCCTTCATGCTGCTTTTCACCATCGGTTCCACGTTCCTGTACAACATCCAGGCGGACATCGTCTCGCGAACGTTCGCGACGGCCGCGCAGCGGACCTCGGTCTTCGCGCGCATCGATCTCTCCGTGAACGTGCTCACCCTGTGCACGCAACTGTTTCTGACCGGACGGCTGCTGAAGTGGTTCGGCGTCCGGCTGACCATCGGGATCCTGCCCGTCATCAGCATCCTCGGCTTCCTCGCGCTGGGTGCGGCGCCGGTGTTCGTTGTGTTCGTCGCATTCCAGGTGCTGCGGCGGGCGGGGAACTTCGCGCTGGCGGTGCCGACGAGAGAGGTGCTCTACACCGTCCTCCCGCGGCGGGACAAGTACAAGGCGAAGAACTTCAACGACCTGTTCGTGTACCGGGCGGGTGACCAGATCGGGGTGTGGTCGTTCGCCGGTCTGGGCGCGCTCGGGCTCGGAAGCTCGGCGCTGGCGCTGACCATGGTGCCGCTGGCGGGGCTGTGGCTGGCGGTCGCGCTGTGGCTGGGGAAGAAGCAGTCAGTGCTGGCGGGAAGTGGGCCGGCCCGGTCTCACGCCGAGGCCGGATAGCCGCGCCCGGAGACCCGGCCGCCCGCGGTCAGACGTCGCAGAGTTCGACGGCCTCCCGCAGCGACCGAAGCGGGTCCCCGCTCCGGGGGATGAACTCGTGCGCCATGTAGCCCTCGAAGCCCGTGTCCGCGATGGCACGCACGATCGGGGGGTAGTTCAACTCCTGTGAGTCGTCGATCTCGGCCCGCCCCGGGACCCCGCCCGTGTGGTAGTGGCCGATCCAGGGGCTCGCAGCCGTCAGCGTGCGGATGATGTCCCCTTCCATGATCTGCATGTGATAGATGTCGTAGAGGATCTTCACGCGCGGCGAGTCGACGGCCCGGATGATGTCGAGCGCGTAGTCCATGTGGTCGCCGATGTAGTCGACGTGCCCGCCGGGTTTCGAGTTGAGGGCCTCGACGAGGATCGTCACGTCCTCGGATTCCGCGATCGGGGCACACTCCCGGAGGCAGCGGATCGAGTTCTCGATGCCCACGCCGTCGTCCATCCCGCGGCGGTTGCCGAAGAAGCAGATGACGTTGGGCACCGAGACCCGGGCGGCGTGCGGGATATGGCGTTCGAAGGCCTCGATGATGCCCGCGTGGTTGCGCGGCTCGTTGAGGCCGTCCTCGATCGTGCCGGCCGCGACATCGCCGCACGACACGGTGAGCCCGTGATCGTGCGCGACCGGCCATTCCTCGACCGTCAGCAGGTCCATCGCGATGAGACCCATGTCGGCCACGCCGCGGCAGAAGGGGACGAGCGGGATCTCCTCGAAGCACCAGCGCGCCACGGATTGCGTGATCCGGCCCTCGAGTGGCGCGCCCCCTGCCGTCCCGGGCGCCGGGTTTGCCGCCCGCGCCGAAGCCGGGTTCGCCGCGCCCTGCACGAGCAGGCCGAGCGAGGCGGCTCCCGTCGCCCGCAGGGCGTCCCGGCGGCTGAGCGGCCTCCCGCCCTGGAGCGCCTCTCCCCGCGGGGCGGCCGGGTCAGCCATTGAAGGACGCCAGGTATTCGTAGCTTGCGCGCACTGAGGCGGTCGGATCGGGGGGCGAGTCGTGCTCGACGAAGTAGTGGATCAGGCCCGCCTGTCCGTCGCGTTCGAAGATGCCCTCGAAGTCGATCACCCCGGCGCCCACGTCCACCATCTCCCCGCGTGGGGTGCGGTCCTTCACGTGACAGAGTTCGAAGCGGCCCGGATGGCGCCAGAAATAGTCGAGCGGGTCGCCGCCGCCGTGCACGAGCCAGAACAGATCGACCTCGAAACGGACGAGATCGGGGTCCGTGTTCTCGAGCATGACGTCGAGGGGGCGGACCTCTTCTTCGTCCACTTTCACCGCCTGCAGCTCGAAGTCGTGGTTGTGGTAGGCGAAGCGGAGCCCCGCCTGATCGCACCGCTCGCCGATCCGGTTGAGTTCGTCGGCGAGGCGCCGGTATCCGGCCACGACGGCGGTCGGCTCCTCGCCGCCACCGCTGCCTGGCCGCTCGGGGCCCGCCAGGTAGGGGAGGACCAGATATCTGTGCCCGACTTCGGCCGCGGCCTCGGCGTGGGCCTCGAAGCCGGTCCGCAACTCGCCCAGCGACAGGTGCACGGCGGGCGCGGTGAGCCCTTCCGCGTCGAGCGCCGCCCGGATCTGCGCGGGGGTGCGGCCGAAGTAGCCCGCGAACTCGACTTCCCCGTACCCGATGCGGGCGACGTCCGCGAGCGTCCGCTCCACATCGCTCGCCATGAGCGATCGCACGGTGTAGAGCTGGAGCCCCCAGGCTTCCGGGAGGGGTCGGCCGCTGGCGGCCGTGCGCCCGGCGCAGGTGAGGAGCAGTCCCGCGCCAAGAGAATTCTCCACAAATCTTCGTCTGTCCATGCCCGGAATATGTCGCTCGCCGGCGTCTCCGTCGAACGATGGTCTTCGCACGGGCGGTGGCGTCGGATATTATGACCGTTCGCGGCGGAAGCCTCGCCGCGTCCGATCGACGAAGGGCACTCTGGAGGATCGGCTGTGAGACGGCGCAGGGCTCTCAAGATCATCGGCGCCGCCACCGGCGCGCCGCTGCTCGTGCCGGGCGGGGCCGTGGCGCGGGCGCTGGCGCTCGGGCAGCGCATCCGCGCGGAGGTCGGCCCGGTCGGCGGCGCGCCGCCCGCGACGCTTACGCCCGCGCAGGCCCGGACGGTGACGGCGCTCGCCGAGGTCATCCTGCCCCGGACCGACACGCCCGGCGCGAGCGAGGCGGGCGTGACCGCATTCGTCGATGCCCTCCTGACCGGTTGGCTGGACGCGTCGGACCGCGACCGTTTCCTGGCCGGCCTGGACGAAGTGGACCCCATCGCCCGGGCGGCCCACGGCGCCGACTTCGCCGACTGCGCCCCGGGCCAGCAGGCCGAACTCCTCGCCCGGCTGGACGAAGACCTCGACCTCCGCCGCCGGGACCCCGACATCGACGAGACCCGGACCTTCTTCTACGACGTGAAGCGGTTCACCCTCGCCGGCTACTTCACGTCGGAGGTCGGACTCCGCTCGTTGGGATACCGCATCATCCCCGGGGCCTTCGAGGGCTGCGTCCTCCTCGACCAGTACGGTACGGGCGAACCCCGCCCCGGGGAGCGCAACGGAAGCGGGAGCGCGCGGTGAGCCGCCGTCAGGAGACGTGGGACGCGATCGTCGTCGGCTCGGGCATCACGGGCGGGTGGGCGGCGAAGGAACTGACCGAACTCGGACTCCGTGTGCTGGTCCTCGAGGCCGGGCCCATGATCGTCCCGGAGCGGGACTACGTCGAGCACGTGCCCCCGTACCGCATGCCCTACCGCGGCTGGAACGACCGCAAGGCGCTGGCGGCCGAGCAGCCCGTGCAGCGCGAGTGCTACGCCTGCGACGAAATGGGCCGGAAGTTCTTCGTCAACGACATCGAGAACCCCTACACGACGGACGAAGACAAGCCGTTCCTGTGGATCCGGGGCCGCCAGGTGGGCGGGCGCTCGATCATGTGGGCGCGGCAGTCGTACCGCCTCAGCGACCTCGACTTCGAGGCCAACGCGCGCGACGGGATCGGCGTGGACTGGCCGATCCGCTACGCGGACCTCGCCCCGTGGTACGCGTACGTCGAGGAATTCGTCGGCATCAGCGGCCGGGTCGAGGGTCTCCCGCAGCTGCCCGACGGCGTTTTCCTGCCGCCCATGCAGATGACCTGCGTCGAGAACACCGTGAAGGAAGCGATCGCGCGCGACTTCGGTGACACGCGGATGATGACGATCGGCCGCACGGCCGTCCTCACCCGCGACCACAAGGGGCGGAGTGCCTGCCACTACTGCGGGCCCTGCCACCGAGGCTGCCGGACGAAGAGCTACTTCAGTTCGCTCAACGCCACCCTCCCCGCGGCCGAGGCTACCGGACTGATGACGCTGCGCCCGGACAGCGTCGTGCACAGCGTGATCTGGGATCCCGCCCGCGGTCGCGTCACCGGCGTGCGCGTGATCGATCGTGAATCGGGTGAGGCGCTGGAGTTCTTCGGCGAGATCGTCATGCTCGGCGCCTCGGCGCTCGAGTCCACGCGCATCCTACTCAACTCGAAGTCCGCCGACTTCCCCGACGGCCTCGCGAACTCGAGCGGGGTCCTCGGCCACTATCTCATGGACCACACCATGAGCACCGGCGCGAAGGCGAAGTTCCCGGGCTGGGAAGACCACGGGTACACGGGTGAGCGACCGAACGGGATCTACATCCCGCGTTTCCGGAACGTGACGGAGCCTTCGCCTGATTTCATCCGGGGCTACGGATATCAGGGCTGGTCGACGCGGCAGGGCTGGAGCCGCGGGCTCGACATGCCCGGGTTCGGGGCGGACTACAAGCGCCAATTGACCGAACCCGGCGTGTGGGAGTTCGAACTCGGCGCCTTCGGCGAGTGTCTGCCGCGCGAGGAGAACTACATCGAACTGGACCCCGAGCGGGTCGATGCCTGGGGGATCCCGGCGCTTCGCATCCACTGCGAGTGGAGCGATAACGAGCGCGTGATGATGCGGGACAGCGCGGATCGGGCCGCTGAAATGCTGGAAGCTGGCGGCGGAGTCGACATCGAGTTGCTGACGAACCTCACGGCGCCGGGCCTCACGATCCACGAGATGGGGACGGCGAGGATGGGTCGGGACCCGGCGACCTCCGTCCTCAATGGCTTCAACCAGGCCTGGGACGCGCCGAACCTGTTCGTGATCGACGGCGCGGCGATGCCGTCGTCCGCCTGCCAGAACCCGTCACTGACCTACATGGCCCTCACGGCGCGCTCCTGCCACTACGCGCTGTGGGCAAAGAACCGTGGCGAACTCTAGCTCTGGATCTCAGGATGGTGCAGGGGGTGAGGAATCGGCCAGCTCATGACCGGACAACGGGGTGGCGTACCGCTCGAAGCGGTTCCCTCGGACGCTCCGGGAGCTCGGGATCGGCCACATCTTCACCCGCCCGTTAGTGTCGGTGCCCCTGTTTCGGTGCCCCTGTATCGGCCCAGGCCAATTGAAAGTGTGATGTTGAATCGGCATAAGCTTTCACAGGGACTGCCAGCAACAACCCCAGGCATTGGACGCCGCACAGCTAGCGGCTGACATTCCGCCGCTTCGACTTCGTTCACGCTTGCTCGCAACATGATATGGCCATACTTTTTGGTATGGCCACCATGACGATCAAGTCTACGTACTCACTGGACGTAGATTCGGTGCGAACCCTGGAGACCCTCGCACGTCGCTGGAGCGTCTCGAAGTCCGAGGTGCTGCGTCGCGCCATCAAGTTGGCGGCGGCGGAAGATGCTTCACAGGTCGGCGGTCCCCTGGCCGCGCTCGATCAGCTGCAGACCGTGGTCCGCGAGGGCAGCGTGGATCTGGCGGAGTGGGAGCGAAACGTGCGGGCCGAGCGACTTGCCACGCGCGACGAGCCGTCCGGCTAGCCGGCCAGGACGATGATTCACCTGGACACCAGTTTCCTGATCCGGGCGCTCGACTCCGGATCGCCGCAGGACCGCCAACTGAGGAACTGGGTCGCCTCGGGGGCAACTTTCGGCATGAGTGCCGTGGCCTGGACCGAGTTTCTGTGTGGGCCGCTGCACCCGTCCGCCCTTGCCATCGCGGATGAACTCATCGGTCCGCGCGCCGACTTCACGGCCCGGGATGCGACGGTCGCGGCTCGTCTCTTCAACGAATCGGGGCGGCGACGAGGGTCGCTGTTGGACTGCATGATCGCCGCGACAGCGCTTGCAGAAGGGGCGCAAGTCGCCACGGTGAACGTGAAGGACTTTCGGCGCTTTGAAGCTTTCGGGCTGCGATTGGTTTAGCAGTCCACGATCAGCACCCCGCTACACCTCTCCTAGAGCGAAGCGGCGAGGGCGTCGGCGACCTGCTCGACCTCGGCCATCGTGTTGTACAGGTGCGGGCAGAGCCGGATGCCGGGGAACGCCCCCGTGCGCAGCGCGCCCGCGATGCCGTGCTCCTCGTACACGCGGTTGTAGATCTCCGTGTGATCGTCGACCGGCAACTCCGCGATGACCACGCCCGCGCTGAGTCCCGGCACGTCCGAGGTGTGGAAGCTCACGTCGGGCACACGCTCGCGGATCGCCGCCTTCAGCCCCGTAGCGAGGGCACGCGTGCGGGCCTCGATGGCCGCGGGCCCGATGGCCTGGTGGAACTCGGCCGTCGTCCCCACGCCGGCCACCGCGGCGTCGTCCCGCTGGCCGAACGTGCCGAACTTGTCGGCCCCGCCCCCGGCGTTCGCCCCGTCCCAGCCGACGCCCACGACGCTCGGCCACAACTCGGCGACCCGGTCGGCCCGCACGTAGAGCACACCGGCTTCCTTGGGCCCGCAGAACCACTTGTGGGCGCTCCCCGTGTACGAGTCGCACCCCATCGCGTGCAGGTCGACCTCCACGGCGCCGAAGCTCTGCGCCCCGTCCATGTGCACGTAGATGCCGCGGTCGCGGGCGATACTGCACAGGCGGCTGGCCGGAAGTTCGACCCCCGAGATGTTCGAGATCTGCGTCACCGAGAGCACCCGCGTCCGGTCGGTGAAGGCGCTCACGAACGCGTCGACCAGTTCGTCCTCGGTCTTCGGCGCCGGGGGCGTCGCCACGCGGATCACCTTGTAGCCCCAGCGGTCGGCCCGGACATCCCACGCCACGTTGTTCGTGGGGTGGTTCTGGTCCCACAGCACGACCTCGTCTCCCGCGCCCAGCGTGAGTCCGTTGATCACCGCGTTGTTGCTCTCGGAGGTGTTCCGGGTGACTACGATCTCCTCGGGGGAGGCGCCGAGCAGTTCGGCCAGCGCGTCGACGGACTTCGCCGCGAGCGGGTTGAACTTGGCCCGATTGTGGAACGACGCGTCCTGATCGATGTCGCGCGTGTATCCGAACACCGCCTCCTGCACCGGATAGGGCGAGGGGCAGAGGTTCGCCGCGTTCATGAGGATGAGGCCGGGACGTAGCGGGAACTGGGACTTCACCATCTCCCAGAAGGCCTCGTCCTCCGTCCCCAGGAAATCGCGGCGGTCCGACAGTTCCTCGATCGTGAGGCCGAGCTTCGAGGGCGCCCGAGTCCACGCGGGGGTCGCCGCGAGCGCCGCCCCGGCCGCGGCCCGCTTCAGGAATCGTCGTCGGTCGGGCAGGTGGGGCGCGTCGGTGGGCGTGCGAGACATCACGGAAACCTCCCGTGTTGAGGGCCGTCGCAGCCTGGCGCGATCCCGGCGCGGCAGCCGCCGTCGTTCCGAATCCAACATACGACGCCGGACTGGGACCGGCATGGGGCGAACCGCGCGGTCTATACAGGCGGTGAGGCGTTTGCCATGTTTCGGGACGTGCCGGTGGTTCTCGCACCTGGAGGTATCATGAAGACCCGCGCCCCCGTCTCCCTCCCCTCTTTCTCCTTCCGCGTCCTGTTCCAGAGCTTTGTCCCGCTTCTCGTGCTCGTTGGCGTCGGTGCGCCCGCCCCGGCGTTCGCGACCCAGCAGGCCGACGGGGCACTCCCGCTCGAAACGTGGCTCGACTGGGAGCGCCTCCAGGACCCGCGGATCTCGCCCGACGGCGGCTCCGTCGTCTACGAGCGCCTCTGGGTCGACAAGATGAACGACGCGTGGAAGACCTCGATCTGGATCGTGAACCGCGACGGGACGCGACCCCGTCACCTCCTCGACGGCTCCTCCCCGCGCTGGTCTCCGGACGGGAGCCGGCTCGCCTTCCTCGCGCCCGACGATGAGGGGAACACGCAGATCTTCGTCCGCTGGATGGACGCGGAGGGGGCCGTATCGCAGGTCACCCGGCTGACGGACAGTCCGTCCAATCTGTCCTGGTCGCCGGACGGCACGCGGTTCTCGTTCACCATGCGCGTGGGGGCTGAGGAGCCGACCGCCCGCCACTGGTCCCTCTCGCTGCCCAAGCCGGAGGGGGCGACGTGGACGCCGGGCCCGCGCATCATCGAACGCCTCATCTATCGGCAGGACCGGATCGGATTCCTGGGGGACAAGTACCAGCACCTCTTCGTCGTGCCCGCCGATGGCGGCACCCCGCGCCAGCTCACCGAGGGCGACTTCAACTACGGCGTCCCCACCTGGGAGCCCGACGGCGGGTCGCTCCTGTTCAGCGGTCTCATCATCGAGGACGCGGACTATCGCTGGCAGGAGAGCGAGATCTATCGTCTCGACGCCGAATCCGGCGAGCTGAGCCAGGTGACGACCCGCAAGGGGCCGGACACTCGGCCCGTCGCGTCGCCGGACGGGCGGATGATCGCCTACGTGGGACACGACACGACGACCTTCGACTACATCGAGTCCGCCGTGTACGTGATGAACGCGGACGGGTCGAACCCGCGCGCGCTGACGGCGGAAATGGACCGCAGCCCCGGGTCGCTGCACTGGGCTCCCGACGGGCGCGGCCTCTACTTCGACGTCACCGCGGACGGCTATCGCAACATCTACCACGCGTCGCTCGACGGCGAGGTGCGGGCGATGAGCGATGGCGCGCAGATGTTCGGCCTCAACGACGTGAGCGACGGCGGCACGGCGGTCGGGATGTGGGGTGACGCGCACGAACCCGGCGACGTCTACGCCTTCCCGCTGGACGAGCCCGACCGGCGCACCCGGCTCACCGACGTGAACGCGGACGTTCTCGCCGGCGTCCGGCTCGGCGAGGTCGAGCAGATCTGGAGTGAATCTTCCCACGATGGACTTCCGATCCATGGCTGGGTCATCAAGCCCCCGGACTTCGACGCGTCGCGAGAGTATCCGCTCATCCTCATCATCCACGGCGGCCCGCACGGCATGTATAACGGCGGGTTCAACTTCTCGTGGCAGGAGCACGCCGCGAACGGCTACGTCGTCCTCTACACCAACCCGCGCGGCAGCTCCGGGTACGGGACGGAGTTCGGCAACGCGATCCAGTACGACTATCCGAACCACGACTTCGACGACCTCATGTCGAGCGTGGACGAGGTCATCTCCCGCGGCTACGTGGACGATGGCAACATGTTCGTGTACGGGTGCTCGGGCGGCGGCGTGCTGACGTCGTGGGTCGTGGGACACACGGACCGCTTCCGCGCCGCCTCGGCGAACTGTCCCGTGGTGAACTGGTTCAACTTCCCGAACGAGGTCGACGGCAACTACCTGCGCTGGTACGCCGACTTCCAGCAGTTCCCGTGGGAGGACCCGAGCGAGCACATCCGGCGCTCGCCGATCTCGTACGTGGGCGACGTCACGACGCCGACCATGCTCATGACGGGCGTCCTCGACCTGCGTACGCCGATGGCGCAGACGGAGCAGTTCTACCAGGCGCTCAAGGCGCAGAACAAGCCGACCGCCATGGTCCGCTTCGAGGGTGAGTGGCACGGCACGTCGAGCCTGCCGTCGAACTTCCTCCGCACCCAACTCATCCTGCGAAAGTGGTTCGAGCGCTGGGGCACCCACGACGACGACCGCACGGCTGCCACCCAGGGCGGCTCATAGGCTCGGAAGTCGGGTAGTCGGCGCAGGCGAGCCCGACCCCCTCCGGGGAAGGGCGAAACGGCGCCATCCGCGTGCGTACGATTGATGCGTAGCTTCCTGGAACGGGCAGGAGTCGCGCCATGATCGAGTACAAGGGATACACCGGCGTCTTCGAGTACGACGAAGACTACGAGTTTTTTGCAGGCCACGTCATGCCGCACACGAGATAGGCGATGGGATCAAGTTTCGAGGGCAGATCGGTGGCCTTGGAGTGGACGAAGGAGAGCCCTCGATGCGATCCTCGCGCCGATGGTCCCACGATCGTCTTCGCCGCTATGACTGGGAGTTTTGTCGAGGAGACCTCGGCCAGCCGGGGCGGGAGAGAACCTCGAAAGATCGCGTCCAGGCTCCGATCGACGGATCAGTTCGCCGATCCTCGCTTGATCGGCAGATTCTGCGCTATCTCGGGGTCAGAATCGCCGCTGTTCTACCCACGTGTAGCGAGAGAAGGTCGCTGCCTCGAACCCCCCGCGCCCCCTTCATGTACGCGGCCGACATGTCCTGCACAGGTCTCGGTCGAGGCGCGCCCCCCGTGTGCCTCGAGGTCCTCACGACCCGTTGCACGCTACGCACCCTGTCCCGCAGCGTGTTGTCGTGGCCCCGCCGGCATACACCGCGCGTAAAAGAAGTCCTTGCCCGGGCCTCCGACGCGGCGAGCAGGAAGCCGCGTGTTGCGAGAGGCGCCCGACCGTCGCGCCGCCGCCGAGGGGACCGAGCCCGGCTGTCACGGCTTCGTGCCTCACCCCGCGAGACTCTGCGCGCAGCGCGTGCGTGGCGGAACCGCCGCCCGTTCGGTCGAACGGAGCCCTCCCGCACGCACGAGGGGCAGTGAAGGTCCCGCCCGGTAGTCCAGATGCATCCAGGCGGCGCTCCGCCGCGTCGACTCCGTCCGCTGACGGAATCCCAGCGCCCGCTCGAACAGCTGCCTCCGGAGTCCCGCCCGGCCGCTAACTGGCCGCCCCCGGTAGACCAGGGAATCGCGGCTCCGGATAGGGCGGCCGCGCCGATGGTCGCCTATCTACCGGATCCACCCCGGACGAGCCAGTTTTTTGCAGGCCACGTCATCGACACCCGAGACGGGATCAACTTCGAGGGCAGATCGGTGTTGGAGTCGAAAGAGTCGATGCGACGCGCCGTGGACGACCAGGGGAGAGAACCCAAGATCGCTCCCTGATCGCGGATCCGGTCCTCGCTTATCGGCAGATTCTGCGCATATCTGGGTAGCGCCGCTGTTACCCACGTGTACGAGAGAATCGCTGCCTCGCACCCCCGGAGTTACTCGGTACCGCGCCCTGCGCCCGGCCAGACCATGTGGATCCACCCTTGCATGCTACCACCCTGTCCCGCATGCACGTCCACGACGCCTGCCAGCCTCCTCTGGTCACGAGCGCAGCGCTCCTAATGGACCGCTATGCCGACACACCGATGGACTTCGCCGACGCGACCCTCGTCCTGCTCGCGCAGCGCCTCGACGTGCACGAGGTTCTGACTCTCGACCGCAGGGGTTTCCACACCTACCGAACGGCTGACGGACGACCGTTTCGCCTGGTTCTCGATCAGCCGTAGCGCCCGGGCCACGAGGGGCCGGTCGCCCGGGACCAAGCCGCTGGCGGACGGTCATTCGACGCGATCGCGGCGGTAACGGGTAGCTTGGTATTCCTCAACCCAGCGACGGGAACTGCGCCAGCGACCGTCCGGGCCACGCACCGCCTTAAGCCGGCCGCGGGCGGCGGCCATACGCAGGGCGGGAGCTGTCATGTCGGGTGTCGCGAGCGCGGCGAGCGGTACGAGCCGGGCCGGGCCGGCTACGGCCGGCATGACGAGGCGGTAGAGGTTATCCAGAATCGCCCGCGCGATCATCTCGCCGAGCGGACCGCTGTCGCCGCCGTCTGCCCTCCGCAGGGCGGCGAGGTACCGGGAGCGGTCTCGCTTGTAAATGATCGCGGGCGGATACCCGAGCCGCACCAGAATCAGGTTCAGAACGAGTCGGCCCGTCCGGCCATTCCCATCGAGGAACGGATGGATCTGTTCAAAGCGGCAGTGGAGTTCCGCCAGCGCCTCGGGGAATGCGACGACGTCCGGGTCGAGCGAGTTCGCGTCGGCGATCCAGGTTTCCATCCGGGCAGACACAAGCGGCCACTCCACCGCGATCATCCCCCCGGGAAACGGCCTGATGTCGTGTTCACGGAAGCTGCCGGGCGTTTCCCTGTCGGTGGCGTCGGGATGCGGCGCGACCTCCCACGCCGGGGACATTGCGGTGTGGTGAATCTGGCGTACCTCCGCCAGATTCAGAATCTCTCTGGAGTGAAACAGCCCAGTCGGGTCAAGTGCCTGCCGGTACACCCACTCGGCCGCCGTACCGTATCCACGCACCTCCAGGTATTCGCGCAGTTCCCGGTTGCCGACCGCGACCCCATCCGCGAGCAGCCGCTCGACCTGTTTGAGCAGGAGCGTATTGCCCTCGATCGCGGTGGAGTGATGTGCCTCTTCGTACCAGATCCCGCGCCAGATGTCAGCCGCTTCCTCCGGACGGGGGAGGCCACCGAGACGTTGGCGGAGTTCGACCACTTCGGCGTGCAGCTGATGGTACAACTCGCGGCGCGGTGGGCGTCCCCGTCTCGGCTTGCTCGAGTCAATTTGTTCGTCCATGGACTATCTAACGTAACAGAACATATTTCGGGTGCAACGTCCGGTATCAGGAGACTCCCGCACCCCGCCAACTCCAGCGCCGACGCTCTCCCGCGCGAGCTAGCTCAGGTAGGCGGTCTCGGAGAGGACGTCGTCGAGGTTCGAGACCAGCAGATCCGCGTCGGCTTCGGAGAAGACGAGCGGCGGCTTCATCTTGATCACATTGTGGTCGGGGCCGTCCGTGCTCAAGAGGATGCCGTGGTCGCGCATGCGCTGAACGGCGGCGTCGGCCACGTCGGCGGCGGGCTCCAGATCTTTTCCCTCGCGCACGAACTCGATCCCCGTGAACAGGCCGCGGCCCCGGGCGTCGCCGACCGGACCGTGGCGGTCGCGCAGATACTCGAGCCCACGCAGCAAACCTTCGCCGACGACAGCGGCATTCTCCCGTAATTCTTCCTCGCTGTCCTCGAGAGCTTCCGGGGCACCCTCCATACCACCGGAGCCGTGGTGACGGAGGCCATGCATCTCCTGTGCCCGCGCGCGTAATGGCCCCGCAGCGCTCGCTGATTTCATCGCGTACCGCGTACAGCGACACGCGCGTCCACGACGCCTGACAGCCCCCGGCGTCACGCGTGTCGCACCCCTGATGAGCCGGTATGGGGATGCGTCGAGGGACTTTTGCCGATGCAATGCTCGTACTTCTTGCCCAGACGCTGAAGGTTCGTGATGTGCTGACTCTCCACCGGCGGGGCTTCCTCACCTACCGCACGGATGACGACCGCCCCTTTAGCCTCGCGCTGGAGCAGCCGTAGCGCCGACCGATCCCAACGCTGCCGAGGCCGCGAGCACCGCCACCGTAGGCAAGAACCCTTGTACGGCGGAACGCGCCTGGGGTCGCACCCGTTTGTAACCTTGGTTGAGGTGCGGTTGACCCCTTAGGTTACTTCAGACGGTAGCACACAACGTCAGGAGAATTGATGCTCACGATCGACATGCTCCCTCGCGTCATCCCGGACTTCTACTGCGACACGGTAGAGGACGCGATGGACGAAGTCCTCCGTAGGCAGGCATCTCTGGATCCGGCGAGCGCAATCACGCGCTTTGACGAGTCTCCTTACCGAGGGTATGTCGTCTACAGCGTCTCGGCGGAGGCGTTCGCCGCTGTGCTTGACGACGCGACACTGTCGCCCTCACCTGCCGAGTTGTTCTGGCCTCCGAGGTCCGCCCACCGATGAGCGACGAGACCGGTCGAGAAGTAGTCACGCGCCAGCACGACTCCAGCCAAATGGAGTTGTGGGCCGAGTTCCGGGCCGTCGAACAAGCACGCATAGCAAGCGCTGATCGCCGAACCGAAGTATTACGCGAAGGAATTGCGCTGGCCCACGAGACTCAGCGGCAGCAGTTGGAGTTTCACAAGGATCGTATCCGCCGTGACGATGAACACCGCAGCCGTAGCTGGGCGTCCCGGACCAAGATGGCGTGGGTCGCCATAATCGCAGGCTTGGCAGTCTTCGCCGTACTCCTGTGGGCGGTGTTCTTCGGCGACGAGGGACAGCAGGACGCTGCGGTATTGCTGCTGAGCTATGCCCTCGCGGGCGGGGCCTTCCTCGGCCTCGGCTACTACTTGGGACACCGCTCTCCAAGTTAGACTCTCGACCGACCTCCCAGATCCTCCCTCTCCCCTCAGTCCTCCGATGTGTGGTCCCACTTGGTCCAAGCCCAACCTTGAGGGTTACGTAGCTCTCCCCTCAAGACGCGGTAGAGCGGGACCAACTGCGCCTCGTCTAGGTCGAACCCTTCCCAACAACCTCCTCGATACGTCGCTGGAGTCGCTCAGCCAACTCTTCAGGTGTCTCCCAATCGATGCAGTTGTATTGCCGGATATCAAAATGAAGATCCCCCAAGTCGCTTTTCCTACACGTCCAGATGACGGACAGCCCGAGGCCAAGGGCAAATCCAGCTTCAAAATAAACTCCCGTCCGGTGCCCAGTGAAGTCGGCCACGACAAACGCTGAGGTTCTTATTTGCGCAATGACCTCATCATCGATCCGGTTCACATGCTCCACCTGATCCACACGAATTGGCGAGTACCTCGCTTCCATGATCCCGGGGACAAACCCGTTCCGGTAGGCATCATCGAGTTCCGGCGTAAACCACATCGCGACAAACACCTTCTCAGACTCACTCATGCTGCCACCGGCTTCCGATGCGACACGGTATCCCTCCGGTGAGAGTTGGCATGTCCCACCCGCTCCGAGGCGAAGAACATAGCCCTCCTTAGCCAACATCTGTGCCAGATACTTGACTTCGCTTCGGTCGGCTGAGTAAGTCGCGACCATGTATGACGTTGCATAGATATTGAAGCGTTCGCCCAACCGCTCTGTGTTGCGGATCGCCTCCCGCAGGAACCGCCGCCCTCGTTCGTCAAGCGAGGGTCTCGGCAGGGCGCAGATCTCGTCGAGTGCGTCCGCTGTGATGTTGGGGACATCGCCTGTGTCTTTCCGGTCATACAGCCAACCGGACAGTTTGGCGCGGTCGGTGGCCGAACTCTCCTCGAGTCGGGAGATGGCCGGACCCGTGATTTCGAAATCGCCGCAGACGGGAGCGAAAAAGAAGGACATCTTTGTTAGGGAGATACCAAGCCGCCGCCGACGTCGTGCAGCTACAGCAGGATCGATTTGTCATCGCCGCCTACGTCAAGTCTTGCAAGCTCATTGCATGGTTGTCCTAGCTGAGAAGGTGGGTTCAGCAAGAACATCATCTAAGCGAGAAACGAGAAGATCGGCGTGTTGTCGAGAAAAGACAAGCGGCGGCTTCATCTTGATCACGTTGTGCTTGGGGCCGTCCGTGCTCAGGAGGATCCCCTTGTCCCGCATGCGCTGAACGGCGGCGTCGGCCACGTCGGCGGCGGGCTCGAGATCCCCCCCCTCCCGCACGAACTCTATGCCCGAGAACAGGCCTCTGCCCCGCGCGTCGCCGACGGCGGCGTGGCGATCACGGAGGTATTCGAGGCCCGCCAGCAGCCGCTTGCCGACCTTCGCGGCGTTCTCCTGTAGTCCCTCGTCTTCGATCACATCGAGGACAGCCAGGCCGATGGCGCAGGAGACGGGGTTCCCGCCGTAGGTGTTGAAGTACTCCATCCCGTTGGCAAATGACTCGGCGATCTCGCGCGTCGTGACCACGGCCGCGAGGGGGTGTCCGTTCCCGATCGGCTTGCCGAGCGTGACGATATCGGGGACGACGCCGTGCTCCTCGAAGGCCCAGAAGTGCGACCCCACGCGACCGAAGCCAACCTGCACCTCGTCGGCCACGCACACGGCGCCGTGCTCGCGGGCCGCCGCGTAGGAAGCCGCGAGGTAACCGGCCGGGAGCGGGATCTGCCCGCCGCAGCTGAGGATCGATTCGTGGAAGAAGGCGGCCGCGCCGGGCGGACGATCGTCGAACCAGGTGGGCTCCGTTTCGAGCGCGAGCGCCGCCTCGCCCACGTACGCCGCGTAGAGCGGTGCGACCTCGCTGTCCGGCCCTCGGTGAAGCCCCCGGAAGGTGTCCGGCATGGGCGCCATTCGGACCCACGGCCGCGGGCCCTTCCCGCCGGGGCCGTTGAACTTGTAGGGACTCAGGTTGACGACCGAACTCGAGTTCCCATGATACGCGCCGTCGAGGACGACGGCACCCACCTTGCCGGTGTGCGTCCGCGCCATGCGGAGGGCGAGTTCATTGGCCTCGGTGCCGGAGCAGACGAGGAAGCACACATCCAGCGGGGCCGGGAAGAGGGCCGTCAGTCGCTCGGTGTATTCGAGAATGGCCTCGTGCAGGTATCGAGTGTTCGTGTTGAGCGATGCCATCTGTCGGCGTGCCGCCTCGTTCACCCGCGGGTGCGAGTGGCCGACGTGGGCCACGTTGTTCACGCAGTCGAGGAAGGGCTGGCCGTCGATGTCGTACAGCCAGCTTCCGCGCCCCCGCACGATGTGGAGCGGCCTCCGGTACGAGAGGCTGAGCGACAGGCCCAGGCGGCGGTCGCGGTCCTCGACGAGCGCGGTGTGGGTGCGGGGACGGGCCGCCGTCGTCTCGCCCGGGATCCGGAGCAGGTGGTTCGGGTCGGGACTCACCGCCGTCCAGGTGTCGCGCCCGCTCGGGGCACAGACGCCCGGGAAGGTCCCGTCGTAGCCCAGCGGGTCGACGAAGATCTGGAAGTGGAGGTGGGGCGCCCAATCGCCGTTGCCGGGCGGGGCGCCGATCCAGCCGATCGTGCGCCCGGGGTCGACGTTCTCTCCCGGCGCGACCGCGGACAGCGTTTCGGGTGACAAGTGCCCGAACAAAGTACAAAGACGTACGGGTTCGTCCACCTGGCTTGACGGGTCCTCCAATTCGTGCTCCAGGATGACGGTCGGGCCGTAGTCCAGGCGCTCGGCGTTGTCGCGAACGGACACGACCCGGCCTCCGAGCGGCGCGAGGACCGGCGTCCCCGGCTCCGCGAACAGGTCGACGCCGAGGTGGACCGTGCGCCACTCGCCCACCTCGTTTCCCGGCGCCCGGAAGGCCTCGCCCGTGTACCACCACCGGACTTCGTCGTAACGACCGATCCCGACCGCGGCGCCCGCGTCCCGCATGTGGTCGAACAACCGCTGCGAGAAGGCGGCATGGTCGGTGGGATCGAAGGTTCCGCCGTCGTCGCCCGACTCGACGCTCAGATCGAGCGTGACCGTGGGTGCCACGCGCGGGTCCGGATCGAGCACGGGCGCGGCGTCCGGGGCGGCCCGCTCCAGCGCCGCGATCACGCGCACCGTCTCGGGGCAGGGCGGGTGTCCGCACGCTTCGCGCAGCCGGTAGCGGCCCAGGTTCGGCGGCGTGCCGTCCAGCCGCTCGAGCACGTCCCAGGCGGGGGCCTGGCTGACGCGCAGGTAATCGTTGTCCGGCTGTTGAGCGCACCGCACCGAGGAGATGGTCACGCTGAGTGCGAGGCGAAGTCGAGCCAGCTCGTACACGACGTCGGCTTCCGCTTCCGTCATCTCGTGTTCGGCGGCGTAGCCCCGGGCCACATCACAGAACGCGCTCAGCGGGTCGCAGCTCCCGAAGGCCGCGTACGCGGAAGCGACCGCGAGATTCGCGACCGTCCACGACCGGATCGCGTCCCCGAAGTCCACCACGCCCACGATGTGAGGCGCCCCCTCCCGCATCCGCCCCGGATCGACGTGGATGTTGGCCGGGTTCGCGTCGTTGTAGATCAAGCTCTCCCGCAGCTCGGCGACCCGCGGCGCCACGTACGCCCTGTGCCGTTCGAGGATCGTGGCGATGATCTCGCGGCGCGCGGGACTCTCGATCGCGGCCAGGTTCTCCGGGATGAGCGACGCAGCCCCCCGGAGGTCCCACACCATCGGCCGGTTCGCGGCCGTCACCCCGGTCGTCGAGCGATCCAGAATCCCCGCGAGACGCCCGATCTGTCTCCGGAGCTCGGGTCCGTGCGGGCGGAAGCGATCGAGCGGAATCCCCGGCACCGTCTCCAGGAAGCGGACGAAGTGGGCGCGTCCGTCGAGACGCTGCCTGATGAGCGACCCGCCCTCCAGCGCGGGGCGCCAGGTCGGGAGCGTGTAGCAGGACTGGGATTCCGACAGGGCCGCCAGCATGGCCGCCTCGGCATCGAGCACCGCCCGTTCTTCGAGCGCGTTCGAGACCTTCAGAAAGCCGGCGACACCGGCCGAGCCGGAGATCTCGAACACCCGGTCTCGCTCGCTGGCGCATTCCCGGGCCTGTCCCTCCACGCCCCAGTGTTCCAGGGCGAGCCGGGCCGCGGCCTCCTCCGAGACGGACGGCCTTCCCTCCGCGTACGCAGTATCGAGCGTCTCCATGGTGGCCGAAGCTCCCACCCCGTTCATCCCCGGTCAACCAGCTTCGGCAGGGCCGGGTTGTTGCCGCCCGCGCCGGCCGAACCGAGCTTTCGAGCCCGGTCCACTCGCAGATGGAGCAGATACGATGTCGCTTCGTTCACCTCTCCTGGCTTCCGCGCTCGTCCTGGCCACCGCCGGAGCCCCGCCTGCCCACGCGCAGGAGCGCGTCCAGGTGGTGGTCTCCCCCACGGAACTCGAACTCGAGGTCGGAGCGTCGTTTCAGCTGACCGCGGAAATCCACGGCGCCGAGGGGGAGGACGCGCGCGCGGAAGTCCGGTGGTTCGCCCCCGGGGACGGCGTCACGGTCTCGAACGATGGAACGGTGACGGCGATACGACCGGGCGAGTCGCGCGTAGCGGCTATGTTCCGCGGACAGCCCAGTTGGGTCACCGTCCGAGTACCGCGGCTGCGGGCCGCCCGGATCGAAGCCCGCGTCGCCGGCCCGGTCTACGTCGGGACGACCGCGCCTCTCGAGATCGACGCCTATACCGAACTGGGAGACCGCGTCGAGAACGCCGAGTTCCGCCATGCCACCTCCGAACCGACCACCGCCACGGTCGACGCCAGCGGGCGGGTGCTCGGCCACCGCCCGGGACGTACCACGCTGACGATCTCCGCCGGAGACGCCGAGGCGCAGGTCGAGGTGACGGTCGAACCGAATCCGGCCGAGGACTACGAGCTGGTCGCTTCCGGGGACGTCAGTTCGCTTTCGACGGGAGATGTCGCCGCGCTTCAGGTCATCGGTCGCGATGGCCAGGGCGGGGAGATGGGTGTTCAGCCGCTGTGGAGCGTGACCCCGGGCGGGGCGGCCGTCCACCCCGTCGACGGCCGCGGCCTCTTCGTCGCCGAGGAACCGGGCACGTACAGCGTGACCGCGATCGTGGGTCCCGCCATCACCCGCACAGTGGCCGTCCGGGTCGAGCCTCGCCGCCACACCGCGCACCTCGAAATCGTGGGGAGCGGGATCACCACTACCCACCGGGCCGGCGATACGTGGGTCTTCGAGGGTGTGGACGGGCGCGACTACGCCTATATCGGGACCTTCTTCCACGACTGGATGAAGGTGTGGGACGTGACCGATTCCACGCAGCCGGTGCTCACGGACTCGATCCAGCTGGACGCCCGCCGGATCAACGACGTGAAGATCCACCCCAACAACCGGCTTGGGATCGTCACCCGCGAGGGGGCCTCGAGCCGGCGGAACGGGATCGTCTTCCTCGATCTCTCGACTCCGGCCAACCCGACGATCCTGTCGGAGTACACGGACACGGTGACCGGAGGCGTGCACAACGTCTGGATCCTTGGGGACGAGGATCTCGTCTATGTCTGCCATAACGGGACGAGCGAGATCGTCATCATGGACATCGCCGACCCCGCCAACCCGCGCGAGATCAACCGCTGGGTGCACGACGAGCCGGTCCGGAGCCTGCACGACGTCATCGTTCAGGACGGGTACGCCTACGCATCGTTCTGGAACGAAGGCATCTACATCCTCGACGCGGGGGCCGGTACGCACGGGGGCACCGCCCGCGATCCGAAGCTCGTCTCGCGGTGGGTCTCGGGGCAGGGGAACACGCACGTCGCTTGGCGCCACGGCAAGTACCTGTTTGTGGCGGCGGAGATCTATCCCTCGGACTGGGACGCGAACGCGTTCGGCCCCATCGAGGCCCGCGGCTATGTGGAGGTCCTGGATATGACCGACATCGAGAACCCCGTGAAGGTCGCGCACTACACGGTGCCGGAGGCGGGCGCCCACAATCTGTGGAGCGACGATCGCGACCGGCTCTACGTCGGCTACTACCAGGCGGGGCTGCGGGTGCTGGACATCTCGGGCGAACTGCGCGGCGACCTCTACCGCCAGGGACGCGAGATCGGCGCGGTCAAGACCTCATCGCCGGACGCCGCGGTACCCAACTGGTCGATGACCTGGGGCGCCCAGCTGTTCAAGGGCCGGATCTACACCTCCGACCTTCACTCCGGGCTCTGGATCGCCCGCCTCGTCCAGGAGGAACTCGTCCCCTGAAGTACCGTACATTGCCGTGAGCGCCACCTCTCAACGAGGTCGCGTAACCCTCGCGCGGCCCTGAGCCACTTCCTCGGCACACCGTGATCTTTGGAGCCCGTCGGCTGCGGTGCGTCCGGTGGCGACTGGGAGACCGTGGGTACATGGCCGGGCAGCACGCCCACGCGACTGGCGCGAACGTCCATCGATTTCGGCACGACATCCATCACTTTCGAAACAGAATTCATCGATTTCGGGTCTAACTCCAGAAATCAGATGTCCCCTAATGTTCATGCCCTTGAGAAAAGGACCAGCGTGGTCCAAAGTTCCGCTTCTCTCACGGGAGGTTCTTACCGATGCTCACCAGCCGACGGGCAGCGATCGCGCTGCCAATGCTCGCCACCGTCCTTCTCGCAGGGCTGCCTCGGCTAGCCGAGAGCCAGTCATCCACCGGACCTGACCTGTGTACATCCGCTTGCCACGGGAAAGCCATGCGTTCCTACAACGAGGCGCTGGCGTTCGGCGCAGAAGAACCTGGGGCCATCCAAGCTGGGAATGCCACGTTCTTCGCGTGCCTCGCAGACTGGTGTGGGTATCAGTGATCAGGACCGCTATGGTCGGCGCGTGCCTCCTGCTCACCGCTTGTGATGAGCAGGAGAGCGCGTCAGAGCGCATCGTGTTCCTCGAGGCGGGAGCGGTCACGCCCCTCCCTGCGGGCGCGCGGGAGATCGAGTTGATCCAACGAGATCATGCCTGCGCTATCGACCGCTACCAGTCCCAAGTGCATTGCGTTAACCCTGACGGCGAAGTCGCGACGCTCGGCCGCCCCGGCCAGGGCCCGGGCGAGTTCGAGTTTCCCGCCCACGTGGCGCGCGGTAACGAGGGGGAAACCGTGATTGTCCACGACATAGCTTTGTCACGCCTCTCGATCTTTGCAGTGAGCGGCGAGTTCGTCACCAGCACTGAAGTCGCTTCCCTGGGCGGACTCTCAAGGATCCAGACCCTATCGGACAGCACCGTGCTCGCCGGCGTGTTCCTCTGGACTCCGGGGGACGACGTACGGCTCGTGCACGCCGCGTTGAACGCCTATACGAGTGCGGTGAGCTGGCAACGCGAGGTAAGCGCGGAGCATGTGGATCACTTGGAGTGCAGCACCCGTCTCGGAGTGGGCCAGACGAAGCTCGGAGCCGTGATCCCGACAGGGCACGAAGAGCTTCTGTTCACCGCGTGCAACGGCGAACTCCTCATTCGCTACACTCCGGAGGATCGTCAGCGACCAACTGCCGTACTTCGCTCACCCACCTACCAGGAGCGGTTTCCCAGCGAACGGCGCATTCAGCATACCCTTGAAGTTCAGCGCACGGCCGCCGCCCGAGGATCGTTCTCACCAGGACACACCGCGGAAGAGCTGCGACGGCGCCCGCAATTTTGGTACGGCGCCCGCACCGTTGACGGCCGACGAAGGGTGTGGTTCCAATCAGCGGGCAGGACTGCCGAGTTCGAGCGGGAAGAGACCTATCTGGATGTGTATCAGCTCCTCGACAACTCGCTTGAGTTCCGGGGGACAGTAATGCTGGACGGTGACGTGACGAACATCGCCGCGCTAGGCGATCGGCTGGTGGCGGTCCGAAATGAACACGACTCCGGGGACAGCCGCACATTGGCGTGGTATGAGATCGGGGATCTCGCTTTTCAGCCCTAAGCTGCAAGCCAAGCGGCGGTCACAAGCACGAGATCTCGCACGCTCATCCCGCCTTCGGTGGAGCCCCCCTATGCCTGCATGAACCTTGCGACCAGCGCGGGTGCCAAGCTGGAACGCCGCGCCACGGGTAACGGTTCTCTTGTGACGTTTGCCGATCGTCCGGCGTCAAGAAACCGGGTCAGGGCGTCCCGGGTCGGAGGAGGCCGGGTGATCAAGGCGGTTGTCACGGTAACCCTTCTTGCAGCCGGAGGGCTTGCGGCGCAGGAGAGGCGCGACACTGTGGGTCGTCGATGCGAGCCGGCCCCGGGTCAACTTCTACGATGTGTCGACGGGGGCGAGCCTCGGGGACCTGGTTCCAGCCACGTGGACTGCCGCAGCGGGCGGTGGTGAGCGGCTTCGGCCGTTCGCGGTCCTGGCCGACCACCGTGTCGTGGCGATCCGGCGGACGGAAGGCGACGCACCCGCGGAGGCGTTCGCGTTCCACGTCATGGGTCAGCGGACTACTCCGGTGGGGGTCCCCTTCCTGACCTTCGACTTGCGAGATCGATTGTTGGTGGTCCCGGTGCCGGCCGGAGGTGGCGGCCTGCAACTGCGCAATCCTTTTTCGCACAGCGACATGCTGGCCATCGACCCCTCCGGGAGACACCTCGTGGTCATTCGACGGCCGGAGCCGGCCGGCCCCGGGGCGTTCTTCACGGTGGAATGCCACAACGTGCTCGATGGCGGCGCGGAGCCGATCCGCGTCCCGTATACGCCCCGCCCCCTTTTCAGCCGAGGATGTGCGAGCCTGGGCGGAGGATCTCGGACCTCTGGAGCGAATGGTCGAACTGGGCGTGTTCCCCAGCCACGCCGCCGGGGTCAGCGCGGTCCTGAAGACGCTGGACGCACCCGACTACTACCCGCCGGTCGAGAATCGTGGACGCGGTATCGTCGACGAGGGTGTGCTGATCGATTCCGGGGCCGCCATGTGGTTTCAGGCCCCGGACGCAGGTCAAGGCATGAACGACTGGATCGTCGTCTCCCGTGAAGGGGATGATGTATCGCGAGTGGCTGTCCCCGATCATACCCGATTGCTCGCCGCTCAAGGCGACTTGGTGTGGGTCGAGACTCGCGACGGTTTCGGCGTGCCGACGGTCCACCTGTTCCAGCTACAGCCGTCCGGCCGATAACCCGTAGGGGTCGCTACTGTGGCTCCAGGGCGTTGAGGGCGGCCAGGATGTCGGCGTTCTCCGGGCGAATCTTGTAGTCCACCTCGGTGAAGTTCCAGCGCACCGTCCCGTCCATGTCGATGACGTAGGTCGTGGGGTGCGGGATCTGGCGTCCGCGCCCGTCGTCCTCGTTGAGGAGTCCGTAGCGGTAGATGATCGCGGAGCCCTCATCGGCCAATAGCGGGAAGTCGAGCGCGTAGTCGTAGTCCTCCAGGACGCGGTCGGCCATCATCACGAGTTCTTCGGGCGTGTCGGGCGCGATGGCCAGGAGTTCGGTCCGCTCGCGCTGCTCCGGGGTCAGGAAGTCACGCAGCTCTCCGAGCTGCTTTGCACAGTAGGGTCACCAGTGTCCGCGGTAGAAGAAGAGGACGACGTTCTTCTCTCCGCGGTAGTCCGAAAGGGTGATCGGCTCGCCGGTGCTCGCCAGGGCGGTGAAGTCGGGTGCGGCATCGCCGGTGGCCACTCTCCCGAGGTCCGCAGGCGGCAGGTCGTGTCCGTCCGCGGGGCCGAGCGCGACCTGCGTAGCCTCGGCGGCCTCGGCCGGCGCCTCGTTCTCCATGCCGGCTTCATCCCCCGACGCGCAGCCGACCAGCCCGACGGCAAGAACTCCGCCCCCTGCAAGAAGCCGGAGGTAACGTGCGTCCAACATTCCGTCGCTCCTTTCGAGTGTTCCACCTGCGACCCGAGTCCCCGTCCGCAGGTCCCGCAACGCTATCGATCCGCTGTCCCGGGCGACAGAAGCCTGCGGCGGCTGTCCCGAACCACGCGGGATTCCGCGGTATCCGCGTCGTCTTGCGCCTGCCACCGGGGGCTGGGACTATGCCACGGTTGTCCCGATCGAGGTCACTAGCCGGAGCCTGTACCATGCGTCTCAAGCCCCTCGCCTCCCGACTCGCTCTCCCTCTCGCGCTGCTCTTTCTCGCGACCACGACGGATGTCGTCGCGCAGGAGGGCGCCGACGGTTACCAGACGCCGGCCGCCGAGCTCACCGCGCTGGTCGACGCGCCGGTGACCCCGGGCATCAGCCTCAGCCCGGATGAATCCATGATGCTGCTCACGATGCGGCCCAGCCTGCCTTCCATCGCCGAGGTCTCGGCGCCCGAACTGAGGATCGCCGGCCTGCGCATCAACCCGCGCACCAACGGCCCCAGCCGGGCCCGGCCGTCGAACGGTCTGGCCCTCCGGACGCTGGACGGCGACGAGCGGGCGGTCACGGGCCTCCCCGCGGAGCCTCGCATCCGGAACACGCGCTGGTCGCCGGACGGGAGCATGGTCGCGTTCACTCACGACACCGATTCGGCCGTGCAGGCGTGGGTCCTCGACGTCGCGTCGGCGGCGGCGCGGCGGCTGACCGACCTTGACGCGGTCAACGCGGGCTTCGGCGCCCCGTTCAACTGGTCGCCGGATAGCGACGCCCTCTACCTCATGGCCGCACCGCCCGGCCGCGGCCCGGCACCCGCCGAGCCCATGGTCCCGACGGGGCCGATGATCGAGGAGAGTTCGGGGGAAGCGGCCCCCGCCCGCACCTATCAGGACCTGCTGCAGGACCGTCACGACGAGGCGCTGTACGAGTACTACGCCACGGCGCAGCTGGCCCGCGTCGGCCTCGACGGGTCGACGACCATGCTGGGCGAGCCGGCGATCTTCAGCGGGGCAACGCCCTCTCCGGATGGCCGTCATCTGCTCGTGCAGACGACCCACCGGCCTTTCTCGTACCAGGTTCCGGCCTCCCGCTTCCCGAACGCGATCGAGGTGTGGGATACGGAGGGGAACTCGATCCACCAGGTCGCGGAACTCCCGCTGCAGGACGGCGTCCCGACCTCGTTCGGGTCCGTCGCCACCGGCGTGCGTTCGATCTCGTGGCGCGCCGACGCCGACGCGACCCTCTACTGGGTGGAAGCTCAGGACGGGGGCGACGCCCTGGCCGAGGCCGACATCCGCGACAGGGTCTTCATGCACGCGGCGCCGTTCTCCGGCGAGCCCGCGGAACTCGCGTCCCTCCCCCTCCGCTACGGCGGCGTGATGTGGGCGGAGGAAGGCTTCGCCTTCGTGAGCGAGAACTGGTTCTCCACCCGCCAGCAGCGCACCTACCGAATCGATCCCGACGCCCCCGGCGACATGGAGCTGATCTTCGATCTCCAGACCGAGGACCGGTACAACGACCCCGGCTTCCCCATGTTCACGACCAACGAGCGCGGCCAGGGCGTGCTGAAGACCGCGGACGGTGGGCGCTCGGTCTACCTGGCGGGGCAGGGTGCCTCGCCCGAAGGCAACCGTCCCTTCCTCCGAAAGCGGAACATCGAGACGGGAGAGGAAGAGGAGCTGTTCCGCTCCGACGCGCCGTACTACGAAGGCGTGGTGTCGCTGCTTGAGGACGGGCGGCTGATGACGCGCCGCGAGTCGGTGGACGAGCCGCCGAACTACTTCCTGCGCGATCTCGAGCGGGGCACGATCAACGCGGTGACGGACTTCCCGCACCCGTATCCGCAGTTCGCGGGCATCCGGAAGGAGGCGATCCAGTACGAGCGCGAGGACGGCATCCCGCTCTCCGCCACGCTTTATCTGCCGGCCGACTACGACCAGGAGCGTGACGGGCCGCTCCCCACCTTCGTGTGGGCCTACCCGACCGAGTTCAAGAGCGCCGCGGCGGCCGGGCAGCGCCGCGACTCGCCCCACCAGTTCACGCGGATTCCCTATGGAGGCGCCGTGCCGTACGTGACGCGCGGCTACGCCGTGCTCGACAACGCGTCGATGCCGGTGATCGGCGAGGGAGACGCCGAGCCCAACGACAGCTTCCGCGATCAGTTGGTGGCGAACGCCCAGGCCGCGGTCGAGGAGGGCGTCCGGCGAGGCGTCGTGGACCCGGATCGGGTGGGCGTAGGCGGACACTCCTACGGCGCCTTCATGACCGGCAACCTCCTCGCGCACTCGGACATCTTCCGGGCGGGCGTGGCGCGGAGCGGCGCGTACAACCGGACGCTGACGCCGTTCGGCTTCCAGCGAGAGCAGCGGCTCTTCTGGGAGGATCCGGACCTCTACCTCTACATGTCGCCGTTCATGCACGCCGACAAGGTGAACGAGCCCATCCTCATCATCCACGGAGAGGACGACAACAACTCGGGCACCTTCCCGATCCAGTCCCGGCGCTTCTACGCGGCGCTCAAGGGGCTGGGGGCGACGGCGCGGCTCGTCTTCCTGCCGGCGGAGAGCCACGGCTACGCGGCGCGCGAATCGGTGCTGCACGTCCTGTGGGAGACCGACCGTTGGCTCGAGATGCATGTGAAACCAGCCAAGCCCGTCACCACGACGGACGACGCGGGAAGCTGAGCGCCGCCGCCGAAGTCCCGCTTCTGGTCGAGGCGGAGGGTCCCGTGCGGATCCTCCGCCTCAACCGTCCACACCGTCTCAACGCCGTCAGCCTCCCCATGTACGAGGCGCTGGAGGCCGAACTCGCGAGCATCGGGGCGGACTTCGAGACGCGCGTCGTCATCCTCACGGGGACGGGCCGGGGGTTCTGCTCCGGCGCAGATCTCAAGGCGCACCGCGACCACGAGGCGTCGCTGGCGGAGCGCCACGCCTACATCCACACGAGCCAGCGCGTGTATCGCGCCCTCCAGACGTTGCCGCAGCCGGTGGTCGCGGCCGTGAACGGACACGCGATCGGGGCGGGCTGCGAACTCGCGCTCTCCTGCGACTTCGTGATCGTGGCGGAGGAGGCGAAGCTCCGCATGCCCGAGGTCGCGCTGGGGACGTTCATCGGCGGCGGCACGGCCTACACGCTCAGGCGGCGCGTCGGGCACGCACGCGCGGTCGAACTGATCCTGCTGGGCCGCTACTTCACCCCGGCCGAGGCCCTCTCGTGGGGGCTCGCCAACGAGATGCTCCCGGCGGCCGAAGTGCTACCCGCGGCCCGCGAACTGGCGGCCCGCCTGGCCCGAAACGCGCCCATCTCGATGCGGCTGGCGAAAAACCTCCTCGACCGTGCCGAATCCGTTGACGCCGAGGAGTCGCTGCGCCTCGAAGCCGAGGCGCTCTTCACCTGCATGGCCTCGGAGGACTGGCGCGAGGGCCTCGAGGCCTTCGCCCAGAAGCGCGACCCGGCCTACCGGGGCAAGTAGCCGCACGAAGGATCCCACGCATAGACACGGAGTACAGACCCGTCTACCTTACTCGCGGTAAGGAAACTCTGTTCGGGGGAGCGGCAGCCATGGAAGCGACGATCACGAGCAAGGGTCAGGTTACGCTGCCGAAGCCCATCCGGGACCGGCTCGATCTCAAGGCGGGCGACAGGATCGCTTTCGCGCTGGAGGACGACGGTACCCTCCGGGTGACACCCATCACGGGGTCTGTAATGGAGCTGGCGGGCATGCTCCCGAGACCGGCCGTTGCGCTCAGCGAGGATGAGATGGACGAAGTGATCGCCCGGGCGGTCATTCGCCGAACGCTACGACGTTGATCGGACTGGACACCAACCTCCTGGTGCGCTTCATCACCGGGGACGATCCGGAACTCGCCACCGTGGCCACACGGCTGATCCAGGACCGTTGTACGCCGGAGTCGCCCGGCTACGTGGGCGTGCCCGTGCTCGTCGAATTGGTGTGGGTGTTGAGGCGCGGCTATCGCTACGAGAAGGCCGCCGTCATACAGGCCATCCGCGCGCTTCTGGGTACGGCCGAACTGATCGTGGAAAATGCGGAGGTGGTTCAACTCGCCTTGCGGGACTATGAGTCGGGCACAGCCGATTTCGCCGACTACCTGATCGGGCGCGCCAACCGTGCATGTGGTTGCGCCCGGACCTACACCTTTGATCGTCGGGCGGCGCGCAGCAGCCTGTTCGCGCTCGCGGAGTGACCGCGTAGCCGATCCGCTTACTTGGCGGGTCGCTTCCGGGTCGCGCGGCCTCCGGCCCCCATGGCTTCGAAGTAGCCTTCGAGCCGGGCGAGACGCTCCTTGAGTTCGGCCTCGAGCTTCCCGATGCACATCGTGAGCCGAGTCTCCACTCGCGCCACTTCCGTCCGCGCCGCGGCGATCTCGCTCTCGACAGTGCCAAGGCGCTGCTCGACGGTGCCGAGGCGTTGCTCGACGGTGCCGAGGCGCTGCTCGACTCCCTCCAGCCGCCCCTCCGTCCGGCTGGTTGTCGTCAGCAGCTTCTTGATGTCGCTCCGCATGCCGCGCTGGCCGGGAACGAGTAGCGCGGCCAGGGCGACGGCCGCCGTGATGATGGCGATCATCTCCCCGGTCATGGGCGTGCCTCTGCGGGATTCGGCAAGGTAACTGCTCGCCCCCCGAGCCGTCTGGCGTGATCGAGACGGGTCATTTCGAAATCTCCGTGATCGTCGATCCAACGTAGGGTCTTGGCGTTACACTGCGCGAACGCGTGACGCCGGCGCTTCCGAAACTCAGGATGGCGCGGTCCGTCAACGGAGCCTCATCGGGCTCCGGGACGTTCCGGGAACGTCCCCCTGCCGCCATTGCCGCCCCGCCTGCACGCGCCGCACGTTTGACGGACTCGTCGATCCAGCCCGCGCAGGCAGAGGAGGACAGATGACTTCCGTCCGCAGATCCCCCCGGATGGCCGGGATTCTCGCGCTCGCGACCGTCGGCGCTCTCACATCCGCGCCACCCGCAGCCGCCCAGGACCGGACGATTGCGCTGGTCGGCGGCCAGCTGCTCGACGGCTACGAGGCGAACCCCATCCACCACGCGGCCGTCGTGATCGAGGGGAACCGGATCGTCGCCGTGGGACCCGCGGCCGAGATCGAGATTCCACCCGACGCCGAGGTCATCGACACCCGCGGCAAGACGATGATGCCGGGGATGGTCGATGCGCACGTGCACATCATGATCCTCGGGCACGGGGACTACGCCGACTGGTTCCCCTGGTTCGAGGGGAATGATGACCTCGTCTACGAGACATCGGCGAAGCAACTGCTCATGGCCGGGGTCACCGCGGGCGTGGACCTCTCCGCGCCCATGTCGAGCCTCGCCTTCCGGGACAGGGTGAACCGCAACGAGGTGCCGGGTCCCCGACTGCTCGTGAGCGGACCCTGGGTCACGCGCTATGCCTGGGATTTTCTCCCGGACGAGCTCCGCGTCCTGCACCGCACGCCCGAGGAGGCGGCGGAGCGGACGCGGATGCTGATCGACGCGGGCGTCGACGTCATCAAGACATGGATCGGGACGACCGAGGAGGACATGCGGGCCATCAAGTCCGTGGCGGGTCCGGCCGGCGTTCCCATCCACTGCCATGTCTATGAGGAGGAAGTCGTGTGGGGCGCGATCCGCGGCGGCTGCGATGTACTCCAGCACGCCGGTTCGGGCGGCAGCGTCCCGGCCTATTCGCAGGAACTCGTCGACTACATCGCGATGGAGGGGATCCCGGTCGTCCAGACGATCTCGCACCGGATATGGGTCTACCCCGCCACGCTCGAGTTCCCGGAGCGGCTCTGGGATCCCGACATCATCAACAGCTTCCCGCCGACGATCCGGGAGGAGGTCCTCAGCTCGTACACGAAGGACGACTTCTGGCGGAAGCCCTACTTCCGCGGCACGCCGCGGCAGATCCGCAACAGCGAACGCGCGGCGCGCCAGTTCATCGACGCCGACGCCCTCATGGCCATGGGCACGGACACGGGATCGCCGCTCAACTTCCACTCGGAGTCGGCGTGGCGGGAGGTTTCGGCGCTCGTCGACATGGGGATGACGGAGATCGAGGCGATTTCCGCGGCGACCAAGGTCTCCGCCCAGGTCCTCGGCCTCCGGGAGACCGGCACGATCGAGCCCGGCAAGCTCGCCGACATCATCGTGGTCGACGGAAACCCGCTGTTCGACATCAACGTGCTCGGGTACGTGACGGACGTGATCAAGGACGGGATCATCTACAAGCGGAACGGCGTTCCCGTGTGGGAGATGAACCGCGCGCAGACGAGCACGAGCGGCTCATGATCCGCCGTCTCCCGACCCTCGCGGCCGGGCTCGCGGCCGGGCTGGCGCTCGCCACGTGCACCGTTGTTCCGGAGACGGCGGACGATGCGTCGTCGGCCGGCGCCGGCGGTGCAGCCTTCGACCTCGTCATCGTCGGCGGCACCGTCGTCGACGGGACGGGCGCCGACCGCTTCACCGCCGACCTCGGGATCCGAGACGGCCGCGTGGTCGAGATCGCCCGCGACGGCGGACTGTCGGGACAGGGCGCCGAGGAGATCGATGCGGCCGGCCTCATCGTCTCACCCGGGTTCGTCGATCACCACAACCACGTCCAGAACCAGGTCCACCGGCGGCCGCTGGCCGAGAACTTCATCCGCCAGGGGATCACCACCATCCTCCCGTCCCTTCACAGCGGCGACCAGCCGTGGCCGCTGCGCGAGTACATCGACGACCTCGAGGTCGCGCCCAACATCGGCTTCTTCGCGGGGCACAGCTGGACCCGCAAGCAGGTGATCGGGATGGAGGACCGGGCCCCGACGCCGGAAGAACTGGACGAGATGCGGGACCTCGTGCGCGAGACGATGGAGGACGGCGCGCTCGGCTTCTCGACCGGACTTCTCTACGTCCCCGCCAACTATGCCGAGACCGAGGAGGTCATCGAACTGGCCAAGGTCGCGGCGGACTACGGCGGCATCTACTACACGCACATGCGGGACGAGGCGCGGGGGCTCCTCCCGGCGGTGCGCGAGGCGATCCGGGTCGGCGCCGAGGGTGGGCTTCCCGTCCACATCAACCACTTCAAGGCGATGGGGGTCGATAACTGGGGGAAGACCGTGGAGTCGCTCGCGCTGGTGGACTCCGCGCGGGCCGAGGGGATCGACGTCAAGGTCGACCTCTACCCGTACATGGCGGGAAGTACCGGCTCCAGCGTGCTCTTCCCGCAATGGGTGCTGGCCGGCGGCGTCGATTCGTTCCGGGTGCGCGTGACCGATCCGGCGACGCGAGCGCGGGTGGAGCGGGAGACGGAGGAGTGGATGAACCGGGACTGGACGGGCGGAGATCTGTCACGGATCCAGTTCCGCACCCTGCGCGCCTTCCCCCAATACAACGGGAAGAGGATGTCGGAGCTGGCCGCGGACCGCGGGCTCCCGAACAACGACGCGACCGGGGTCCAGCTCGCGATCGAGTTGCAGTTGGCGGGCGGGTTCAGCGCCATCTACCACTTCATGGATGAGGCGGACGTGGTCCGCATCATGCAGCACCCCCAGGCCATGTTCGAGACGGATGGAGATCCGGTCGGCTACGGGCTCGGGTTCCCGCATCCCCGGAGCTACGGGACGTTCCCGCGCATCCTCGGCCGCTACGTACGCGAGATGGGCGTGCTCACGCTGGAGGAGGCGATCCGAAAGATGACCTCGATGTCGGCCGACGAGATCGGGCAGTCCGAGCGGGGCCGGATCGCGGACGGCATGTGGGCCGACATCACGATCTTCGACGCCGACCGTATCATGGACCAGGCCGACTACGTGGACCCGCACCGCTATTCCGTCGGCATCCACCACGTGATCGTGAACGGTGTCCCCGTGATCCTCGACGGCTCGGTCACGGGCGCCAAGCCGGGCCACGTGCTCAAGGGCCCAGCGCGCCAACTCACCGAGAACCGCTAGCCGAGGCTTGGTTGCCGGTCTTCGCTGGCCACGGCTATCGTTGCGGCTCGCGGCCGGAGCCCCCCTCGCGATTCCCGAGGCTCCGGCGATTCCAGCCGATTCCGCCGCCGCGCCCGACGTGAGCGGCCGCCACCGATCTTCATGACCGACGAAACGAATACGGAACCCAGCGCCGATTCGGGCCATCCGCCCGGTTTGATGGACAAGCTCGTGTCCCTCGCCAAGCGGCGCGGGTTCGTCTTCCAGTCCTCCGAGATCTACGGAGGCGTGGGGTCCGTCTACGACTACGGCCCGCTCGGCATCGAACTCAAGAACCGGATCCAGCAGCTCTGGTGGCGGGAGATGGTGCACCGCTACCCGAACATCGTGGGCATCGACGCGGGCATCCTCATGAACCCCGAGGTATGGGTCGCGAGCGGGCACGTGGGCGCGTTCACGGACCCGCTCGTCGAGTGCCGCAACTGCCACCGCCGCTTCCGGGCCGACGACCTTCCGCAGCTGGAGGCGGGAGATCCCGAGGCGCAGCAGTGTTCGGTGTGCGGGACCACGGGCCAGTGGACGGACCCGCGCCAGTTCAACCTCATGTTCAAGACGTTCATGGGGGTGGTGGAGGACGAGGCCGCGACCGTCTATCTCCGCCCGGAGACCGCGCAGGGGATCTTCGTCAACTTCAGGAACGTGCAGGAATCCGTCCGCCAGAAAGTGCCGTTCGGGATCGCGCAGGTTGGGAAGGCGTTCCGGAACGAGATCACGCCCGGGAACTTCATCTTCCGCACCCGCGAGTTCGAGCAGATGGAGATGCAGTTCTTCGTGGCGCCGGGTACGGAGGACGAGTGGTTCGAGGAGTGGAAGACGCGCCGCATGGCGTGGGTCGAGTCGCTGGGGATCCGCCAGGATCGGCTCCGCTTCCACCGGCACGGGCCTGATGAGCTGGCGCACTACTGCAAGGACGCGTCGGACATCCAGTACCGCTTCCCGTTCGGGTGGCAGGAGTTCGAGGGCATCCACAACCGGACGGACTACGACCTCGGCCGCCATCAGGAGCACTCCGGAAAGAAGCTGGAATACTTCGACCAGCCGGCGAACCGGAAGTACCTGCCGTACGTGATCGAGACGTCGGCCGGACTTAGCCGCACACTGCTCGTCGTGCTGGCGGACGCCTACGATGAGGAGGAAGTCGGAGGCCAGAAGCGGGTCGTGCTGCGGCTCAAGCCGGCGCTCGCGCCCTTCCAGGCGGCGGTCTTCCCGCTGGTGAAGAAGGGCGGGATGCCGGAGATCGCGGAGAAGCTGGCGGGTGAATTGCGGGGCCGGTTCAACGTCTTCTACGACATCGCGGGGTCGATCGGACGGCGGTACCGGAGGCAGGACGAGGCCGGGACGCCGTTCTGTCTGACGATCGACGGCCAGACGCTGGAGGACGAGACGTGTACGGTGCGCGACCGCGATTCGCTCGAACAGATACGGGTGCCGCTGTCGGGCGTCGCGGCCTGGCTGGGGGCGGCGGTCGGCGGCGCCTCTCCCGGCGCCTGACCGGCTAGCAGGGTCATGCCGTTCCGCGTCGAGGAGATCCGGGATCGGGCGCAGCGGCTGCAGAGCGCCGTGGCGCGCGCCCACTACCGACTTCGCAGCGGACTCGAGGAGCGGCCTACGCTGGCTGCGCTGTACCGCGAACACCGGCTGCTCCTCGAGCCCGCAGTGCTTCCGGCCATCCAGCATGAACTCTCCGAGGCGTACGGTGACGAGCGCCAGTGCCTGAAGGCGCTCTTCAACTGGGTGGCCGGACAGCAGATCGAAGCCGAACTGGCGCCGCTCGAGGACGAACTGTGGTCGTGGGAGACCGGGGCGACCGTGTCCGTAGCCGAGCGGGAGATCCCGCTCAGGCGCGTGCCGGACTGGATTATGCGGGCGGATGACCGAGGAGAGCGGCTCGCCTGGGAAGCGGCGCGACACGGCCGGATCGAAGAGGCGGCGGCGCTCCGGCTCGATGTCGTCCACCGGGAGCGGGAGGCCGTCGCCCGGCTCGGTCTGGGCGACTACATAGCGGCCCGCGAACGGTTGGTCGGTCTGGACCTGCGGCAAGTGGGGCGCACCGCGTCGGCGATCCTGCGGGGTACGGACGCGCCCTATCGCGAAGCGTTCGCCGAGGAAACCGACCGCCGGATCGACACAGGCCGCGGGCCGGCGTCCCGCTCCGACGCACTGTGGTTGATGGGGATGCGATGGCTGGGGCGGCCGTTCGAGATCCAGCCGCTGTACCCGCATGTGAGGCGGACCCTGGAAGGCATGGGGCTTCCCCTCGCGCAGGACGGATCCGTGCGGGTGGACTTCGATCGCCGTCCGCTCAAGGACGAACGTTCGTTCACGGCGGCGATGGAAATCCCGGGTGAAGTCGTCCTCGTCGTGTGTCCGCTCGGCGGCTGGCCCGACGCCCGCGCGCTCCTCCACGAACTGGGACGCACGCTGCACCACGCCTACTCGTCTCCCGCGATCCCCTGGGAAGAGCGCGCGCTCGGCGACGACTCGGTGGGTGAGTGCTTCGCGTTGCTGTTCGAGGAGCTTACGCTGAAGCGCGCCTGGATCGAGTCGGCCACCGGGCTGAGCGGGGACGCGCTGACGGAATACGGACCGCTGGCGGGTTTCCTGCGACTGTACCGCCTGCGCCGCGAGGCGGCGCGGCTCCTGTGGGAACTCGAACTGGCGAGCGCCGAGCGGCCGGGCCAACTGGCGGATCGCTACGCCGAACTGATGAGCGATGCGACCGGATTCGCGCACCACCCCGTTACGTACCTCACGGATCACCTGAGGGGATTCCGCTCGGCGCGGCGCCTGCGCGGCTGGATGCTGAGCGCGATCGTGCTCGACCGTCTGGAGAAGCGCTTCGGAGGGGAATGGTACCGCAACCCGGCGGCCGGGCAGTTCATGACCGAGATCCTCTCGGCCGGGCAGCGGGAGAACGCCGCGCAACTCGCGACCCAGCTCGGCGCAGACGGTCTCACGGCCGGCCCGCTCCTGGCGCGTGTAGAGCGCTGGCGGCGAGCGTGACGCGCCGGCTCGGCCTGCCCGGCGGGTTCGCGCTCGGCGCGCTCGCGGGTGCGGCCGGCGCGGCGTACTGGTGGACCATGACGCGCCGGAACGCGGCGCTCGTCCGGCCGCCCGTCCGCGACCTTTCCGGCGAAGCGCTGCCCAACGGCACGATCGAATACTCGGATGGCGAGTCCGTGGAGTACGTCGACGTCGGATCCGGCGATGTGCTCGTCTGGATCCCGGGCGCCGACGGACCGAAGGAGACGTTCCGGTACCAGCTGCCGCATTTCGCCCGCGGTCATCGCGTGGTCTGCGCCGATCTGCGCCGGAAGTTCGACGCCGACGCGGGGTTCGACCGCCTGGTCGACGATGTGGCCGAGCTGGTCGAGGCTCGCAATCTCGACCGCTTCGTCCTCATCGGAACGAGCCTCGGAAGCGCAATCTCGCTGCGCTTTGCGAGCAGGTTTCCGGAACGGCTTCGGGGGCTCGTTCTCTGCAATCCCGTCGCGCGTGTCTCCTACGATCACGTCGGACTCAACCGGGCCGTGCTGACCCCGCTCGCCATGGCCACGACGCGATACCTCCCGACGAATCTGGCCCGCGAGCTGGCGCGAAGCTGGAGTCGCCTCGGCGTGTGGATCTTCGACGACTCGCCGGGCCGCGACGCCCTCATCGAGTACGCCCTCTTCACCGGGCCGCGGACCGTACCCCCCAGCGTCTCCGATCGCCGAGTCGGCCGCCTGCGGAAGTTTGACATCCTGACCGACCTGAGCGGGATCACGGCGCCCGCGCTCGTGGTGAAGGGTCCACACGACGTGTATTGTCCGGTGGAGTGGGCGCGGGAGATCGTGGAATTGCTGCCCGACGCCGAGTACGTCCCCATCCCCGGCACCGGGCACTGCTCCCATATCTCACGGCCCAGCGCGTTCAACGAGACGCTGGAAAGCTGGCTGCGGAAGCTCGCCGAGGCACAGGGGACACCGAAACCCGACCACCCAGACGAATCGGACGGAGGCGACGCATGACGAAACCCGTCTTCAGTTCCCGGGCCGCGATGATGCTGGCCATGCTCGGGATGGCGGTCGGAACCGGCAACATCTGGCGCTTCCCGCGCATCGCCGCGTCCAACGGGGGCGGCACCTTCCTCGTCGCCTGGGTCGTCTTCCTCCTCCTCTGGTCCGTGCCGCTGATCCTCACCGAGTTCGCAGTCGGGAAGGAGGCCCGCTCCGGGCCGATCGGGGCCTTCGCGAGGCTGGCGGGCAGGAAATACAGCTGGATGGGCGCGTGGATCGCCTTCGTCGCGACCGCGATCATGTTCTACTACACGGTCGTGATGGGATGGACTCTGCGCTATCTGTTCGGCGCCGTGACGGGGACCGTCCCCACCGCCGCCTGCGAGCCCGGCGCGGTGGGTTGCGTGGGGCCCCAGGAGTTCTGGGACGGCTTCATCGGATCGCCGTGGCCCATCCTCACGCACGCCCTCGCGATCGGGCTGGCGGTGATCGTCGTGCTGCGCGGCGTGCGCGGGATCGAGCGGGCCGCCCGTTTCCTCATCCCGAGCCTCCTCCTGCTCGTCGTGGCGCTGGCGATCCGGGCGGTCACGCTGCCGGGGGCGAGCGCGGGTCTTGCCTTCCTCTTCACCCCTGACTGGGGGAGGCTGGGCGAGGCCTCGATCTGGCTCGAGGCCCTCACGCAGAACGCGTGGGACACCGGCGCGGGCTGGGGGTTGATCACGGTCTACGCGATCTACATGAGGAAGCGGGAAGACACGACGCTCAACGCGTTCATGCTCGGATTCGGCAACAACTCGGTGTCGCTGCTGGCCGGGATCATGGTGCTGTGCACGGTGTTCGCGATCCTGCCGGGCGCGGCCGACCAGATCGTGGGGGCCGGGAACGAGGGACTGACCTTCATCTGGGTCCCGCAGTTGTTCGGGCGCATGCCGGGCGGCTCCGTGTTCATGATCCTCTTCTTCCTCGCGCTCGTGTTCGCGGCCTGGAGCAGCCTCATCGCGATGATCGAATTGCCCACCCGGGTTCTCACCGATGCCGGGATGGCGCGGCGAAGGGCCGTGCTGACGGTCGGTGGCCTCGGCTTCGTGCTCGGGCTCCCGTCGGCGATCTGGATCGAGGTCTTCCGCAACCAGGACTGGGTATGGGGCGTCGGGCTGATGCTGAGCGGCCTCTTCTTCTCGATCATGGTCATGCGGCACGGCGTCGACCGCTTCCGCACGCAGTTCGTCAACAGCGAGGGCAGCGATCTCGTGATCGGGAAGTGGTGGAACGTCGTCATTCGACTCGTTGCCGTGCAGGCGGTCGTGATCACGGGCTGGTGGCTGTGGCAGGCCGTCGACCTGAACGACCTGGCCGGATCCTTCACGCCGATCTCCGAGTTCAACGTCGGGACGGTCCTCGTCCAGTGGGCCCTCGCGATCGCCGCCTTTCTGGGCCTCAATCGCTGGCTGGCCGCGAACGCGACGGGTCTAACGGCGTCGGCTGAAGACGGCTGACCCCGGCCCGCCGTGACGGTCTCTGCCGCGGACTACCGGGGCGCGCTGGCGAACCTGGCCGGCGGGGTCGTCGTCGTGACGACCTCGGACGGGAACGGGCGGCCGAGGGGGATGACGGCGACGGCAGTGTGCTCCGTGTCGATCGAACCTCCGCTCGTCATGGCGTGCGTGCATCACGAGGCGGCGACCCACCGCGCGATCCACGACTCCGGCGCCTTCGCGCTCAACCTGCTCCCGGAGCGCTCGGAAGCCCTCGCGCGGCGATTCGCCTCGAGCCGGCCCGGCAAGTTCGAGGGCCTGCGCACGACTCCCGGGGAGACGAGCGCGCCGATCCTCGCGGACGCCATGGCGTACTGCGACTGCACGGTGGAGAGGGCGGTGGACGCCGGCGACCACACGATCTACATCGGACGGGTCGTCGGGGTCGCGTACCGGGAGGACGAGGACTGTCCGCCGCTCCTCTACTTCCGGGGCGGCTACCGTTCGATCGCGCCTTGAACTTCCGGCGCTTCCAGGCGGCGGCGCGCCGGATGTGGAACGAGATCCCCGAGGAGGCGCGCGAGGGGGTCGACGGGCTGACCATCGAGACGGAGGCCATCGCCCACCCCGAGTTCGACTGGGTGTACACGATGGGCGAGTGTCTGACGGAGACGTGGCCGAGCGGCGCCGGCGGTGACGGAGACGTGCGTTCGGAACTCGTCCTCTACCACGGTTCCTTCCGGGCCCTGGCGGATCAGGATCCCGACTTCGACTGGGAGGGCGAGCTGTGGGAGACGATCCTGCACGAGTTGCTCCACCACCGGGAATCCGCCGCGGGGGAGATGGGGCTGGATGAGGTGGACTGGGCGCAGGAGCACAACCTCCGCCGGGTGGCCGGGGAGCCGTTCGATCCGGAGTTCTACCGGGCGGTGCCGGCCGGCCCGGACGGCGTCGTAAGGCTGGAATCGGAGCTGTTCGTGGAATCGAACGTTGCGGAACGCGCGGTGGAAGCCGTCTTCGCGTGGCGCGGGCGGCGTTACGCGGTGGAAGTGCCGGCCTCCGCGGCCCGCGCGTTCGTGGAGGTGACGAACCTGGCGGGAGGGCGCCTGTGCGTGGCCGTGCGCCGACACCGTCCGTGGTGGCGTTTCGGATCGCGCGCCGGCCGCCAGCCCGTGCAGCTCTCCAGCCCGGCGCGCCCCGCGCCCGCGAAGGGCGGCTGAGTGTTGCCGCTCTTCGGCAGCTTCCGGATCGGACGGTGGTTCGGATTCCCCATCCGGATCGACTACTCGTGGTTCCCCGTCGCGGCCCTCGTGATCTGGACCTTCAGCACGCGCGAGTTCCCGCGTGCACTGCCCTTCTACCCCTCGTCCGCGTACCTGGCGATGGGCACGGCGGCGGCGCTCCTCTTCTTCCTCTCGGTGCTGCTGCACGAACTCGGGCACGCGCTCGCCGGCCGGATGCGGGGCGTGACGGTCGAGCACATCACGCTGTTCATCTTCGGCGGCATCGCGCAGGCCCGCGACGAGCCCCGCCGTCCGCTGGACGAGTTCCTCCTCACCGCGGCGGGCCCGCTCACGAGTCTGGCGCTGGCCGGCCTCTTCCACGCGGCCCGGCTGGCCGCGGAAGCCTGGTACGCTTCGCCGCCCGTCATCACGGTGCTCGGCTTCCTCGCCCTGCTCAACTTCGTCCTCGCGGTCTTCAACATGATCCCCGGCTTCCCGCTCGACGGGGGGCGCATCTTCCGCTCGATCGTGTGGGCCGTGACGGGAGATCTCCTGCGCGCGACCCGCTGGGCCACGCGCGGCGGCCGGCTGTTCGGCGCCGCGCTCATCGCTCTCGGGTTGTTCAACCTGAGCCGGGGACAGTTCATTTCGGGCCTCTGGGCCGCGTTCATCGGCTGGTTCGTCGTCAACGCCGCGGCCTCGAGCCTGCGGCACTTCGAACTCCGCCACCTGATGCGCCAGATCCCCGTGGCGGCGGTCATGAGCCCCCGCCCGTGCGCCATCGAGGCGGGCCTGTCCGTGGAGCGCGCGATCTCCGACTTCTTCCTGCGGGGGCGGCAGGAGGCTTACCCGGTGGAACGCGACGGCGGCCTGATCGGGGTCGTCGACGTGCGGGCGGTGTCGGAGGTGCCGGCGAACCTTCGCGCCGGGACGCCGGTGTCCGCGGTCACGAGACCCGCGGAGGAGTTCCCCGTGGCCCAGCCCGACGAGTCTCTGGTGGACGCGCTCTTCCGGGCGCGAGCGGGTGCCTCGAGTCTGCTCGTGATCCGGGATGGATTCGTCGTCGGTGCGCTGGACCCCCGCGAGGTCGTGACGCGGGTGCGCCGGATGCAGCGGCTGGGCCTCGTGTCGCCCGACCAGGTCGCCGCGCCGGAAGGCCCCGACGGAGAGGGGGTCCGGACGCCCCCCGCGAAGAGCGCCTGACCGTGAGCCGACCCCGTTCCTGGAAGGCCCGTTCCGAGCTTGCCGCGTCGCTTTCGCCGCGACTCGCCGCCCTCTATCCGGACCTCACCGTCTCGCTGGACTGGGAGACGCCGCTCCAGCTGATCGTTGCGACCGTGCTCTCGGCCCAATGCACGGACGAACGCGTGAACCAGGTCACGAGGACCCTCTTCCCGCGCTATCCCGACGCCCTGGCGTACGCCGAGGCGCCGCTGGAAGAATTGAAGGAGGCGGTGCGCCCGACCGGCTTCTTCAACAACAAGGCGCGGCACCTCCAAGGCCTCGGGCGCCGTCTCATCGAGGCCTACGGAGGCGAGGTGCCCGCGACGATGGAGGATCTGCTCACCCTCCCCGGGGTCGCGCGGAAGACCGCGAACGTCGTGCTCTCCAACGCGTTCAGGATCCACGAGGGCGTCGTCGTCGACACGCATGTGAAGCGGGTGACCCACCGCTTCGGCCTCACGAACGAGGTCGATCCGCCGAAGGTGGAAAAGGATCTGATGAGAGTCCTGCCGCAGGAGGAATGGCACCCCTTCGCCTGGCGGTCGATCCTCCACGGGCGCACGGTCTGCCACGCCCGAAAGCCGCGCTGCGCCGGGTGCCCGCTCGCCGACCTCTGCGTCAGCGCGGGAAAGTTCGGGTGACATGGGCTACTCCGGCGCGGGCCACGAGGGCGCCCTGGGCGCGGGTGACGCCGACACGCTGAAGGAGGAGATCCGCGCGGCCGCCCGGGCGTGCGGGTTCGACCAAGTCGGGTTCGCCCCGGCCGAGACGCCTAGGCACGCGGACGAATACGAGGCCTGGCTGGCGCGCGGCTACCACGGCGAGATGGCCTACCTCGCGCGCGAGGACGCCGTGCGCCGCCGCCTCGACCCGGGAGAGGCGTTCCCCGGCTGCCGGACGCTCGTGGTCGTCAGCATGCTGTATGGCTCGACGCCGGGTCCGCCTCCGCCACCGCCCGCCCGCCGGCTGCCGATCGTGGCGCGCTACGCGATCGGACGTGACTACCACGACGTGTTCGAGGAGCGGCTCGACGAACTCGCCGCCGCCATCCAGCGCCTCGCGCCCGGCACGCGGGCGAAACGCTACGTCGACTACGGTCCTGTCCTCGAACGTGACCACGCCCAGCGCTCCGGCCTGGGCTGGATCGGCAAGAACACGATGCTCATCCACCCTGAGTTCGGGTCCTACCTCATGCTGGGGGAGTTGCTGACCGACCTCGACATCGAGCCCGACCCGCCCTTCGTCCACGACCACTGCGGCACTTGCCGGCGCTGTATCGACGCCTGCCCGACGGACGCGATCCTCGACGGCCGTGTCCTGGATGCCCGCCTCTGCATCTCCTACCTCACGATCGAACTCAGGGGCCCGATCCCCGAGCATTTGCGTCCCGCGATCGGGACCCGTGTGTTCGGCTGTGACATCTGTCAGGAGGTGTGTCCCTGGAATTCGGCTGCGCCGTCACCGGCTCCGGGGCCGTTCGAGCCGCGGCTCGGGCAGCGGGTGCCCCCCGGGGACATGGCCGTTTGGGCCGAGGAAGTGGCCGCCCTCGACCCCGACGAGTTCCGAGCCCGTTACCGGGGAACCGCGTTCAGTCGCCCCGGCCGCGACGGGCTGCTTCGTAACCTCGCCGTCGGCCTCGGCAACGCCGGAGGTGCGGCCGCGCGCCCCGTACTCCGGCGCCTGGAGGCGGACAGTTCGCCGCTGGTGCGAGAGCACGCGCGCTGGGCGCTCGCCCGCCTCGCGTCCGCATAGGCCGGATGGGGAGACAGCCCGTGGGGACCCCGGGCGGAGATCGTGATCCGGCGTTAGCTTGAGCCGTCGCAGAGTAAGGTAGCGACCTGGTAAATGGATTCCCGGATCGGGGAGTCAGGTCGGACCCCAGAATTCGGAGAGAAATGCATGCCAGGCTACGCGATCCTGGGAGAGCCCTGGTGGATCCCCGTCCTGTGGGTCATCGCCATCGGTCACGTCACCAACGTCTGCAACACGCTCTACCTGCACCGCTCCGCCACGCACGGCGGGGTCGTCTTCCATCCCGTGGTCGAGCACATGATGCGCTTCTGGTGCTGGCTTGTGGCCGGGATCGTGACGAAGGAGTGGGTCGCGGTACATCGGAAGCACCACGCGTACGCCGACCGTGAAGGGGATCCGCACTCGCCCACGGTCGAAGGTCTCGCGAACATCGCTCTCAACGGCCTCTTCTTCTACCGGAGAGCCGCGCAGGATCAGGCGGTGCTCGACAAGTACGGCAAGGGGACGCCGGACGACTGGGTCGAGCGCAACATCTACACGAAGCGCCGGGGCCTGGGGGTCAAGCTCATGCTCGTCCTCTCCTTGTTCCTGTTCGGGATCATCCCGGGTTTCATCGTCTGGACATGCATGGTGTTCACGGTCCCGCTCATGGGGAACATCATCAACGGTCTCGGGCACGCGCTCGGCTACCGGACCTTCGGCACCCGCGACGACAGCCACAACCTGTATCCGTGGGGGATCTGGATCCTCGGTGAGGAACTGCACAACAACCACCACGCGGACCCGCGTTCGGCGAAGTTCAAGGCGCACTGGTGGGAGTTCGACATCGGCTGGTTCTACATCCGGATCCTGCAACTGCTGAGACTGGCCGACGTGCTGTACGCGCGCTCGGCCTCGCCTCGGGAGTTCGCGGCGCGGTTCTACCGGGATTCGGCGGACCGCGTAAGCGGGCGGCTCGAACGAGCGGTGGCACGAGTCCAGCGGACCCGGGAAGCCGGCCTGCGGAGCATCGAGCGCGCCCGCGAGGAAGGCAGGTCGCGGCTGGAGACGCTCCGCGCCGGCGGACGGGCGAAACTTGACCGGGTCCCCCGCGCGCGTCTCGATCAACTGAAAGAAGAGTGTCTCACGCGCCTCGACCGCGCCGCCGAGAAAAGCCGGGCCCGGCTGGATCGCATCAAGACGGGGAAGCTGGGTCGCCTCGACGCGGTGAAGGCGGAAGCCCGCACCGAACTCGACCGCGCTCGCGAGGCTGCCCGTACCCGACTCCTCCGCGCCGTCGAAGCCATCACCCTCGAGAGCCGGCCCGCCACGGACTGACCTCCACACGCCGCAGTTGACGAACGGTGCCGTACCCGTGCACCTTGCGGAGTAATTTTTAGCCTAGACTAAAAATCGTTCGTCTGCAGGATCTGGAGGTCAAGGTGAAGCCGGAGAAGTTGAGTCGGCGCGATTGGCTCAAGCTCGGTGCCGCGGGCGTGGCGGGCGTTTCGGGCGCGACGGTGCTGGACCTCGCCTCGCGGGGCGGTGCTCGCGAGGCGCTGGCGGCCAGCGGCATCGCGCCGCGCGGACCGCGAGGTGTCGCGCCCCCGGCGGGAAGCCACGCGGCGCACCAGGAAGCCATGGGCATCGTCGGCATGCCCCGGCCCGACGAGAGCTTCGATCCCACCGCTTTTCTGACCGACTTCGATTACGGCGAGGTCACGACCCGCGCCGACGGGCGCGTCGTGCGCCGGTGGGAGATCGTCGGACTCGACCGGGAGATCGAGATTGCCCCCGGTGTCTTCTTCCCCGCCTGGACCTACAACGGACAGGTACCGGGGCCGACGCTGCGCTGCACCGAGGGGGACATCCTGCAGGTCGAGTTCACGAACGCGGGCTCGCATCCGCACACGATCCACTTCCACGGTACGCACCCGCCCGAGATGGACGGCTTCGAGCCCATCGTCGCGCCGGGGCAGCGGTTCACCTACGAGTTCGAGGCGAAGCCGTTCGGACTTCACCTCTACCACTGCCACACGATGCCGCTCAAGCGGCACATCCATAAGGGTCTGTACGGGACGTTCATCGTCGATCCGCCCGAAGGCCGGGAGCCGGCGCGGGAGATGGTGATGGTGATGAACGCCTTCGACAGCAACCTGGACGGGGACAACGAGGTGTACGCGGTCAACACCTCCGCCTTCTACTACCATCATCACCCGGTCCGCGTCGGCGTGGGCGATCTGTGCCGCGTCTACCTCGTGAACGCGACGGAGTTCGACCTCATCAACTCGTTCCACCTGCACGCCGGCATGTTCAAGGTCTTCCGAACCGGGACGCAGCTGGACCGCTACGACCTGGCCGATACGATCATGATGTGCCAGGGGGAGCGGCATGTCCTCGAGTTCCGGCTCGAGAACCCCGGCATGCACATGTTCCACGCGCACCAGAGCGAATTTGCCGAGCTGGGGTGGATGGGCTTCTTCGAAGCCGTCGAACACCTGGCCGTCGGCGAGGGCGTTCCCGTGCGCGGCCATGTCTGACGAACGATCCGCCGGCGTTCCGGGTCGACGCGGCCCGGCGCGCTGGGTGCTGGGCCTGTTGCCGCTGGCGCTCCTGGCGGGGCTCGTAGCCTTTTTCTTCGGCGCGGACCCCACCGCCCCCTTCCGGGCCGCGTTTCCGCCCGTCGAAGACCTCACGATCGAACGCGTGAGCTTCCCCGAACACGGCATCATGCGAGTGCGCGTCGTGAACGGAGGGCCCGAAGCGGTCACCATCGCGCAGGTGGTGGTGGATGACGCCTACTGGCAGTTCAGGATCGACAGGGACCCGACCCTCCCCCGCCTGGGTGGGGCCACGCTTGAACTGGACTACCCCTGGGTCCAGGGCGAAGCACACGTCGTGAGGCTGGTCACCTCCACCGGTCTCACGTTCGAGCACGAGGTGGCGGTGGCGACGCTTTCCCCGCGACCGAACGCCAGATACCTGACGACGTTCGGACTGCTGGGCATCTACGCGGGCGTAATCCCCGTCCTGCTCGGCCTGCTGTGGTATCCGTTTCTGCGCCGCATCGACCGCAAGTGGATCCACTTCTACCTGAGCCTGACCGTCGGGCTCCTCGCCTTCCTCGTCGTCGACGCGTTCGAGGACACGCTGCAGGCGTCGGCGCTTGTACCTGCGGGGTTCCAGGCTGCGGGCCTCATCGCGGTCGGCGTGATCGGCGCCATCGTGGGTCTGAAGGCGCTGGGGAACCTTGGGCGGAGCAAGAGCGGCGCGAGCAGCGGGCTGACGGTCGCCTATCTGATCGCGACCAGCATCGGACTGCACAACCTGGGTGAGGGCCTCGCCATCGGGGCGGCCTTCTCGCTGGGAGAGATCGCGCTCGGGAGCTTCCTCGTCATCGGGTTCGCGCTCCACAACACGACCGAGGGACTCGCGATCGTCGCGCCGATAGCGGAGAAGCGGCCCGCGCTCCGGCACTTCGCGTTCATGGGCGCGATCGCGGGGCTTCCCACCGTGCTCGGCGCCTGGGCCGGCGGCTTCTCCTACTCGCCGACGCTGGCGACATTCTTCCTGGCGCTCGGGACCGGGGCCATTCTTCAGGTGATCGTCGAAGTAACGAAGCTGGTCCAGAGAAGCTGGCCCCGCGGCCTGTTCACCCCCCTCAATGCCACGGGCCTCCTCCTCGGGTTGCTGGTAATGTACGGAACCGCCCTCATGGTGACGGCGTAAACTCCTCACAGGAGGCAAGATGCTCGGTGGAAGAAACCCCGGCCTCGGCCTCGCCATCCTCCGAGTCATTCTCGGGCTGATCTTCCTGCTGCACGGCTGGCCCAAGCTCGCCGGCGGGATCGAAGGGACTTCGGCCTTCCTGGGGTCGCTTGGAGTTCCGCTCCCCCTTGTGGCCGCGTGGGGCCTCTCCCTGCTCGAGACCGTGGGCGGGGCACTCCTGATCGTCGGCCTGTTCGTCACCCCCGTCGCCCTGCTCCTGATCGCGCATATGCTGGCGGGCATATTCCTCGTGCATCTGCCGAACGGGTTCTACGTCATCGGACCGGGCCAGGGGGGGATCGAATTCAACCTGCTCCTCATCGCCGGCCTCCTGACCCTGCTGCTCACCGGTTCCGGCATCGCGACCCTCGCGAGCCGTTTCCAGAAGGACATTCAAGTATTCTGACCCGAGACGTTCCCGCGGGAACGTTGGACCGCCGCGGAAGGCAGCAACATTAGCGTCATGAACGGGAACACGCGGCCTTCGCCGTGGACGACGTCCGAGGCCATCCGGACCTACGCATCGGGAGCATTGTGGACGGCCGGTCTCGTGCTCGTGTTCGTGGTGGGGCACGGTCCGGATCAGGCGGGTTGGTGGCGGATACGCACGGATGCCGCCGGCTGGGTCTTCCTCGCGTCCGCGCTGGTGGGCGGGTGGAACTTCTTCCCCAAGAGCGTACGGGCGGCGCGGACGCTCCGGCTCGACATGAACTTCCTGATGACCGCGGCCATCGCCGGCGCGGTGCTGATCGGGGAGCCGCTGGAGGCGGCGGCGATCGCCTTTCTGTTCTCCCTGGCCGAACTCCTCGAGTCGAGCGCGGTCGTGCGTGCCCGGAACTCCATCGATGCGCTGCTGCGGCTCGCGCCCGAAGTCGCGACGCTGGTGGCGGAGGATGGGTCGGAGAGGACCGTTCCCGCATCGGATCTGCGGGCCGGTGAGCGGGTGCGCGTGCGTCCGGGCGAGAAGGTGCCGATCGACGGCGTCGTGGTCGAAGGCCAGTCCGGGGTCAACCAGGCCAACGTGACGGGGGAGTCGGTCCCGGTCGCCAAGAGCGTCGGAGATCCCGTCTTCGCGAGCACGCTGAACACGGACGGGTTCCTCGAGATCGAGGCCACGACCGATGCCGGCGACACCACCCTCCATCGGATCGCGCGGCTCGTCCGCGAGGCCCAGTCGAAGCGCTCTCCCACCGAGCAGTTCGTCCAGAAGTTCGCGCGCTACTACACGCCGGCCGTCACGGCCGCCGCGGTGCTCGTGATGGCTGTCCCACCCCTCCTCGGTCTCGGGACCGGGCTCATGTGGTTCGAGCGCGGACTGACGCTGCTCGTCATCGCCTGTCCCTGCGCGCTCGTGATCGCCACCCCGGTCACGATCGTCAGCGCGCTCACCTGCGCCGCGAGGCACGGCGTGCTCATCAAGGGCGGGGAGTACGTCGAGTCGCTGGGAGCGACGTGCGCCATCGCGTTCGACAAGACCGGAACGCTGACGCTCGGCGAACTGGAAGTCACCGATGTCGTTCCGCTGGGGGATATGTCCGGGGATCGGCTGCTGCGGCTGGCCGCGGCCATGGAACGGCGCTCCGAGCACCCCATCGCGGAGGCGATCGTCCGCTACGCCTCGGAGACGGGCGGCCTCCGGGAGGAGGGGTGGACGGTCGAGGACTTCCGGGCGCATCCGGGCCTCGGCGTCACGGCCACCGTGGACGGCGCCCGGGTCGCGGTCGGAACGATCGAACTGCTCGCACCAGCCGACGGCGCCCGAGGGTTCGGGGACCACTTCGACGCCCTCCAGCGGGCCGGCAGGACGGTCGTCGTCGTCGCCCGGGACGGCGTTCCGCTCGGCCTGATCGGTCTCGCCGACGCCCTCCGCCCCGAAGCTCCGGGCGTGCTCGCAAGGCTCCGGAGGGAAGGCGTCCATCACCAGATTCTCCTTACGGGAGATCAGAACTACGCCGCCCGAGCCATTGGCGACGCCGTCGGCGTGGACGAGGTGATGGCGGAACTCAAGCCCGAAGGGAAGGTGGCGGCGGTTCGCGAGATCGTCCGCGCACACCGGGGGGCGGCCATGGTCGGCGATGGCGTGAACGATGCGCCAGCCCTCGCGGCGGCGGACGTGGGGATCGCGATGGGGGGCGCCGGGTCCCCGGCGACGATCGAGACGGCCGACATCGCGCTCATGGCCGACGATCTGAACATGCTGCCCTACGCCCGGCGGGTGTCGCAGCTGGCCCGGCGTCTCGTCCGCTTCAACATCGCTTTCGCCCTCGGAATCAAGGCGATACTGGCGGTCGGGGCCGTGGGCGGCTTCGTGAGCCTGATCGTCGCCGTGCTCGTGGGGGACATGGGGGCCAGTCTCGCCGTGACGCTGAACGCCATGCGGCTGGCCCGCCTGAAGCCGCGTTAGGCGAGGCCGGGTCAGCCGCCCGGGGGGCCGAGGGGGCTCGGGGCGCAGCCGTCGCGCTCGCGGGTGTAGGCGATGCTCGAGATCCTCCAGCCGTCGCCCGTGTGCACGAGGCTGACCGCGTCGATCCCGCAGTGGCTGAACTCGCCGTCCACGTGGAAGTCGTAAGGGGTCCATACGACGGCCAGGGGACCCTGAATCATCACGTGCGGGTCCCACATCCGCTCCAGCAGGGCGGGGCCCGGCTGGCCGATGGAGGCGGCGAATTCGGCCCCCGTGCTCTCCCCGACCTGGACACCGTCGTCGGTCTCCACCGTGCTCGTGAAGACGGCGCCTTCCATCAGCAGGTCGCGGATGGCGTCACCGTCGCGAGCGGCCATGGCGTCGAACAGGGCCTGCACCGCCGCGACCGCCCCGCCCTCCGCGTCGTCCTGTGCCGCGACATAGGCAGGCGCGGTAGCCGCCACGGCGGCGAGAAGCAACGTCGCTCCGAGCTTTCTCATGAGATTTCTCCCGATTCCTGTGGTCGGTCGTCCCTGACCGGCCGCCGCTTGCTCAATAGGCTGTCGTCCGAAACACCGGCTGGAACAGCTCCGTTCGATGCGCGCACGCCGCGTCGGCGGGGCACGCCGGACAGTCGGGTTCGCTCATCTCCGGACACCGCGTCCGGTTCTGGAAGAAGAACCAGTCCACCGCCCCCATGGGACGTCCGCTGAGGCGCCGGATCTCCTCCACCGCTTCGTAACAGGCGGCGCGTACGGCCTCCTCCTCTTCCCGTCCCACAACCTCCCGGTTCGCGAGCTTCGCGGCCAGCGCCTCCTCGACCACCGTGACGACGCCGAGCCGCAGGCAACTGCGCTGGCAGTGGTAGTCCACGATCGGCGGCACATCCTCCCCCTCACCGAACCGCAGGAAGCGCTCGGGCCGCTGACTCAGGATCGCGGCGAGGAGGGCGGATTTCTTGCGCCATGCGTCCTCCTTGTAGCCGCCGACCTGATCGAGGAGAGACAGAAAGCGAGCCAGGGGCCGCTCCGTGGCGTCGGCTTCGGCCAGGAGCGAGGCTGGCGTCAGGCCGAGGGCGAGCATGCCGCGCCCGTACGCTCGCGCGCACGCCGGGTGCAGGGATCCGGCCGGTAGCGGGTTGCGGCCGTCGTCGTCCCGAAGGCCATGGCCGAAGTCCGCGTCGTCGAGGGCGGCCTGGCCCGCCGGGGTCAGCTCGTCCGGGGCCTCGGCCGCCCAGCGCCGAAACGCCGCCCACAAGTAGTCGCTGCCCTTGAGCGCGCGCCCCCCCATCGAGGCGATCATCGGCACCTCGTAGCGTCCGCCGCGTGCGTGCCAGAAGCCGAACTGCTGGACGGTGCCGGCGAAGAAGAAGTCGAGCGCCCCGGGGTCGCCCGGCTCGGGGAAGGGTGGGCCGGTGAAGTCGAACGCCCTCGCCTCCGGGGCCGAGGCGATGACCCGGGCCACGCGCCGGATGCGGTCCGGCTCGAGGCGGACGCGATTATCGCGCGGGGCGAGCGGCGGCGGGTCGTCCGACAGGAGCGCGGCCGGGCCGACGGCCGTCACGGTCCGGGCCGCGCAGGCCGCCGCGCCACGGGCCGCGATGGCGGGGTGGTCCCCGGCGGCGATGCGGGCCAGCGCCGTCCCGCAGAAGGTGTCGCCGGCGCCCGTCGGATCCAGTTCGTCGACCGTGGGCGCCGCGATGTCGATCCAGCGGTCGCCCAGAACGACGCGGGCACCCCGCGCGCCCCTCGTAACGAAGACCACGCGCCCCGGCGCCACCCGCACGTCGTCGATCGACCCGAACAGCAGGCAGGCTTCCTCCTCGTTGCAGAAGAAGTAGTGCGACGCCTCGACGACCCGCGCGACGACCTCCCCGTGCGAGCGGATTCCGGGCGCGTACGTCCCGCACCCCACGCGCACCCCCGCCTCGGACAGTCGCCGGGCGATCCCCAACTGCAGTTCGGGATCGAGCAGCGGGACGACGTAGGCGAAGGCGCCCGGCCCCGCATCCGGCACATCGCCGAAGCGGATGTCCCCCTCGGAACCGCGTACGGCTTGCCGATACACAGTCCGGCCATCGGGCAGGTATTCGATCTCGAAGTGGGGAAGTGCCTCGGGCGCGATGATCGGCCCCCGCCAGTCGAGCAGACGGTCCGCCGGCTCGAGTTCGCGTGGCATGGGGTCGGGTCGCGGCGCGACGACCGTGACCTCGGCGCCGGCCCGTTGCGCGGCCAGCGCCGTATAGAGCCCGGCGCCGCCCGCCGAACGCACGGACCGGCCCCGGAAGTGCAGCAGGTCCAAGGAAGGGCTCCCGACCACGAGGAGCCGTGGCCGGACTGCCAGCCGCGGCCCGGAGGTCAGCCGCGGCTGGCGGGGGGCGACGGGGTCAGCCTCCCTGCTGATCCGTCGTGATGCGCGCGGCCGCGCCGGCCGGACCATTGTCCCAGTCCTGGGCGCTCGAGATGTTCGGCATGCCCCAGTCCTCGCCGTTCCAGCCCTGGAAGCCCTCCATCCGGAAGGTCCAGAATCCGGTCGTCATGTCGCTCACCACGATGAGTCCGTCCTCGTTCCGGATGTCGACTCCGAACGTACCGTTGAAGACCGGCGTCCGGTCGGCGTTGGGCGGCCCGAGATAGGTGTCATAGTGCGCCACCGTCATCGGGTTCGTCGGATCCATCATGTTGAACACGACGAGCCCGTCCAGGTAGCCGGACACGAACACGTAGGGCCACCGCACCTCGTGGTTGTGGACGAGGTTCTTCCAGTTCGCCGTCCAGGCCGCGATCGGGCTCCGGATCGCCGGCACCTCCCCGTCCAGCCCGGGCCTGAGGTCGAAGATCCTGAGCGGAGCGTACTGATACTCCGTCTCGGCGATCGCGAAGTTGCCGTCCGGCGTGGGCGTGAACGTGTGTCCGCTCCGTATCCCCGAGACCTGGACGATCTGCGTGAGCAGCTCGGGGCTCTCGAGATCCGTCACGTCGTAGATGTAGTAGCCGCCGAAGCCGCCGCCGTAGAAGCGGTCCGTCCCGGTGTCCGGGTGGTAACCGAGATAGAAGTCGTGGTACCCACGCCGCTGGTTCGGCGTCCCCTGATCCGGAAGCGGGATCTGCGCCACCATCTCCGCGCCGCGTCCCTCGACCAGCGCCCCGAGGTCGTACACGGCCGCGTACGGGCCCGAGACCGTGGCGACGAGGTACACGTTCATGTTGGAGTGCTTGTAGACGAAGATGTTGTGGAAGCCGCCCGGCAGATCGGGTTCCTTGATGCGGGCGACCTCACGCACCGTCGAGGCATCCGGCAGTCCGGTGACGTCGAGCACGACCGCGCCCATGTCCGAGTCCGGGCCGCCCTGGCCGAACTGGAGCGACTGCACGACGTAGTAGCGGTCGCCCCACTTGAAGTGCTTGACGTCCATCCCCCCGGTGCGCTGGTGGAGATCCTGGTCCTCGATCCGCCACTCGTAAAGCACCTCGGGCTTCTCGGGATCGGCGATCGAGACGATGTCCAGCCCCTTCGGACCCACCGGCCCGTACTGCATGCGCGCCACGTAGGCGTAGGGCCGGTGCATCTCCTGTTCCATGTCCATGTCCGCGATGCTGAGCCGCGGCCCGAGCGGGACGTGCCCGAGCACTTCCATGTTCCGGCTGCCGCGCTCCACGACCCCATCGATGACCTGGGCGCGGAGCGCCCCCGGCGCGGCGAGACCCGCTCCGAGCGCGACGACCGCGGCCAGGGCGAACGTGCGATTTCCGAACTTCATGCTTTCCTCCGTTTCTGAACTGGTGACCTGCCGGGCCGCCAACGGCGGCCCGGCAGGCCCCCCGCGGGGGGCCCACAGCTAGCCGGGATCCACCGTGAATACCATGGACATGCCGGCCTCCAGATGCTCCGCAATATGGCAATGCGCCATCCAGCGGCCAGAGTTGGAGGCCTCGAGCAGGATGTCGAACGTAGATCCGACCGGGATCACCGTCGTGTCCTTCCACGCCAGGTTGTCCGACGGCACCCCGTCCCGCGACAGGACGAGGAAGCGCTGCCCGTGGATGTGGATCGGGTGCTGCATGGGGTGGAACGAGCGCCGCTGGTTGTGGATGCGGATCTTGAGGACATCCCCCTCCGTGAAGCGCCAGTCGATGTCCCGGTTCTCCTTCCCCGTGCGCGTATCGCGCATGACCCACGTCAGGTTCTCCGACGTCGAGAGGTAGTTCATCATCGGCATCGCGTCGGTCCACTCGACGGGCGGGAAGTAGAGCGTGTCGAGCGCCATCACGGCGACGATGTCGCTCGGCAGGTCCCCCACCCGGGCCGTGAGTTCGAGTTCGTGATCGACGGGACGGCCGAACTCCGCCCGGTAGCGGTCGATGTCCTCGATCACGTCGGCGTGCTCGCGCAGGGTGGAGAACGCGGCCCCGTGGTCCTCCTCTACCGGCTCATCGAGGACCGTGACCAGCCCCAGCGTATCGGTGTGCGGGTAGAAACGGCCGTTGAAGTGGTCGATGGCCTGGATCGGATTGAGGAGGGCGTACCTGCCCGGCTCCTCGAAGCGCGCGTCGACGATGTATCTCTGGGCCGGGGCGAGGACGACATTCGAGACGAAAGTCTCGCGCTCGAACTTGCTTACGTCGGCGCCCACGAGCTTCAGATCGGCGCCCTCCAGGACGAGGTTGAAGGTGCGGGTGTTCGCGACGTTCGTGAGGTAGAGACGCCTGACTTCGCCGCGACGAACCGTGGTCTCCCAGCGGGGCTCGCCGCTCACGAGCAACTGGTTCCCGAACCGTCCCATCAGCGTCTGGATGGCGGCCTCGCGCCCCCAGGGGAAGAGCCCGGCCTCGTCGACGAGGAGGTCGTCGAGCATGAGGAAGTCCTCGCCGTTGGCCGGGCCGTAGTAGTCCGGGGCCGGGGCGTCCACGAGCATGTTCCCGTACAGGCCGAGGTCCTGCTGGATGTCCTCGCGGTGGTGCGGGTGGTACCAGTACAGGCCCGCGTCGCGGAAATGGACCCGGTACATGAACGACTCGCCGGGCTCGACCGGGTCCTGGGTGACGCCGGGCACCCCATCGAACTGGTTCTCGAGCCGCACCCCGTGCCAGTGGACCGCGGTCGGGAGGTCGATGTTGTTCGTGAACAGGACGACGATCTCCGCCCCCTGCGGGACGCGGATGAGGGGGCCGGGGTACTGCCCGTTGAACCCGTACATCGTGAAGGTCCGCATCCCGATCGTGCGCCGGACGAACCCGGCCTCGAGCCGCAGCGTGTCGCCGTCGGCCATCTCCACGACCTCGCGGAAGACCGCCTCGGGAAGCATCGCGGGGTCGCGGCCGGGGTCGGGCAGGAACGGGGTCACTCCGGGGAAGGCGCCCATCAGGCCCGGCAGCATCATCGGCATCGGGATCGGCTGCGGCGGCATGCGCCACACGACCCCCATGCTGTCCGTCGCCATCACGTGGCCCTCGTGCTGCAGCCCCGATGCCGGTGCGCCGGGCACCCCCAACAGGGCATGGAGGGCCGCTCCAGCAGCGAGGTGACGGGCGATCCGCACGCCCGGTCGGCTTTGCGCCGCGCGCGGGATCACCGTCCGGACCAGCGCCTCAGTAGTAGAGCTGGCAGTTCATGGCCTCGAACGGACCGTGCCCGGCCATCGTGTGGAGCCGCCCGGAAGGCGACAGCCCGGTGAGCACGATCGGTCCCTGCCAGCGCTCGACGTCCGCCGAGGCCTCTTCGCTCACGAACACGAGGAACTGGTTCCAGGCGACCTGCCCCACGAGGCGGTTGTCCTCGGGCAGCGTGCCGAGCTGCACGTACTCGTCGAGTTCGGGCTTCGCCGCCCACACGACGTAGACCGCTCCGTTGCGGCGACGCAGCCGATCGACCTGGATCTCGATGTCGAAGGTCTGGAAGCCGTCCGCGTCGACGGTGATCTCGAACGGAGAGCCGGGCTGCGTGAGGATCATCGATCCGCGGCTCCCGGGCGCGCTCTGGGTGCCCGACAGCCGGACCACTTCGGGCGTGAGGAGGCAGGCCGCCACCCACGGCGTCACCCCCGTCGGGTCGGGGAGGCCGGTAGAACCGGCGGCTCGCGCCTCATCCACAACCACGCCGGCCGCCAGAAAGACCGACAGGCCGACGACGTGCGCTCGCAGTCTCATATTCTCCATGCGTCAAAAACTCCGTTCGGGCGCCCCCGGTCGCAAGCGCCCGCCGGCCGGCGGGTCAGTCGGCGTCCGGTTCGCGCTCCTCGACGATGATCTCCCGTCCCGACTGCGGGTCCCGGGTCCGAGGTCCGGTGAACCCCACGCCGGGCCCGCCCACGACCTGGATCGTGCCGCCCTCTACCTGCCGCTCCAGCCAGCCCCGGGTGCGCTCGATCAGCCCTCGGCGCACGGGCGGGACGAGCAGCAGGATCCCGGCGAGATCCGTGAGTACACCCGGAGTGATGAGGACGACCCCCGCCGCGAGGATCAGGAGCGCGTGCACGAGCGACTCGCCCGGCAGCTGTCCCCCCGAGAGTTCATCCCGTACGGCGAGCCAGGCCCGCAGTCCTTCGCGTCGGGCGAGCCACGCGCCTGCGGCCCCCGTCCCGATGACGATCAGGAGCGTCGGCCCCAACCCGAGCAGGCCCCCGATGCGGATGAGGAGCGTCAGTTCCACCACGGGGACGATCGTGAACAGCAGGAACAGCCGAAGGAGCATCGTCGGGACCGGTCCTCCTCAGAAGCCCATCATCGCCCGCACCCTCGGGTCGATCCTCTCGGGCGTCCAGAACGGCTTCCACACGAGACTCACGACGGCTTCGTCCACGCCGTCCACGGATTCCGCCGCGTCCTTGGCTCCGCCGAGAATCTGGCCTCCCGCGGGGCAGCCGGGGCTCGTCAGCGTCATCGTGACCTTCGCGGCGCTGTCTTCCACCTCGACGTCGTACACGAGCCCCAGATCCACGATGTTGATGCCGAGTTCCGGGTCCGTCACGGTTCGAAGCGCCGTGAACACCTGGTCCGTGACCGCGTCCGCCTCCGGCGTCCGGGTCCCTTCCGTCGTGTCCGTCGTGTCCGTTTTATCCATCTTATCCATCTTATCCATCGGTTCCATCACCTTTCGACTCTCTCGGTCGTCAGCCGTTCACCCGACTCGTTCTTCGGGGCGGGTGCCGCTCTTCTCAAGTTCCATCATCAGATCCTCTACCCTCGGGCGCGCGCGCACCAGCGCCCGGCATTCCTCCATGGCGCCGGTCGCGTTGATGAGGATGGTCCCGGCGAGATGGCCTTCGGCGACGCAGTACACGATCGAGCGGCCGGATCCCAGTTCGCCCGAGACGATGGTGCGGTCCACGGAGGCCGTCTCCCCGAACACGTTGATGCTCAGATCGAAGACGTGCGTGAAGAAGTAGGAGAGATGGTCGAACCGTTCGCGGGCGCCCGCCATGTTGCGGCCCGCTTGCCGCCCGTGCGCGCGAGCGTGATCCCAGTGTTCGACGCGAGCAAGCCCTCCCTCCAGCGGGTCCGGGAAGCGCGCGACGTCGCCCGCCGCGTAGATGTGGGCGGCCGTCGTCTCGCCGAAGCCGTCCACGATGATGCCGTCCCGGACCGCGAGGCCGGCCTCTCTTCCCAGTTCGTCGTTCGGCGTCATGCCCACGCCCACGATTGCGAGGTCGGCCGCGATCTCCTCCTCGCTGTCGAGCATGACCCGCGACACCCGTCTCTCACCCTCGAAGGAGGTGACGCCGCAGCCCAGCCTGAACTTCACGCCGCGTTCCTCGAAATACCTGGTGAGGAAACCCGACACCGCCTCCGGGAAGACGCCGGCCCACACCCGCGGCTCGAGTTCGACGACGACGGCCTCGGCGCCGAGCTTCGACAGCGTCGATGCGAGTTCCATCCCGATGAACCCGGCGCCGACCAGCACCACGCGTTTCGCGCGCGCGCCCGCCTCCCGCAGCTTCTCCGAGTCGGCGGCGGTGCGAAGCGTCGCCACGCCGGCCAGTCCACTTCCCGGGATCGCGAGGCCTCGCGGCCGCCCGCCGGTCGCGAGGAGGATCCGCCCACCGCGCACCGGTTCGCCGCCCGCGAGGTGGACGGTCATCGCGCGCGCGTCCACGCGCCGTACGGGAGTGTCGGTGAACAGCGCGAGCCCGTCCTGATCCTCGAACCAGGCCGCGGGCTTCACATGCAGAAGTGATCGCGGCGCGCCGGCGGCCTGAAGAAACTCCTTCGAGAGCGGCGGCCGGTGGTAGGGGGGATCGGGTTCGTCCGTGAACATGGCGATCGAACCGGCCGGGTCGATCGCCCGAATACCGTCCACTGCGGAGATAGCCGCCAGACCCCCACCCACGATCACGTAGTCGAAGGTCTTCATCGCAAGGTCAGGGCCCTGTGTCCGCGGAGTTTCCGGGGTCGGCGGCGGACTGGTCGTGGACGATGAGCCAGGCTCCTTCCACGTTCAGGAGCACGAGCGTGAACGGCCCGGTCGACGTGACCCTGCCCGCGCGCTCGAGGACGTAGCGCGCCGTGGCCACCCCGACCCGCGTGTCCAGCTCGCGGACCCGCAGCGCCTCGAAGCGCAGGCTGTCCCTGGCCGCACCCGCCGCGAAGTCCGGCGCGTAGCGGGCGCGGATCCCGTCGTAACCCTCGATGAGTCCGCTCGATCCGATGTAGGTCGTCTCGGGGGAGCGATGATAGGCGCTCATGAACCCCTCGAGATCGCCGGCGTTCCAGGCGGCGGCCTGCCGGTCCAGCATCGACGCGACCTGCGTCGCGAAGTCGGGCTCGTTCGCTACCGAGCCACCGTTCCCGTCCAGCCGTTCGAGCCAGCACCCGCCGGACGCCAACCCCGCGGCCACCACGGCCGCGAGCGCCAGCCCCCACCGCTGCCGCCGCCGCGGCCGTCCCGTCGACACCGGGCCGTCATGCATCATCGCTCGCAACCCTTTCAGCCGAAGACGCGGGTGAAGAGTTCCACCGACGCCTCGGTCGCCGTCTCCAGTTCCGGGGTCGGCCCCGCGAAGGGGTGCCCGGCCTGAAACGTATGCGTGGCTCCCTCTACCCCGACCAGCCGAGCGCGGTCTCGCGCCGCCTCGACGATCCGCCGGGCATCGCTGAACGGGACGGACTCGTCCGCCGTCCCGTGCACCACCGCCATCGGGATGCGGAGGCTCGCGGCGCTCCCGAGCACGTCCAGCCGCTCGCGATTGGCGCGCACGTCGTTGAGCACGTTCCGCTCCAGCGGCATGTCCTGCTTCGTGCGCGCATTGGGGATGATCACCGTCTCTCCCGCGTCCCACCGAGCGGCGAACCCTTCGTAGCGGGTGACCGACGCAATGGAGGCCCACGTGACGAGGCCCCTCACCTGGGACCGGAGACCCGCCTTGAGGATGCAGGTCGCGCCCCCCCGGCTGTGGCCGAGCAGGCCGAATCGAGAGGCGGGCGCCACCTCGAGGTCCCCGAGCCGCCCCGCCGCGAGTCCGTCGAGGATGGCCTCGAGGTCCCACAGTTCACGGGAGAAAGTGTTGCGGCTGAAGGCCTCCAGGTCGTCGAAGTCCCACTCCCGGACGCCCGAGCCGTCGAAGTTGAACGACACCACGGCGAGCTCCGTCCGCGCCGCGAGTTGTTCGCACAGCCAGGGGAAGAATCCCCAGTCCTTGAACCCCTTGAAGCCGTGGCACACGATGAGCGCGGCGTCCCCGGCTGCTGCGGCGCCCGTCCAGTAGTCGCCGCGCAGATCGGCCCCGGGTGGGGTGAGCCTGAACGGCGTGCGCTGTATGGTCTGCGTCATCGTCCGTCGTCGTTCCGCCGGCGCTGCGGCAGCCAGGCCGTGTCCTCGCGTCCCGCCCGCCGGTTCGCGTGCCGGGCGAGCGTGAACAGGAGGTCGGACAGGCGGTTGAGATAGGGAAGGATGACCTCGCCGAGATCCGGCTGCTCCCCGAGAAGCGCGACGACCCCCCGCTCCGCCCGCCGGCAGACGGTGCGCGAGACGTGCAACTGGGCGGCGACCGGCGACCCGCCGGGCAGAACGAAGGCATCGAGCGCTGGAAGCCCGGCGGTCAGCGCATCGATCCACGCCTCCAGCGCTTCGATCCGCTCGGCGGCGAGCACCGGAATCGTGCCTTTCCGCACCAATCTCTCGGGATTCGAGGCGGCGAGCCGGGCGCCGATCGTGAACAGGTCGTCCTGCACGGCGCCGAGCGCCTCCGCCGAATCCCCGAGCGCCCCGTCCGCGTCGAGCGCGAGCGCCGTCCCGATCACCGCGTTCAGTTCGTCGATCGTCCCGTAAGCCGCCACCCGCGCGTCGTCCTTCCCGACCCGCGCACCGCCCAGGAGGGTGGTCTCCCCCCCGTCGCCGCCCCTGGTGTATATCTTCAAATTGAGATTGGCCGCCATCGAGGTTGGCTGCATAGCGCACGACATGCGCCACGGCTGATGGGCGAACCTTAACAGCCCGCGGCAAAAGCCCGCCACCGGCGCTGCTTCGAAATCGCACCCCCGGAGCTGCTTTCTCGGATACCAACTCCACGTCATCGGTCACCGGAGCATCGACGTCTCAGATCGGATTCTCGCTCGCTCAGCGCCGTGTCCGACGTCGTCGATCCCCGAATCGGTGTAGAGGGAAGGGGAGCAATGGTCATCGGATTATATTTGCTATGCGACGAAAAAGCGTTATTATGGCCCTATGATTCACACATTTTCAGTATCCAACTACGGATCGATACGCGAAGAAGTGACCCTAGATCTACGGATCCCGGGTACGGCACCGGACCTGGCTTGCTTCAGACAGAGCGCCGCCAAGCCGGGTCTTCGGCTGCCGACGGTTGCCGTTCTCATGGGGCCCAACGGGTCGGGAAAAACGACTCTGATGCGTGCGTTGGTGGATCTGGGGCGGATTGTGTTGTCTCCCACGAATTCCGTCCACCTGCTGCGCTTCCTATCGAGCCAAGCCAGATGGGAGCCAACGCGGTTCTCCATCGAGGGCGAGGGAGACTTCCTGGCGCCCGACGAGGCTCCGCAGAGGTTTCGCTACGAACTCGAAATCGGACGGCAACCGACAGAAAACGGGACGGAGGACCTCTTCGTGAGTCATGAAGCACTGGTCCATTTTCCCCGCGGACGGCGCCGCAGGCTACTCGAGCGGCGGGCACCCGGGGCGCCCATCTACGTGTCTGGCGACTTGGGTCTGAGGGCCCGTGACGATCGGCTGAAGGGGGTCGAGCGGAACCGGTCCGCAATCGCTACGCTCAGGCTCCTGAACGTGCCTCTCGCGGCCCGTTTCGCGGCCTTCCTTGGCGATTCGCTGGTTAGCACGAGCAACATCTCAGGCACCGAGACGTTCACTCCCGACACTTCAACCGTCATTGGTTGGTTGGAGGCAGGTCAGGACGCCAAGCAATGGGCCGAGGCCCAAATGCAACGGAGCGACTTGGGGATCGAGGGCATGGAGGTCGCTGATGGGTTCGGCGGCAAGCACATCCAGTTCCATCACAGCGGGCTGGACGCACCGGTTGTCCTCGGCTTCGAGTCCAAGGGAACTCAACGTCTGTTTCATCTCCTGCCGCTGATCAAGTTCGCCCTGGACGTAACCGGATTGGCGGTTCTTGACGAAATCGACGGTGACCTGCATGTGGACATGTTGGGTGAGATTCTCAGCTGGTTCCGATCCCGAGAGAGTAATCCTCGCAACGCCCAGCTGTTGGTGTCCTCACATCACGCCGGCTTGCTCGACGATCTTGAGAAGGAGGAGATCTTCATCGTCGAGAAAGACGACAGCGGGGCCACCCGGGTTTACGGTGCTCAGGATGTCCGAGGCCTGCGGCGTGACGTTCGTCTGTATTCCAAGTACCGGGTCGGCGTCCTCGGTGGGCTTCCGAGATTCGGTTGAGGCGGGATGAGGCGGCCGGGTGGGATTCACCGCAGGCAGGTTGTCTTCATCGGGGTTGAAGGGAAGAGCGACCGGGCGTTCGTCAACTTTCTCGGGCGCGTTTGCGATGATGAAGGTCTTCACCTCCACTTGGACGTCAAGCCGGGCAGCGGGGGTGATTCCGTGGCGGTCGTCGAAGAAGCCGGGCGCCGCTTGAGCAGGCACCAAGACCGGCGTTCGATCCGTGAGCGATTGGTTCTGCTTGACTCGGATCGCATTGAGACAGATCGGACGGCGGGCCGGGATGCTTGGGCAGCGGCATCCAAGTGGGGACTCCAAGTTGTGCTGATGAGACCGAAACTGGAGGGCCTGCTGGTTCGATTGCACGAAGGTCACGAGACACGTGTGGTTGGGGCACGCGAGGCCGAGGGGCGGTTGCGCGGCTTGTGGCCTGCGTACCACAAGGGCTCACTGACCTCCCACCAGTTGAAGGTGCGTTTCGGATTGACCGATCTGGGACGCGCCGCTCTGCACGATGAGGAACTGCGGAAGTTGATTGGGCTGCTGGGGCTTTGAGACGCTCCAGAAAGGATACGTGCTTTGAACACCGACGGCCCTGAAACCGGATCTATGGGCACTTCAAACCCGGGCAGGCGGCCCGCTCAGTCACGAAGGGCCTTCATCGCGACGGCGGCGGCCGGGATGGGCGCCGTCGCCGCGGGCTCGCTCGGCGCGTGCGGTCCGGGCGGTGAGGAGGCCGCCGCGCTCGCCTCGAGCACGAGGGCCTCGGGTGCCGGCGGCGGCATCGTCGTCGCGCGCGGCCCGATCGCCGTGAAGGCCGGGGTCGGCGCGCTGCGACGCGGCGGCAACGCGATCGACGCGGCCATCGCCACGGCATTCGCGCAGTTCATCACGACCCCGTTCTCGGCGGGCGTCGGCGGATTCGGCTGCATGGTGGTGTACGACGCGCGCGGCCGACGCGCCGTCTCCATCGACTTCCACGGCCGGGCGGGCAGCAAAGCCACGCCCGACATCTACCGGAGCGCGCTCGAGGGGCGGATCTACGGACACGCGGACCGCTGGAAGGTGCGCGGCGACATCAACCAGATCGGCTATCGGTCCGTCGTCACCCCCGGCACGGTCGCCGGCCTGTGGGAGGCGTGGAACCGGTTCGGGACTCGGCCGTGGGCCGAACTCGTCGAGCCGGCGATTCGGCTCGCGTACGACGGCTTCGAGATCCCCCGCGCCCTGGCGGGCGGTTTCACGACCCGGACGGAGTCGTCCTCGGGTGTGGTCCCGTTCTTCACCAAGGTCCAGACGACCGAAGCCTCCGCGCGCATCTTTCTCAACAACGGCGTGCCGTGGCGAGCCGGAGAACTGCTCGTGCAGAGGGACTACGCCCGCACGCTCGAACTCATCGCCGACGGCGGGGCGGACGTGGTCTACCGGGGCGAGATCGCCGAGCGGATGGCGGCGGATTTCGAACGGAACGGGGGCCTCGTCACGCTGGAGGACCTCGAGGCGTACGCAGCCGACGTCTACGACCCTGTGCGGGGCACGTACCGCGGGCACGAGGTGTTGTCGAACGCCCTGCCGGGCAGCGGGGCCCAGGTGATCGAGATCCTGAACCTGCTGGAGGGCTACGATCTTCCGTCTCTCGAACACGGCACGGCCGACCACGTCGAACTCCTGGGCCGTGCCCAGATCCTCTCCTTCATCGACCGGCGCCGATATCACGGCGACCCCGGGTTCATCGACGACCCGACGGACATCCTGGTGTCGAAGGACCGTGCCGCCGAATTGAGAGCGTTCATCGACCGCCGCGAACTCCCCCCCGATGTCGTGGAGGAACCCCCGGAGGGGCCCGACACGACGCACCTTTCGACGGCGGACCGGGAAGGGAACTGCGTGGCGCTCACGCACACGCTCGGATCCGCTTCGGGGGTCGTCACCGAAGGCCTCGGCTTCACCTGGAACAACTGCATGTTCCAGTTCAACCCGGTCGCCGGGCGGCCGAACAGCATCGCCCCGGGAAAGGCGCGCATCACCGGGATCTCTCCGGCGATCGTCCTCCGGGACGGACAGCCCATCCTGGTGACCGGCGCGGCGGGCGGTACGCGCATTCTGGGCGCCGTCCAGCACACGATCAGCAATACGGTCGACTTCGGCATGTCGGCCCTCGAGGCCGTGTCCGTACCGCGCTGGCACTGGGAGGATCAGCTGCTCGAGATGGAGCCGCAGCTGTATCATCACCTGAAGGAGGAACTGGAAGGGCGCGGTCTCGACGTCGCGAACGACGCGTTCGTCGCGCAGCTCCACGCGGTCGGAATCGACCCGGATACCGGTCGGTTGTCGGGCGGCGCGGACCCGCGGGGGTGGGGGGGAGGATCGGCCACGGTCTAGTAGCCGAGTGCGCTGACCGTCACAACTTCCGTGACCACGACGCAATCTACAGAGGGAATCGGCCGTTGCTGGCATGGCAAGTCGACGGGTCCGCTATCGGGTGCTTACCGTGCGGTAAGGCTCCGGGATTGCCCTATAGGAACTCTTTTCCTGGCTTCGGCGTATCGTTCTGTGCTAGGTTGAGCCGTGGCGGCAAGTTGATCCGAGGAAAGGGAGTTGGCCCGTGTTGCAAACCAGGAGGATCATTCTCACAGGCGTGGAGAAGAGCGTGCGTGGGCGGCACGCCGTCGCCCTCCGCGAGCTTCTTACACCCCGTTTTCTAACGAACCATACGACGTTCTCCAGTTTGGACGACATGATCGCTAGAAGCCCGGGCGGCGTCACGAGCGATGAGGCGTTCATCGCCCTCCCCGCCCCGGTGAGAGACGGCTTCATTGCCCGCAATTCCACCTTCCCTACCTGGGACGCATTGGTAAACCTTGCAGTCCGAGAGTATGCGAACCACAGCAAGACGATGGTGCCCTAATCCGCCATGGAGATGAGCACATGGCTCATTGCCCTATTCCTCTTGCTCGCTATCGCTCGCGCTCTCGGCATGAGAGTTACCATCCGCTTCGATGTAAACCAGTGGCTCCGTGACCGCCGCCGGTATCGCCGTGCCTCCAAGGAATTGCCGACCTTCCCGGACGGGACCGTGGTCTTCGGTTTTTCCGGTAACCGTCCCGGGGAGGAAGTATTCCACTTCAGCGACGGTCAGATCATCGGTGTCATTACGCTCCCCAACGGATACCGCAGCTTCATCGTAGATGGGAGACAGGTCTGGAAGAAGAAGAACCCCGAGTATGCACCCTACATCGAGGCAGTCGAAGAAATGCTCGAAACGGAAGATCCAGGTCAACCTCGTTCTCTGCCCAAGTCCCCGCCGGAAGAATCGGTCGACGAACCAGCAGGCGAATAGTCACGGGGATGGCTGTATGGCCAAGTCGCCAAAGCACCCCTGAAAGCGCAACTTGGTCTGCAAGCGCCTATCGACGATTTGCGGCCTCCCTGCGGCATAATTCTTCCACCACGCGCCAAGCACACGAAGCTCCGCCATCGGCGGTTTTCGAGGTTGACACGTGACCCCCGCCTTCTTATCCTCCGGGCCGCGTTGCGGGGTGGAGCAGTCTGGTAGCTCGTCGGGCTCATAACCCGAAGGTCGCAGGTTCGAATCCTGCCCCCGCTATCACTCGCCTCGCCTCGCACCGTTGCGGGGCGAGGCGTTTTGCTCTCCGACCTGTTTTACGGGACAGGGGTACGATCCGGGGTAGCTCAGTGGCCAGAGCGGGTGGCTGTTAACCACTAGGTCGTGGGTTCGAATCCCACCCCCGGAGTAGCAGCGCGCGGCCACGCGCTGCCAAGGGCTGGGTAGCTCAGGCGGTAGAGCACGGCGCTGAAAACGCCGGTGTCGGCGGTTCGACTCCGCCCCCAGCCATTTGCCACGAGCCGCCATCGGCCGGTTCGCGGGAAGCGGCGGAGGGGCGTAGCTCAATTGGTAGAGCACCGGTCTCCAAAACCGGCGGTTGGGGGTTCGAGTCCCTCCGCCCCTGTCGCTCGCGTAGCTCAGGGGTAGAGCGCATCCTTGGTAAGGATGAGGTCGCGGGTTCAAATCCCGCCGCGAGCTTGGAGCGGAGCAGCTTCGAGCTGGAGAACGGGCGCCCGTAGCTCAGTTGGATCAGAGCACCGGCCTTCTAAGCCGGGGGTCCCAGGTTCGAGTCCTGGCGGGCGCGTGACAAGTCAGGGACGACTTCGGGATGAGCCCCCATCGTCCAACGGCTAGGACACCACTCTTTCAAGGTGGAGATAGGGGTTCGATTCCCCTTGGGGGTATGGAGGAAAGACCGGACGGGAGCAGCGACAGCCCGTCCGCCGAAGCGCGGGGCCGTAGCTCAGCTGGGAGAGCGCTGCAATGGCATTGCAGAGGTCAGGGGTTCGAATCCCCTCGGCTCCATTCGCGTACGCGCCGTTAGCTCAATTGGCAGAGCAACTGACTCTTAATCAGTAGGTTCGGGGTTCGACTCCCTGACGGCGCATTCCCTCCTCGGCAGTTTCCTCAGCGGTTCTCTTCGCGCTCCTGCGCCCGCGCGCCCAGCAGCACGTTCTCCATGGCGTAGTTGCCCTCGTGGCAGGCGTACTCGTACAGGAGATCGTCCATCTTCATGAAGGGGACTTCGCCGCCCCAGGGGCTCTCCCATGTGTCCGGGTCCTCGACCAGGAACTCGTAGTTGATCGTGTTCGCGTCCACGCGCGTGAGCCGTTCCGTGATCTTCATGTTCGGAGTCGCGCCGAAGAACTCGCGGTAGCCGGTGAGTTGCTCCGGGTTGAGCTTCGTCGTCTCGATCACGAGGGCGTCATTCTCCCACCAGCCGCGGGAATCCCCGAACCAGGGCTGGATCGCGTCCGGAAGTGGCTGCGCTCCGCCGCTATCGCCCGCCTCCCCGGAGTCGGGAGAGACGCCGATGGGGACGATGCGGGCGTCGTGCACCATCTCCGTCATGATCATGACGTGGTCGGGCGTCTGCACGATGGTGTAGTTGTTGTTGTAGAAATAGTTGGGGAGCATCGGGGGGCCGGCGTTGGATCCGAACGAGACGATGCAGCGCTCGGAGAGGGGCCGGTTCTCGGGGTTGTCGTACTCGCCGTGCTGGCCGCGGGCCGCCACGAGTTGGCCCAACCGCTGCTGCGCCTCGGCGGTGCGCGCGGGGATGCGGCCGTCCTCGGGCACCATGATCAGGGAACTGCGCGCCTGGCCGTTCACGACCGCGACTTGGTCGCCCCGATCGAGGTAGAAGACGTTGTAGCCGCCGGTGCCCCCGGCCGCGGCGTCCAGCACGAAGTCGCAGCCGAGGCTGACGCCGCCAGCCGTGGGCGCCTCCCGGTCGGGGTCGCTGAGTTGCGAGTGGGCCTCGATGCACTCCTGCCGGCCGCCCTCGATTTCGGCCACCTGCTCGGGGGTGAGCACGGCCTCGAACCCCTGGGGGCGTTCGATGGGAGTGATCGTTCCGTTGGTCCAGTTCCCCTGCAGGTCCGGCCGCCCGTCCGGCGTGTGCGGCACCCCGCCGCCATCCTGGGCAAGCGCAACGGGGATCGACACCGCGGCGACCAGCGCCAGCGCGACCAAAGCTCGAATCCCGGCTGTCTTCATCGCCTGTTCCTCCGCACTCCGCGTCCGAGCGGACGCCCGTGCTCATGATACCTTCGCAGATTGGAAACCTGACCATCATACAGGCCGCTGGCCGATGATTCACGGGTGCCGGTGGCGACGTCGCCCATCGACACCGACTTTGCAGTCCACCTTGAGGGGATATGCCGATGATTGAACTGGATCCGGTACACCCGGGCGAGGTCCTGAAGCACGACTTCATGGAGCCGTTTGCGCTGTCCTCCAACGCTCTTGCCGGAGCCTTGGGAGTGACTCCCGCGCGAGTCAACGAGATCGTCCGGGGCCGCCGCGGCATCACGGCGGAGACGGCACTACGGCTTGCCAGGTACTTCGGTACCGACGCCCAGAGTTGGATGAACCTTCAGGATCGCTACGAACTCGCGCTCGCCGAGCGGGCTGTCGCCGACGCGCTGCGAGCCATCCGACCGCGCGAAGTTGCGTAGAAGCCCTTGATGAAGCCCCGCCCCGCACGATGAGCGGCGACGAGCGACAGATTTTCTCCTCCCGTCGGGAACGGCGCCTGTGGGTCTGGGCGCTGGCCGTGGTAGTGGCGATCTACGCGACGGCCGATCTGGCGCGGACGGTGGCCGACGCGCTGCGCGAAAGCGGACTGCTCGAGGCCACCGCCTCCATGTTCAGCGCCGGCATGCTCCTGATCGGGGTGATGATCGTGGTTCAGGGGCTGAGGGAGCGCTCGCGCGGCGTCGAAGTCGGCTTCGCTCTGGGCGTCGCGGCGATCGCCGTCATCGGATTCGCCCGAGGGATCAGCGCGGCCGAGCGTTCTCATCTCATCGAGTACGCCGTACTGGCGCTGATCGTCCACGAAGCCCTGCTGGAACGGAGGGGTCAGGGACAGCGCGTCCCGATACCCGCCGTACTGGCTATCGTGGGGACGACACTGGTCGGTGTGGGTGACGAGTGCATCCAGTTCTTCCTGCCCAGCCGCACGTTCGACTGGTTCGATATCGGCTTCGACCTGCTGGCGAGCGTCATGGCGGTCGGTTCGAGCGTCACCCTTCGCTGGGTACGGCGGCTGATCGGGAGTTGGCTCCGCTCCCGATAGTCGGGAGGTGGGGCGGGACGGACGCCGGCCACCGGCGCGCGCCCAGGTCAATCATGCAGCAAGCCACAGTGTGCGCTCCTCCGGGTCTCGAATCACCCTTCGTATACGTTCTTAGGGAAGAATCTCAATCGCCTCATGGAGCTTCGTGAGCCTGAACTGATGCGGCCGAACACCCAACCCCTCGCCGGGACTGGTTCCCGGATCCTCATCGCGGTCGCTGCCGTCATCCTCGCGGCCGCGACAGCCGCCTGCGGACCGGAGCCGACGCTCCGAGGCGAGATCGAGCTGACCATTGGGTCGGCCGATGCCGAGTCGGAGTACGAGTTCGTATTCCCGCTGGCGCTGACGCGGGACGCCGATGGCAGGATCTATGTGGGGGACCGTTTCAAGGAAAACGTGCGCGTGTACGACTCGGAGGGGCGATACTTGTTTCACCTTACACTGCCCGGTCGCGGAGGCGGTTCCAGATACCTGAGACCCACCGGACTGCTCTTCGACCCCGATGGTCACCTCTGGGTCAACGACGTGGGATCGTACAGGGTGTTCGACATCCTCGAGGACCGGGCGGAACACTTGAGAGAGATCCCGCCACCCAGCGAGGAGCGGCGACTCCCGTCGAGACGCGGCACCCCCCTCGCAACGGTGGCAGGGACCACGACCCCCGGAAACCCGATGTTCGCGGGACCCACCGGCCTGATCCTGGCGACCGACAGCGTTTCCGCAGACGAGCGCGACGAACTGGTCTGGCACCGGCAGCAGGTGACCGTTGGGCCGGACGGCGATGTCCGCGCGCGGGTCGATCTTCCCGAGCCGGACACCGTCTATGCGAACTGGCCGGTGCTGGTCTACCGGCGGGACCCGGATCCGGGGCTGGGGACGGTGAAGGTGCGGCCGCCCTACGCCAATCAGCAGATCCGCGCTCACGCGCCCGATGGCCGATCCGCCTACATCTACACAAGCGAATACCGGGTCCGGTTGTTCACGGCGAACGGAGAAGAGTGGCGCGAGATTCGTCGCGATATCGCCGGTCCGCTGGTGACCGAGAGCGAAGCCGAGCGCGAGCGGCTGGAGCGATTCCGGGCCGGTTGGGGAGAGAGGCTCGTGGATTTCCCCGCCATCGAAGTGCCGGAGCGGAAGCCGCCCGTGGAAGACATGTGGTACGACGAGGACGGCCGTCTCTGGGTACGCCTCGCCGCGGCGGAGGCGGACGAAGTCTCTCGAGCTCACGTCCACGATCCGGATGGGGAACCGCTCTTCACTGCCGAATGGCCTCGGGGGATCGATCTCTCGCTGGGTGGCGTGAGCGGGGTGGTGGCCCTCGGAGTCCAGGGAATGCCATCGGAGCCACGAGTGGTACGGCTCCGTTTCTTCCTTTCGTAACAGGTGCGAGACATGAGATCCTTCAAGAGTTCTCGGCTTCCGGTGTGCCAGGCCGTCGGCGGCATTGCCTTCAGCCTTGCCGCGACCGCAGTTCCGGCGATCGGACAGGAGGCGATCCGGCGTGGCGAAATCGACCTCGCCATCGGCGTCATGGACGGCGCACAGGAGTATCTGTTCGAGAACGTCAGAGCCCTGACGCGGGACGCCGCCGGCCGGATCTACGTGGGTGACGGCGGCGCGCGGGACGTTCGGGTGTACGGGCCGGAGGGTCGATATCTGTTCCACGTGACGGGACCGGGCGAAGGGCCGGGCGAACTTCGCTGGGATGTCTGCGGGCTGACATTCGAAGGGGAGGGTCTCCTCTGGGTCGACGCCTGGAACTCTTATGAGGTGTTCGGCGTCACGGGCGACGACGCGGAACACGTTCGGCAGGTGCTTCCGCCGCACCTCGTCCAGCGTGTGGGTGAAGTGACCGTCAACCGAGCTACGCTGTGCGAGAAGCCGATGTTCACGGGACCCACGGGCCTGACGTTCGCGACGGACTACTTCTATCTCGACGATGAAGGGGAGATTGACGCCGAGAGACTGCTTGTATCGGTGGCATCGGATGGAGAGATACGGAATCGCGTGACGATTCCGGAACGGGATCTCGGCGACACGAGCTGGCCGGTGGCGGTGTGGCGCCACCCCAACCGTGGGCGAGAAGAGATGCCGGTCGCTCCTCCCTTCTACAACCGTAACATCCTGGTGCACGCGCCCGACGCCCGATCCGCTCACCTCTACACCCGGGAGTACCTGGTCCAGTTGTTCGATGCGAACGGTGAAGTGCGTCGCGAAATCCGCCGGGACATCGCGGGGCCATTGGTAACTGAAGCGGAGGCCCGTCGGGAGCGCGAGCGGTTGGACGCGAGGCGGGGGAGCTTCGGGGACATGCTCATTGAGTTCCCGTCGATCGAGATGCCGGAGCGGAAGCCGCCGGTTGGGGACATGTGGTATGACGAGGATGGCCGCCTCTGGGTACGGCTCGCCTGGGCCGAGGCGGATGAGGTCCTGCGGGCGCACGTCTACGATCCGGAGGGAGAGATCCTCTTCACGGCCGAGTGGCCGCGCGGGATCGATCTGACGCTGGGCGGCGTGAGCGGCGACGTGGCGCTCGGCGTCCAGCGGATGGAGTTCGACGTACAGCGGGTAGTGCGGCTCCGCTTCTCTCCGCGGTAGGTGCGCGGCAGGCACAGAGCGTCCGCTCGTACGCCGAAGGCTCTTCCCCGGGGCGTCGCCAGGGCCCGTGTACCGGCGCGGTGTCAGCCGTTACGATCCCTCCGGTGATCGACCCGAATCGGGAGGTTCTCATGCAGGGCATGATTCGCGCACACCGTGGTGCGCTGTGGGCCGGACTCTTTGCGGTGTCAGCGACGGTCGCGCTTCCGGGCGTCGTGGCCGGGCAGTACCTGCCGGCGCGCGGGGAGGCGTGGGAGACGCGCACTCCGGAGCAGGTCGGGATGAACGCCGAGGGCATCCAGGCGGCCATCGAATACGCCCTCGAGCATGAGACGACCCAGGCCCGAGACCGGGAGTTCCAGCACAGCCGGAGCTTCGGGCGCGAACCGCTCGGGGAGGGGATTGGCCCCTTCAGCGTGCGGGGCGGGCCGGCCGGGATGATCGTGCGAAATGGCTACATCGTCGCGGAGTGGGGGGACACGAAGCGGGTCGACATGACGTACAGCGTGACCAAGTCCTTCCTCTCGACGTCGGTGGGACTCGCGTGGGACGAGGGGCTCATCGGCTCGCTCGATGACACCGTGCGCGAATACATGGCCCCGATCGACGTGCCCGCGAGCGACGGGGAGCCCGGCGTGGACCGCATCGGGTTCGGGAAGCCCGACCCGACGACGCTGTTCGAGTCCGAGCACAACCGCACGATCACGTGGGACGACCTCCTGCGGCAGACGTCCGACTGGGAGGGCACGCTGTGGGGCAAGCCGGACTGGGCAGACCGTCCCAGCGGTGACCCGTCGACCTGGCTGACGCGCGATCGCCACCCCTCGGGCACCGTCTACGAGTACAACGACACGCGGGTAAACCTCCTCGCGCTCGCCGCGGCGAACGTCCTGCGGCGCGCGCTGCCGGAGGTCCTGCACGAGCGCGTGATGGGACCGATCGGCGCCTCCCCGACGTGGCGCTGGAACGGCTACGAGAACTCGTGGATCACGATCGATGGCCGTCGCGTTCAGTCGGTGAGCGGCGGTGGCCACTGGGGCGGCGGTATGTTCATCAATGCCCGCGACCAGGCGCGCTTCGGCCTCTTCACGCTGCGGCGCGGGAAGTGGGGGGACCGGCAGCTCCTGTCAGAGGAGTGGTTCGACTTCGCGACGACGCCCGGCCCGGCGAACGGCTCCTACGGCTTCATGAACTTCATGCTCAACGTCCCGAACGAGGAGGGGAACAAGCGCTATCCGAGCGCCCCCGAGGACGCGTGGGCCCACCTCGGCAACGGCACGAACATGATCTACTGCGACCCGGTGAACGATCTCGTCGTGGTGGCCCGCTGGATCCCCGGCGGCGCGATCGACGGACTGCTGGAACTCGTCATCGACTCGATCGACGACTCGGCCGCGGCCTCGTCGAGCCGCTGACCCGGGTTCCGTTTCTGCGGGGTCCCGCTCACACGACTTCGAGCCGAAAAACCACTTCGATGACCCTCGACGGATAGGCGTCCTCACTGATTCCGCGGATGGTGACGGTGGCCGTACCCCGCTCATGGAATATCACGGGTACTACACGCGTCCAGTACGTCAGAACATCCGCGCAGTTCCAGTTGACCGTCGGTGAACGGGGACCAAGAGAAAACCGATCCCATGGGACGATTACGGCCTCCCGCCCCTTCACGTTCACGACCGTCCTCCCGCCACGTTGCGGGTCGCGAATGAGGCAGCCTCCCCCGTAGGTCCTGATCTTGATGTGTGCCGCGCGACCGACCGCCACGGTGTCGGGCAGGGTCACCTGGACCCCCGCCTCGAACCCGAGCGTCCCATCGGAACCGACCTCGATGACCGCCATCTGATCCCGATATCGCCTGCCACTGTCGCAGCCGGCAAACGTCAAGGCGAGCAGCGGGATCGCAAGCCAGGTTCGACCCTTGTTCATCGTCCCTTCCTTGAGACACCAGACATCGTTCCGTACTTGAATAACGTGCGCCAGCGAGCTCTTGAGACGCGTCTGGTGTGCCGTCTCCGGCTATCTTGCTGCGACGATTTGGCGTAGCTACACTGGGGCTACGACGAGGAGGAGGTCCCACATGAGCACCGATACCGTTGTACGCGCCCGGATCGACAGCGACACAAAAGCACGCGCCACCGAGGCCCTCCAAGCCATGGGTCTGACCGTGTCCGACGCGATCCGGCTGCTGCTGCTGCGCGTGGCGGACGAAAAGCGACTGCCCTTTGCCGTCCAGGTGCCGAATCCCTCCACCCTCGAGGCCATGAAGGAATTGGACGAGGGCAAGGGCCAGCGTTTCGCCAGTGCCGAGGAGCTGTTCCGCGACCTCGACGAAAGCCGACCCAGCTCTGGAACGGAGACGATCCGGCGCCAACCTGGGCCGGATGGCGGGCGATGACGCTGGCTGCGATCCGGTTCTGGCCGAGGATTTCGCGGCTTCCACTTCTCACCCGGTCCGTCCCTCCCGGATCCGTCTCATCGGAGTGATCTAGTCACATGGCCCTTAGGAAATCGCACCTCTACTCCTCGCTTTGGCAGAGCTGCGACCAGTTGCGCGGCGGCTTGGACGCGTCCCAGTACAAGGACTACGTCCTCACGCTGCTCTTCATGAAGTACGTGTCGGACAAGTACGCGGGGCACGCCGACCCCTACGCCGACACCGAGGTGCCTGAGGGAGGAAACTTCGCGGATATGGTCGCGCTCAAGGGGACCAAGGAGATCGTAGAGGAGCCCAGCCAGTGACCCCGGTCCGCATCTTCATCAGCAGCGTGCAAGGCGAATTCACAGGGGAGAGGGAACGCGTCCGCGACTACCTGCGCGGTGACCCGCTCATGCGGCGTTTCTTCGAGGTTTTTCTGTTCGAGGAAGTACCGGCTTCCGATCAGCGCCCAGATCGGGTCTATCTGGAGGAGGTTGAGCGGTGCGACATCTACGTGGGCTTGTTCGGACAGGACTACGGAAGCGAGAACGCCGAGGGAGTCTCCCCGACCGAGCGCGAGTTCGACTGCGCCACCGAACTGGAGAAGCACCGGTTGATCTTCGTGAAGGGAGCGCAAGAAGACGGTCGACATCCGAAGATGCGTTCGCTTATCGCCAGGGCTCAGGCCGGCTTGGTCAGGAGGCGGTTCGCCACGCCGGCCGAGTTGGTAGCCGGACTCTACCCCGCGCTCGTGCAGTATCTCGAAGCGAAGGAGATGTTGCGGTTCGGACCGTTCGACGCGGCACAGTGCTCGGGAGCCACGCTGGACGATCTGGACGTCGAGGGCATGTACCGGTTCATCCGCACCGCACGCCGGGCGCGGCAGTTCTCGTTGCCGGAAGAGACGCGGCCGCCGGACCTGCTCAGGCATTTGAACCTGTTGAACAGAGGGCGGCTGACCAACGCCGCAGTGCTGCTCTTCGGGAGAGCCCCGCAACGCTTTCTGCTCTCCTCGGAGATCAAGTGCGCGCACTTCCACGGAACGGAGGTCGCCAAGCCGATTCCCTCTTACCAAGTCTATAAGGGAACCGTATTCGCGCTGGTGGATCAGGCCGTGGACTTCGTCCTGGGCAAAATCGCGCTGTCGGTCGGCACGCGAGCGGAGAGCGTGCAGGTCCCCGTCGCGTACGAGATACCGCAGGAAGTGGTGACCGAGGCGGTCGTGAACGCGGTGGCCCATCGGGACTACACGGACAACAGTAGCGTTCAGGTGATGCTGTTCGCCGACCGGCTGGAAGTCATGAATTCGGGTCGGTTGCCGCCACCGTTGACCGTGGAGAAGCTACGCCTGCCACACCAGTCGTTGCCCGGCAATCCGCTGCTCGCGGAGGCGATGTACCTGCTGCAGTACATCGAGAGGATGGGAACCGGGACGGTGGACATGATTCGGCGTTGCGCCGAGGCGGGCCTACCGGAGCCCGAGTTCGATGTCGGCGCGGGCTTCGTTACGAGGATTTGGCGGGCAGGGAAGACTACGCAATCAACAACCAGAAGATCAAGATCTGCCAGAAAACAACCAGCAAACAACCAGCAAACAACCAGAAAACAACCAGAAAAAGACGATTCCAACCAGAAACTCGCTGACCGCGTCCTCGCGCTTCTCCGCCGGAACCCGTCGGCCAGCCGCCGCGAAATCGCTGCCACGCTCGGTATCACAGAATCCACCGTTCGGTACCGGCTGGACAAGTTGCGCAAGGCAGGGAAGATCGAGCGGGTCGGCCCCGACAAGGGCGGCCATTGGAAGGTGCTTGGCGACTCCGCCTCCGATCCCGCCCCCGAACCCAACCTCGAAAGCCCCCAGTGACCGCTGCCGGCGATCTCGAGATCCGCACGCAACGCCGCGTCATCGGCCACTTCCGGCGTCGGCTGGGCTACCGGTACCTGTGTAACTGGCGCGAATGTCCGGAACAAAAAAAGCGGCATATCGAGGCTGACTTTCTTAAGCGGTTCCTCGAGCGAGGCGTGGGAGAGCAGCGCTCGATACACCTTGTGGACGCCGGGTCCCCACCCCATTAGATTGAGTCCACGGCGCGTCGCCTTCTGGCGACGCGTTTCGTGTCTGCGCCCGTAGCTCAGCCTGGATAGAGCGCTTGCCTCCGGAGCAAGAGGTCACAGGTTCAAATCCTGTCGGGCGCACTCGTCCCGACGGAGCTTGGCAGCACCGGTCCGTGGGGGAACTCCCGGACCCGCGGGTTCAGGGGCGCAGGCTCGGGTGGCGGAATTGGCAGACGCGCAGGATTCAGGATCCTGTGGGATTTAACTCCCGTGGGGGTTCGACTCCCCCCCCGAGCATCACCAGCCCAGGTGGCGGAACTGGCAGACGCGCTAGCTTGAGGGGCTAGTGTCCTATACGGACGTGGAGGTTCGAATCCTCTCCTGGGCATGCAGCATCGCGGGGCTTTCGGCCTCGCGCGCACGACATCGCCGGTCGCGGTCGACCGGTCCCAGCGCCCGTAGCTCAACTGGATAGAGCACCTGACTACGGATCAGGAGGTTGGGGATTCGAATTCTCCCGGGCGCATGTTTCCTTCCTTCGGAAGTCAACTCGCGCCCGGCAGAATTCTCGGTGCGCTCGGTGGGCTTCGCCCTCCTTCGCTGACCAAATTCTCCCGGGCGCATGTCCCTCGGAAGTCAAATTGCGCCCGGCAGAATTCTCGGTGCGCTCGGTGGGCTTCGCCCTCCTTCGCTGACCAAATTCTCCCGGGCGCATGTCCCTCGGAAGCCAGAAGGCGCCCGGCAGAATTCTCGGTGCGCTGCGGGGGAGGGCTTCGTCCCTCCCCCTTGCTGGCCGAATTCTCCCGGGCACGTCCTTTGTTAGGCACGGGTGCCGGGCGGCATTTCGCCGCTCGCGAGGCTTCGCCTCCCTTCGCTGGCCGAATGCTTCGGGCGATGGCTCGGGAGTATCTCGGCTACCTCAAGGATCCTTGGACGACGGTTCCGCTAATGCACGTCAGGCTGGCTGAACGCGGAGATGTGGATCGTTTGCTCGAGCTCATGCGGGGGCTCGCACGGTTTGAGGAGTATATCGACCGCTTCGCGGTGACGCGGGAGAGTGTTCTCGAGCATGGGTTCGGCGATGCGCGCCTGTTCACCGCGTTTGTTGCCGAGCAGGACGATGATCTCGTCGGGATGGCTGTCGTCTACACGATTCCCTGGACCTATACGCTTCGACCCAAGGTCGTGCTCAAGGAGCTGTTTGTTGAAGAGGCGGCACGAAACATGGGGGCGGGGAGGGCTCTGATGGCGGCCGTGATTTCGCATGCCGAGTCCATCGGCGCGGCCGAACTGAATTGGACCGTCATGACCGGGAACAGCGCCGCCGAGCGCTTCTACCGATCGCTGGGCGCTTCTCCCGATCGCAAGTGGAACAACTGGGCCTTGAGCCTCGACGATTAGGCCAGGAAGGAAGACACGCTGCCCACCCCATGAGATCAAGCCTCGAGGCTTCTCAGACGATCGGCGAGGTCCGGCTGCGGGTAGAAGTAGAACGTCCGGCCCACCTTCCGTCTGGTCAGGAGCCCGCGAGCGGCAAGATCCAGCAGGTCGGTGCGAGCGGTCTGGTAGACTACGTTGTGGCTGCTCCGATGAGACCGGATCGAGTAGCGGCTGTTGGGGTGCTTCAGAGAGTGGCTGAGGAGCGCGAGCTGTCGATGGTTGAGAACCACCGCCTGCCGCAGGAGGGCCTCGACACGTCGGATCTCTTCCATCTTCCTGTCGAGGTGGACGTGCACTTCCTCAATCGCCCGCCGGATTATGCCTAGCTGGTAGAGCACGAAATAGGTCAGGTCGTTCTGGTCCGTCTCGGTATACAGGTAGGCGCGAGCGTACTTGGCCGGTTGCGAGCGAAGAAGCGTGGAAATCGAGATGTACTCGCAAAGCCAGTAGCCCTGCGACAGCATGGACCAGTAGAAGAGCGCCCTGGCCGTTCGACCGTTGCCATCGACGAACGGGTGGTCGTACCCGACCCAGAAATGAAGGATGATGGCGCGGATGACCGGGTGTACGAAGGCGTCTCCATCCTCCCCATTGGCGAACGCGCACATCCGGTCCAGGCGTGCCTCAAGTTCGTTGGCGTCCGGTGGGCGGTGGAGGATTTTGCCATCGAAGTCGCTCACGACGACGTCGTCCTCCCGCCGCCGCAACCGGCCGGCGGCGTCGGGGTCATCAAGCGTACCGGCGGTGACGACTCTCTGGAGCTCGAGAATCCGCTCAGGCGTCAGGCGGTCACGCGCGAACTGCCGCACCCCGCGCATGGCCCTGTAGTTGTTGAGGATCATCTGCTCACTCTGATCGGTCGGCTTTCGGCCGGTCCTGATCATGTCCTTGGCTCTCTCGATCGTTGTGACCGCGCCCTCGAGCTGACTGGAAGTGATGGCCTCCTGTATCAGAGAGTTGATGATGTACCGGTCTCGCGTTTCCGGACTCGTGACCTGCTCGCTGATCTCTATCTTCCCGCTCGCGTCCCGGTCGATCTTGTGGATGGCCTGGAGCACGGTATCCGTCATCGAGAACGTGAACGGTGTGCCGGTCTTGTCCAGGAGGGTGATCGGCTTGGCGAGTTGCGCTCGGGCGAACTTGAGCGCAAGCCACCACTCGCGGGTGGTGAGACCGGCGGGTGGATCGAGGTGCCGAAGCTTGTCCCAGTGGTAGTAGCGGCCCTTCACCTCGGGCCCGGTCCCGGCCGTGAGGGTGCGTGCGATCCCGGACATGAGATCCTGGTCGCTCAGAAGCTCGCGAAGGGTCGGCCCGGACGTGGGAATCTTCACCGAAGCATGCTCCAAGTACTAACGATGTACTAATTCGTGTCAGATTAGTATTTGGGCGGTGTCGCGCCACCCCGCAGCGCGCAACCTACTAACGATGTACTAATTCAACAAGATTTAGTATTTCAATGCGTCGTGGGGCGGGGACGTCAGGAGGAGCCTGAACTGCGCGCCCTGGGGCGGTACTGCGGCCACGCCGGGACGTCCGGTATCGCGCGCAGACCCCGCAGCATCCGTACCGGCCTCGGCCTCCTCCAGAATCAACAGGTAACTTCCGCCCCCTCCACTTACTTCCAGGTAATACGTCCCGGCATCCAGCACCCGGGTGACGTGGAAGTTCGAGTCCTCGCCGGACGAATAGTCATGCGCGATCCAGGAGCCGCTCCGGTCGTACAGTACCCCGTCGGTGTCCGTATCACCCTGCGTGAACGCGCCGAGACGGAAGCCGTCCGTCGGGACCGAGAACTCGAAGAAATCACGGTCCCGGGCCGCCAGAATGCCCGGAACCGTATCACCGATGGACACGGACGTCGCCGTAGCGATCGTGTTCCCGTGATCGTCGGGCTCGGCCTCTCTCAGGATCAGCGAGTAATATCCCGCTTCGCGGTGGTAGCTCCCGAAGACGCGCAGGTAGTACCGTCCGGCATCGAGGGTCCAGATGATGTGGAAGTTGTCCCCCACGCCGGAGTCTTCGTCGTCCGCCAGGCGGGAGCCGTTCCCGTCGTAGAGTGTTCCGACCGCGTCGGTCGTCCCCCGCGTGAACACGCCCAGGCGCGAGCCGTCGGTCGAGACCGAGAACTCGAAATAATCCTCGTCCCCCGGTGACAGAACGCCCGGCACCGTATCGCCGATGGACACGGGCGTGGCGGTAGCGAACGAGTCGCCGTGATCGTCGGCCCCGGCCTCCTCCACGATCAGCGAGTAGCTGCCCGTGTCCCACCCGCTAACGCTCAGGTAATGCGTTCCCGCAGCCAGGTCCCGGACGATGTGGAAGTTCAAGCCCCCGCCGGCCGAGTTGTCCGACGCGAGGCGGATGCCGTTCCCGTCGTACAGTTCTCCATTGGTGTCCGTATCGCCCTGCGCGAACGTGCGCACGGTGAAGCCGTCCGGGACCGAGAACTCGAAGTAATCCTGGTCCCCCGGCGTCAGGACGGCCCGTACCGTATCACCGATGGACACGGACGTGGCTGTAGCAAACGAGTCGCCGTGATCGTCGGCCTCGGCCTCCTCCAGAATCAACGAATAACTCCCGGCCCCGCGGCTTACGCTCACGTAGTACGTTCCGGCATTCAGTTCCCGGATGATGTAGAAGTTCAATCCCTCGCCGGTGTCATGATCACGTGCGATACGGGTGCCGTTCGCGTCGTACAATGCCCCCACGGGTGCCGTATCGCCTTGGGTGAACGCGCGCAGCCGGAAGGCGTCGGTCGGGACGGAGACCTCGAAATAATCCTCATCCCCTCGCCCCAGAACCCCCTGTATCGTATCGCCGACGGATGCGGCCGCAGCCAGCTCGATCGAGCCGCCGAAGTCGGTGAACACGGCAAAATCGGCGACGGCGGACCGGCCTCGCGGAGCAGTGGCCCACACGGTCACGTCGGTTGAACCTTCGCCCCCGACGGATTCCAGCGTCAGCACACCATCGTCGATAGCGACCGTCACGAGACTTGGGTCCGATGTCTCCGCGTGGAAGCGGAGCGTGACGCTGTCCAGGCTGCTGAAGATGGTAACGAGATCCAATTCGATGGTTCTTCCAACCGCGACGTATTGGTCGTACACCCACTCTTCAGGAGGCAGAGCCTTGGGCACGGCCAGCGGACCGTCGCCTCCGCACGCGGCAAGAAGGCCCACGCCCGCAAGCTGATACAGGCGTCGGGAACGGCGTGCCGCGATTCGATGTCGCATACTCATCACCAGGGATGTCAGGTCACCGAAGAGGTGTGACCATTCCCCCTAGGAACGTTGCGGTCGCGGAGATTCTTACGAGATCTCCCTTAGCGGTTGCTTTCGCCGGAACTCCGCGCCGGGGGTCGGCACTCCGGCCATGCCGCGCCGGGCGGCATCGCGCGCTGGTCGCGGGGCATCCGATCCGGGTCCTCGGAGGCCAGGTAGGCGAGCAGCGCGGTCATCAGCGCGTCGTCACGCAGGTCCTCGAAGATGATCTTGTCGAAGGAGTCGCGGTTGGTGTGCCAGGTGTAGGTGCTCGTGTCCCAGCGGTTGTCGGCAATCGACATGTCGCTGCGGCCGGCGCCCACGTGGAAGCTGAAGGCCGGGACTCCCGCGCACAGGAAGGACGCGTGGTCCGTCCCGCCGGATTCGGGCATCCCCGGGATCTCGAGGGTGACGAGGTCTGCGAGTTCGCTCGGGACCTTCCCGAGCCAGTCGCCGAAACGCCCGCCGGCCGCGGCGAAGCCCTGCATGGGGATGAAGGTGACCGGCCCGTTCCCGTCATCGATGTTGAACACGGTGTGGGTGCGCTCGAGGATCTCGGGGTGGTCCTCGACGAAGGCGCGTGAGCCGTTCAAGCCCTGTTCCTCGCCGTTCCAGAGGGCGCCGATGATGGTGCGACGGGGGTTCGGGACGGCGCGCTTCAGGATGCGCATCGCTTCCATGATCGCGACCGCGCCGGTGCCGTTGTCGAGCGCGCCGTCGGAGCCGTCCCAGGAGTCGTAGTGGCCTCCGAGGATCACGTACTCCTCGGGTTCGGCCGTGCCGGGGATCACGGCGAGGGCGTTGAAGACCGGCACCTCGCCGAGGAAGCGGGCCTGGGCGTCAACGCGCAGCACCGGCCCTTGACCGTTCTCGGCCAGCCGGTACACGAGCCCGTATGCCTCGCAGCTCAGGTCGAGCAGCGGGGCCCGCTCGTTCCCGGCGCCGAAGATCTTGTTCACGCCCCACCCCTCGGACCACTGCGAGCGGATGACCCCGGCGGCCCCGGCGGCATCCAGCGCTTCGGGCAGGGCGCGCCACTCGATTCCCGTTTTCTCCTCGCGTGCGCGCCACTCTGCGGCCGCGCGCTCACGCTCCTCGGTCATGCGGGCCAGCGTCTCGGGTCGGGAGAATTGCTCCAGGTTCTCCCGCGGACGGCAACTCGGCTCCGGCCGCGAGATGAGGACGAACTTGCCCCGTACCTCCGGCAGCCACGCCTCGAACGCTTCGGGGCTTCCCGCGTCCGCCAGAATCACGACGTCCGCCTCGACGGGCCCATCCGTGGCCGGACTCCACGCGGCCGCCGTGCCCTCGAGCGATCGCACGCGCGGTGAGACGAGATCGATGTGGGTGATCCCGCGCTCCCACCCGCGCCATGTGCCGTACTGCTCCTTGTACGCCTCAATGCCCCACTCCGCGTACTTCGCCAGCGCCCAGTCGTTGGCGCCGGCCATGGCGGGCGAGCCGGTGAGGCGCGGCCCGATCGAGTCCATCATCACCTGGCCGAGTTCGTAGACCTGTGAGCGCTCGACCCCCTCCTCCCAGATCGCCCGGATGACCGGATCGTCGGAGGGGAAGGACTGGGCGGCCACGCTCCGGGTCGCGCCAGGCACCAGCAGGACCATCAAGGTGAAGAGGCGCGCCAACCAGCACGCGAGTTCGATTCGAGCCGAGGGCCTCATGGGTCGCTCCGCGAGAGGGAACCTGTCACACCGGATTACCACACGACCGCCACCGCACCGCTCTGAACGTAGAGGTGGCCAGCAGGCTACGGAATGAAGTTGGGCTCGAAGGCCGTCAAGGAAAGCCAAGCCGTAGGATGAGATTTGACCTCCGATTCGGCCCACGGGATATTCCAGAGCATGAACCTCTTGGATCGCATCACGCTGGAGCCGGACAAGAGAGGCGGTAAACCGTGCATCCGCGGGGTATCTGGCCTCCGGGATGACGGAAGCCGAAATACTGACGGATTTTCCGGACCTGGAGCGCGACGACATCCGGGCAGCGCTGACTTTTGCGGCGGAGCGTGAGCGCAGACTCGTTTCGATCCCGCCCGGGTGAAGCTCCTCTTCGACGAGAACTTGTCCCCGCGTCTCGTCGCTGGCCTAGAATCGGCGTCGCCTCGATGCCTCCCCGATACAGGAGGAACGGACGATGAGCATCCAGCTGATCAGCACCGAGACCGACTACGACGCGGCGCTTGCCGAGATTGACAGCCTAATGGGCGCGGCGTGGGGGACGCCTGAGTCCGATCGGTTGGAGGTCTTGGTGACCTTGGTCGAGAGATACGAAGCGGAGCACTGGAACATCGACGCTCCAGACCGCTGCCAGGCCCCAAATGCGTCTTGAAGGCAAGCGTGCTCTCGTCACCGGCGGCTCGCGGAGCATCGGGCGGGGCATCGCCCTGGGCCTGGCCCGTGAGGGCGCGGACGTGGCGGTCAACTACCGGCGGAGCCGTGAGGATGCCGAGAGCGTCGTCCGTGAGATCGAGGAGATGGGGCGCCGCGCGGTCGCCGTGCAGGGCTCCACGGACTCCCGATCGGATGTCGAACGCTTCGTCGCCGAGGCGCACGACTTCCTGGGCGGCCTCGACATCCTGGTAAACAACGCCGGGATCCTGAAGCGCACGCCCCTCCTCGAGATCAGCGAGGAGGAGTGGGACGACATTCTGAACGTCAACCTGAAGGGGTACTTCCTGGTCGGCCAAGCCGTAGGACGCCGCATGGTCGAGGCCGGGACGCCGGGTGCGATCGTCAACGTGTCGTCCGCCGGGCAGGCGGTGGCCGCCCCGAACCTCGCCCACTACTGCGTGTCGAAGGCAGGGGTCGAGATGCTCACGAAGCAGATGGCGCTCGAGCTCGCGCCCCACAAGATTCGGGTGAATGCCATCGCACCGGGCCTCATCGAGACCGACATGAACCGGGCCGACATTGCTCAGGACGACTTCCGCGAGCGCCGTCTCGCCCGCATCCCGCTCGGGGAGATCGGCGCCCCCGACGACGTGGCGGGAGCCGTCGTGTTCCTCGCGTCGAATGAGGAGGCGCGCCTCGTGACCGGCGCCACCCTGTTCATCGACGCCGGCCAGACGATCTGGGGTGCGTAGAAGCCTGGCGGTGGTGGCGACGCTCCTGCTGGTGGCGTGCCGTGGCCCCGGCCCCGGCGATTCCGACCCGCCCACCAACCTGCCCACCTGGGAGGTTCGTTTCTCCCATGTGCTCTCGACCAACTCGGAGTTCCACCTCATGGCGGAGCGCTTCCGGGACCTCATGCTCGAGCGTACCGACGGGCGGTTCCGGGTCGTCATCTATCCATCGGGACAACTCGGGGGCGAGCGCGTCGCCTTCGAGCAGATCCAGGTCGGCGCGGTGCATATGGCCATCACGGGCACCCCCGTGCTCTCGGGCTGGGTGCCGGAAGGGCAGATGTTCGATCTCCCGTTCCTGTTCGAGACCCGCGACCATGGGCTCTCGGTGATGAACGGCCCCATCGGAGACTGGTGGCGCGATCTCCTCCTCGCGCGCACGGGCGTCCGCTCGCTGGGGTTCCTCGACTACGGGTTCCGCCACGTCTACAACAAGCGTCGACCCGTCGAGGCGCCCGAGGATCTCGCCGGCCTCAAGCTCCGGGTCCTCCAGAACGCGACGTATCTGGCGGCCTATTCCGCGCTGGGCGTCCAGGCGACGCCGATGAACTACGGCGAGGTCTACTCCGCGCTCCAGCAGGGCGTGATCGACGGCGGGGAGGCGAACGCGATCGGGTTCGTGAGCAGCCGGCTCCACGAGGTGGCGAAGTTCTACAGCTTCACGTCCATCACCTACAACCCGATCACGCTCCTGGTGCACGAGCCGTTCTATCGGGCGCTTCCCCGCGACATAAGGGAGACGGTCGACCGCTCCGCGGCGGACGCGCTCGCCTACCAGAGCGAACTCGCGCGCCGGATGGAGGCGGACGCCCTGCAGGAGATGCGCGCCAGCGGGGTGGAGATCTCGCGCCCCAACCTGGCGCCGTTCGCCCCGGCCGTCAGATCGCGAATCTGGGACGAACTGGCCGATCGGCTGCCGGACGGCGAGGCGCTGATCGCAAGGTTGGTGGCAGAAGCGGAGCGCACGGCTTCCGGCAGCCGGTAGAAGTCCGGGGTACGGTCCGCCCCAGGGTCACACCAGGCGATCGTGCCGGAGTTGTCGGGCGAACGCTTCGGCGGGCAGGATGTCGATGCCATCGGACGTCCGTCGCGCGCGAGGTTCCAGGCAAACGATGACTCGGCGCGCGATCGAAGGGTGATCGCGAATGACGCTGCGGAGACCCCGGAGATGGCGTGAGCCGATCTTCGCGCTCGCCTTGGCCTCGACCGCGAGCTGCATGTCGCCAACCACGAAATCCACTTCGGTCCCGCCCGCCAGCCGCCAGTACGAGAGCTCGCCATCCAATTCCCGGTAGCTGAGCCACGCGGACAGCTCGTGGCACACCCAGTTCTCGAAGGCCTTCCCGTACAATTCCGAGCCGGGAGCCAGGGGACCACGCCGCGCGAGCCGGTTCACGATCCCCACATCCGCGAAATAGAACTTCGGCGCCTGAATGACCCGCCGTTTCGGGCGCGCGCGATAGGACGGGACCCAGCGAGCCAGAAGCATGTCCACCAGAACCTGGAAGTAGTTCTTTACCGTGTGGAGCGCGACGCCGCATTCCGCGGCGACGTTCGAAAGGTTGACGATCTCTCCGTCACTCAACGAAGCCGCGTCGAGAAAGCGTGAGAAGGCAGGGAGTTGCCGGACCACTCCCTCCGTGGCGACCTCCTGGACGAGATAGTCGTTGATGTAGGCGTCCAGGAGACGGACGGGGCGAGGGGCCTGGTAGATGCGAGGGAGATAGCCTGTGTTGAGCAGGCGGGTCAGGTCGAAGTCCTCCCCGAGTTCGGCCGCGGTGATCCCCAGCAGTTCGTAGCGGACGGCCCGTCCCCCCAGGAGATTGGCGGCGCCCCGCCTGACCCTGGTTGCGCTCGATCCGCACAGCGCGAAGCTGATGCCCCGGTTCTCCATGAGCCAGTGAACCTCGTCCAGGAGGGCGGGAACCTTCTGGACTTCATCGATGACGATCTGTCGGTTCCGGTGGTCCCCTTCCGCTTCGATCTCCTGGCGCAGGAATTCCGGGTTCGTCAGGTAACGTCGGAACTCGTCGCTCTTCAGCAGGTCGACCCAGCGGCCGTCCGGATAGCGCTGGCGCAACAGGGTGCTCTTGCCGGCCTGGCGTGGCCCCCAGAGGAAGAACGTCTCCGTGCCGGCGTCCGGCAGAATCAGTGATCGTTTGAACATAGGCTGCAATTTATCATGATAACTTGCAGTAGCAATGCGTATCATCAGCAATCAGGTTGACGTGGACACGCGGCAGCATGACACGTTGTATCGCAACAGGGATACAGGAGGCCTCGATGAAGGCACACAGTTCGATGCTCCAAGTTAGAGAGCGCGCTGCGCGATTGCCGAGCGCGGACGAACTGTCCGAGGATCTTGCAGCAGAAAGCGGCCACGAGCTCTTCGAATGACGAGGCGACTGCGGGCGCTCAACCGAGTTCTGATCGCGTTCGAGACGTACGCCGTGGGCGTCCTCGTGATCGCGGTGTGCGACGTGGTCCTCCTCCAGGTTCTCATGCGCTACCTCTTCGCCTACCCGAATCCCTGGAGCGAGGAGGTGTCGCGCTTCTGCTTCATCTGGATGTCGCTGCTCGGGGCTTCGCTGGCGGTGGCGCATCGGGCGCATTTCCGGTTCGATCAGGTCACCGCGCGGTTGGCCCCGCGCATGAAACGGGCCGTGGAGACGTTCGCCGGGGCGGTCGTGCTGCTGTTCGGGCTCCTTCTCATTGCCACGGGCATCGCTCTCATGGACCTGACGATGGGAGAGCGTTCCGCCGCGCTGAACCTGCCGGTCGCGCTCGTCTACGCCGCGGCGCCGGTGTCCGGCCTGCTGATGGTGATCCACATGTTGGCGGGGACGGCGGCCGGCGATTCGGACCCGGCGCGGGAGCCGGAGTCGGCGGGGCACTCGGTCGGGGAGACCGGCTGATGGGCGGGCTCCTCCTCGGCGTCTTCGGCCTCCTGGTGCTCGCCGCCGTGCCCATCGGCTTCGCGCTCGCGATCGCGGCCGTCGTCGCCATCCTGGTGGCGGACCTCCCGCTCGTCATCATCCCGCAGCAGATCATCGCCGGGATGGATTCGTTCCCCATGCTCGCCGTGCCCCTCTTCATTCTGGCCGGCTTCGTCATGGACGTCGGAGGGATCAGTCGCCGCCTGGTGACGCTGGCGCGGTCGCTCGTGGGACACCTCCCCGGAGGGCTTGGGCAGGTGGTCATCGTGACCGAGATCTTCTTCTCGGGCGTGTCGGGCTCCACGTCCGCGGACGCGGCCGCCGTGGGCGGCATCATGGTGCCTCAACTGACCGCGCACGGGTACGGCCGGGCGCGCGCCACCGCGATCGTCTCGGCGGCGTGCGGGATGGGGATTCTCATTCCGCCGGCCATCGTGATGGTCGTCTACGGCGTCATCGGCAACATCTCCATCGGCGCCCTGTTCATCGCCTCGATCGTGCCCGCGCTCCTCATCGCCGCGGGGCTGATGACGCAGATCGGATGGCAGGCGCGCAGGGAAGGGTGGCCGGCCGCCGAGCGCGCCTCCCTCGCGGACCTCCGCCGCGCAGCGATCGATGCCCTGCTCCCGCTATTCATGATCGTGGTCATCCTGGGCGGCATCCGCTTCGGCCTCTTCACGCCCACCGAGGCGGCCGCCGTAGCCGTGGCTTACGCGCTGCTCCTGGCCGGGTTCGTGTACCGATCCCTCACCCTCGCGGAGCTGTGGAAGAAGGTCGTCCGGACCGCCATGGTATCGGGGATGGTGCTGTTCGTGGTGGGGGCCGCGCGCCTCCTGGGCTGGGTCCTCGCCGTCATGCAGGTGCCGCAGACGCTGGCGTCATCGGTGGTGGGAATCGGAGGTGGCCAGGTCGGATTCATGGCCCTCACGATTCTCATCTTCCTTCTGCTCGGCGCCATCCTCGAGGGCGTGCCTGCGGTCGTCCTGCTGACGCCGATCCTCTTGCCTCTCGCGACGCAACTCGGGATCGACCCCATCCACTACGGCGCGGTGATCGTGGCGACCCAGGGGATCTCCGTGTTCCTGCCGCCGGTAGGCGTAAGCCTGCTCGTGGCCTGCTCCGTGGGAGGGGTCCAGCCGGCGGAGGTCGCCCGCCCGCTCTGGCCCTACCTGGCGCTGATGCTGGCGCTCACGGTGGCCATCGCGTTCCTGCCCGGCGTGGTGCTGTTCCTGCCGGAACTGCTCGGGTACTGAGGGCGGAGCGCTCGTCGGAGGACGTTGGGGCGGCACGCGAGGGCAGGGTCTCCGGTGCGGTGAGCTACGGGAGCGGTGGGCAGGTAGGCCACAGGGGCCTTTCGTGGAATAGGTCCTGGTGTGTATAGTACACACCATGTCGAGCAGGGAAATCATTCGCAAACTGGTGGCAGATGGCTGGACGCTTCGGAACACCCGCGGAAGCCACCACCAATTCGTTCATTCCGACAAGCCCGGCCGAGTGACGGTGAAGCACCCCAGCAAGGACATCCCGATCGGGACGCTTCGCAACATCTTCCGGCAGGCGGGTTGGGAATGGGAGGATCGCTGATGCGCTTTCCGATCGTGGTTCACAAGGATGCAGACAGCGGGTATGGCGTCACCGTGCCCGATCTCCCTGGTTGTTTCTCGGCCGGTGACACCCTCGACGAAGTGATCGAGTCGGCACGGGAGGCGATCGCGTGCCATATCGAGGGCCTGCTGTTGGATGGCGAACCGGTCCCGGCCAAGGCCTCGCTGGAAGCGCACCAGGCGAACGACGACTACAGAGGTGGTGTGTGGGCGATTGCCGACGTGGATATGTCGAAACTTTCGAGCAAGACCAAACGAATCAATATCACACTGCCTGAGCGGGTACTGGCCATCGTGGACCAGGCCGCGGTGCGGGAAGGCCAGTCAAGGTCCGGTCTGCTGGCTCGCGCGGCGCTCAGCTATCTTCAGCATGAGTCGGACGGAGACTTGTCAGGTCTGCTCACCGACAGACCCGATGCAAGTCATGCCTACGGGGCCGGCTCGGCACGGCAGGCCCGGCGTCGGCAGGGAGACGGCGAGTAAGGCTTATGTGGCTCAGGTGATACCAGGAAAGGGTGTTCTGCGATTCCTCGGAGGGCCCACTCGAGCGCGTAGTCGAGTTCCGGTATCGCTGAGACTGATTATATTTCGATACGCCATTACCGCTCCCTCATGCATCAATCACGTATCGACATGTAGTGTTTGCCAAGAGTTTCGCTCCTCCTCCATGCCGGTGCCTCACACGCTGGGGGGCGTCAGTATTTGATGTCGGTCCGACCGACGGTCATCCCGATGTTGCCGACTCGGCGACCCATCGTGTAGAGCTCGCCACTCCCGGCGGTCATCCCGAAGAAGTCCACATCGGGCACGATCAGGCGATCGGCGTCGTCGACCGCGCCCTCGATGACGGTCGTGGCCACGATCTCCGCGATGAAGAGCTTCCGCTCGGGCGGCACCTCAAGTGAGTCGATGATGCGACACTCGCAATGGATGGGGGACTCCTCCACGATGGGCGCATCGACCACGGTCGCCGCGCCTCGTGTCAGACCTGAGAGTTCGAACTTGTCGGCTACGCTTCCAGAGTTCATGTCGACGGTGTCGAACGCCTCGACCATCGATGCAAGCGGGACGTTCAGCACGAACTCGTCGTGGAGCTCCAGGAGTTCCCTCGCTTGATGCTCGAGGCCCGCACTCACCCCAATCTGGGGCGGGTCGCCGCTCACGACGAACGTCCATAGCACCGAGATCTCGTCAGGGTCGCCGGGTCGGCCGTTCACGGTGAGCAGGATCGCCGGGACGGGCGGGAGCATCGGGCCCGGCGCCGCAAGCGAGCGGCGAGGGCCGGTGAGCGGCGCCGACGGGCTGGTCCCCGGCGTGCATCCCCAAACGGCGCCGATCCCAGCAGCCGCCGATCCGCTCTCCAGGAACCGTCTTCGTGACCAGACGGGCATTGATGTCATCTTCTTCATCGCCTCCTCGCGGATGACTTAAAGAGGTGGCCGATACCAAGCCATTCAATCATGAATGCTCTCTCGGCGCGAGGCTGAACGGCTCGCGCGCGAACACGCGGCGCACCGTCGGCTCGAAGAACTCCAGCGGCAGCGAATCGTAGTCGGGATCGAACGAGCACTGATCCCAGCGGTGGCAGAAGTCCACGGCGTCCTGATACCAGGGGTGGTCGCGGTACTTGTCGCGCGCGTTGGGGTCGCCGCCCACGTGGTGGGCGTAGTAGACGCGCTGGAACAGGCCGTGGTGCCGGACGATCCAGTGCGTGCGCTCGGTCACGAAGGGGCGTAGCAGGAGCGCGGCCAGCTCGCCGTGGCTGTGCGGGGCCAGCAGGTCGTCGATGTCGTGCAGGAGCGCCGCGACCACCATCTCCTCTTCCGCGCCGTCGCGGTGGGCGCGGGTCGCGCTCTGCAGAGAATGCTCCAGCCGGTCGACCTTGTAGCCGCCCATGGAACCGGACAGCTCGCGGAGGTGCGCCAACACCCGGTCCGCCGTGCCGGCGGCGAACTCCTCTTCGAGGTCCGCGAGCAACTCGTAGTCCTCGCGGGTGCCGTCCGCCATGCGGGTGAAGCTCACCACGGGACCGCCCGGCGTTGGGTCCGGCGTCGCCATACGGGTCATGCTGGTCACCCTCCCATGGTCGCTCTCCCCCCCTCTCACTCTCGGGGGCTCCCCGCCGCAGCGTCGGAAGAAGTCGAGGGCATTGTCAAGGTCGCTCGGGACTCGGTAGCGTCCATTCCAGGCCGGCCACAACGCCGCTCACAACGGATTGAGGGGATCGACCATGCATCACTCGATCAGCAGCGTCGCCCGGAATGCCGAGGTCCTGACCGCAGTCTGGAGCGGTGGCGAACGGACCGAACTTCCCTACCTCTGGCTGCGTGACAATTGCGGTTGCAGCGAGTGCTGCGTCGAGCAGACCACGGAGAAGCGGTTCCACATCTTCCGGGTCGCCAGGGACCTGAGACCGCTCGCGGTCAGCCTCGAAGGCGCCGGATCCGAGGACGAGGCGATCGCCATCGCCTGGCCGGACGGGCACCAAACCCGCTACCGGTCGAGCGAGATCCACGGCCTCCTGAGCCCGTCTCGTCCCGACCTGCAGTGCTGGGACGGCCGGTTCCAGCCGCGGAGGTTCGACTACGGGCCGTTCCTGGCGAGCGACGGGGCGGCGGCGGAGATGATCGAGGAGTTTCTGCGGACGGGGGTCTGCGTGCTGGTCGACGCCCCCACCGAACCGGATTCGTTGGAGCAGCTCGCGACCCGTCTGGGCCCGATCCGCGAGGTGCTGTTCGAGCGCATCCACAACGTCATGCTCGATCCGAAGGGCTACAACATCGCGCACACGGGTCTGGCGGTCGCGCCGCATAACGACTTTACCAGCTACACCTGGCCGCCGAGCGTGCAGGCGCTGCACATGCTGGTGAACGAGTGCGAAGGCGGGGAATCGACCGTCGTGGACGGCTTCGGCCTGCTCAACGAGCTACGCAGCGATCACCCCGACAAGTTCGACGTGCTGTGTAAGGTGCCGGTGCCGTCCCGCATCTTCAGCGAGGAATACGAGTGCTACGCGACCAACCCCATGGTTGCGCTGGACAGCGACGGCGAGGTCAGGATGATTCGCTTCAACACCGCGCAGATGCAGGCCGTTCCCCTGTCTGAGCCTCGGCTGGGCGACTTCTACGCGGCCTACCACGAGCTGTCCAGGCGCGTCAATGACCCGGGCGCCCAGGTGAACTTCCGGTTGGAAGGCGGGCAGATTCTGCTGTGCGCCGGGCACCGGGTGCTGCACGGTCGCACCGCGCTGCGCTCGAACGGGCACCGCCACCTGCAGGACGCCTACTTCGAGCACGACAACGTGCGCAACCACCCCAGGATGCTGCGCCGCACAGGCCGGATCTGAGGGCCCGGCCGTATTCGACCGAATGCCGCCTCCTTCAGAGACCCGGACTCGGGCCGCGCTCCGGGACCTGGCCCTCGGTGCCTCCGTGGAGGTCCTGGCGCGAAAGGTGCCTCCGCCGGAAGTCCTCGCCGGCCACCTCCCGCCCGGTGCTGCCGTCTATGTGCCGTTCCCGCCGAAGGGCCGGTGGCCGGACACGATCGCCGCCTGCGAACGGGTGCTGGCGGCGGACATGGAGCCGGTGCCGCACCTGTCGGCGCGCTCGGTGCGGAGCCCGGACGAGCTCGGCGACTGGCTGTCCGCGCTGGTGGAGACAGGGGTGGACTCCCTGATGCTGGTGGCCGGAGACCGCGCCGCGCCCGCCGGCCCGTATCCCGATACGCCGGCCTTGCTTGACTCCGGGCTACTCGCCGAGTGCGGTCTGCGGCGGCTCGGCGTCACGGCGTATCCGGAGGGGCATCCCCTCGTCGGCCCGGCCGATCTGGATGAAGCACTTCGGCGCAAAACGGCATACGCCCGGGCGACGGATTCGGAGCTCTGGGTGGTGACGCAGTTCGTGTTCTCGCCCGCCCCCGCTCTCGCCTGGCTGGCGCGGACGAGGGAGGCCGGCTGCACGCTGCCGGTTCGCATCGGGGTGCCGGGGCCCGTCGCGCTACGCACGCTGATCGGATACGCGGTCCGCTGCGGCGTCGGGGCGTCCGCACGGGCGTTGAAGCGCAAGCCAGGCGTCGCACGGCTGGCGGGTAGATGGTCGCCGACCCCCATTGCGCTGGCGCTGGCCTCGCACCTGGCCGACCGGGAGAAGGCGCCTGCCGTCGACATTCACCTGTTCACCTTCGGCGGCCTGGCGGACGCCGCCGGATGGCTGTCCCGTCTGCGCACTGCCACCCTGACAGGAGATGCTCCCGAATAGACGCCATTCATGCCGTTGTAGTAGTGCTGTTTCTGCCGTTATCCGACTGCCGAATCTGCCTCTGTCCCTTCCCGGAGGCTCTCCCAACCGCTAGCATCTTCGTGTAGCGCACGTCCGATCAAGTCCACTAAGGTGGGTGCATGACCTATCGCCCCAGAGTCGTCGACAGCGAACTGGCCGAGCGCCTGAAGGCCACCGGAGCGGTGGTGATCGAGGGCCCGCGGGCGTGCGGAAAAACCACCACGGCGCGGCAAATCGCTGCCAGCGAAGCCCGGCTGGATGTCGACGATGTGGCCCGGCGCCTGGCCAGTCTCGAACCGGCCCGCGTCCTGATCGGCGACGTGCCGAGGCTGATCGACGAATGGCAGCTGGAGCCGGCGATCTGGAATCACGTGCGGAGGGCGGTGGATGATCGCGGCCTCCCGGGTCAGTTCATACTCACTGGATCCACGGTTCCGGCCGACGACGCAACCCGCCACACCGGAGCCGGACGTCTGACCCGGCTTCGCATGCGCCCGTTCTCACTCTTCGAACTGGGTCGCTCTTCGGGCCAAGTCTCGCTGGCGGGCCTCCTGGACGGGGGCCGCGTCGCGGCGGACAGGTCGGTGATCCCGCTCGATGATCTGGCGGAACTGATCTGCGTCGGCGGCTGGCCCCTGAACCTCCAAAGCACCACCCAAACGGCGCTCCGCGCGAACAGAGATCACCTGGACGAGATCCGTCGCCTGGACATCACCAATGGGGACGGCAGGAGGAGGGATCCGGTGCGGGTGGGCATGCTCCTCCGGTCCCTGGCCCGGAACGTCGCGACGCCCGCCGCGACCGCGACCCTCGCCTCCGACACCGGCGAAGGCGTATCCGCCATCAAGGAGCACACGGCCGCGGAGTATCTGAGGGCGCTGGAACGGATCATGATCGTTGAGAACCAGCCTGCGTGGCCCACCCACCTGCGCTCCAGGTCGGTGCTGAGGAGCAAGCCGATCCGGCACCTCGCGGACCCCTCACTCGCGGTGGCCGCCGTCCGAGCGACACCTGCCCGGCTACTCCGCGACCTCGGTTTCCTCGGATTCCTGTTCGAGTCGCTGGTCGTACGGGATCTGCGGGTGTACGCCCAGGCTACGGACGCCGAGGTGTTTCACTACCGCGAGAAGGCCGGCCTCGAGGTGGACGCGATCGTTCAGTGCAACGACGGTCGCTGGGCGGCTTTCGAGGTCAAGCTCGGCGAGGGAAGTGCAGATGAAGGTGCCGACAACCTCCTCCGGCTGGCACGGAAGGTGGATCCGGACCGTATGGGCGAGCCGACGTCGCTGGGCGTGATCGTGAGCAGCGGGTATGGTTACACGCGGGAGGATGGGGTGAGCGTGATCCCGGTAGGGGCGCTGGGGCCCTGATCCATAGCGCCACCGAGCGATTTGCGAGGACGGTCTCCATGGCGATCCCGAATGACACGACGCGCCGCGACTTCCTGGCCAGTCTCGCGGGTCTGGGAGCGCTGCTGGCCACCCGGGGCCCGGCGCTCGGAAGCACGCTGTCGGCCCAGACCACGCTCCCAACGCGCCCGATACCAGGAACCGGTGAGACGCTGCCCATCGTAGGCTTTGGGTCCTCGAAGCCCGTGCTCGAGATCCCGACCGAGGGGACGGAGCCCGTGACGGCCGTGATCCGCGTGCTGCTCGAGCACGGTGGGCGGGTCGTCGATACCTCCCCGCGCACACCGGAAATCGACGAGGAGTTTGGCCAGGTCCTGGCCGCACCGGAGTTCAGCGGCCGCCTCTTCGTCGCGACGAAGATCAACACGGACGGGGAAGCGTCGGGCATCGAACAGATGCGGCAGAACCAGGAACTTGTCGTCGGAAGCCGCACCCTGGACCTGCTCCAGGTCGAGAGCATGCGCGATCTGGACGTACACTGGCCCAACGTGCTCCGGTGGAAGGACTCGGGAGAGGCGCGCTACATCGGCGTCACCACCTCCAGCATTGGCCAGCACGAGGCGTTCGAGGCGTTCATGAGGGCGGAGCCCCTCGACTTCGTGCAGATCAACTACTCGGTGATGGAGCCGAACGCGGAGGAGCGCCTCCTGCCGCTCGCCCGGGACCTCGGGTTGGCCGTCCTCATCAACCGCCCCTTCATGAACGGCAGCTACTTCGGCCGCGTCAGCGGACGCGAGCTACCCGAATGGGCATCCGAGTTCGACTGCGCAAGCTGGGCTCAGTTCTCGCTCAAGTACATCCTCGAGCATCCCGCCGTGACGTGCGCCCTCACCGAGACGACGAATCCGGAGCACATGGAGGACAACATCCAGGCCGCCTTCGGCCGCCTGCCCGACGAGGCGACGAAGCGGCGCATGCGTGAGCTGGTTCAAGACTTCTAAATGGTTCCGGAGTAAACGGTTATGGTTCTTCTCCCGCCTCATTTCGCCTTTCCGGCCAAGGCAGCCCACGGCAGAAGCCCCCGCCCCGCTCGAACCGCCCACGGTTCCCATCCGGCACCGCGCCCCCGCCTCCTCCTCTGCCTGGGCACCACCCTCGCCGCCCTCACCCTCGCAGGATGCGACGAGTCCGCCCCTCCAGAGGACCCCCGGTGGGGATCGCTGATCAGCGAGCGCACCTACGGCGTCATTTCGAAGCGAGACAGGATCACGATCGTCTTCACCCGGGATGTGGCGGGCGAGTACCTCATAGGCCGTCCCACGACCGGCGTGCTCGTCCTCGAACCGGCTGTGGAGGGCGCGGCCACCTTCGTCAGCACCCGCGAGCTGGTTTTCGCACCCGCCGCCGACCTGCCTTCGGGGCAGGAGTATCGCGCCACACTCGTCCGGGAGGGTCTCCTGGGCCTGCCCGACGACCTGGGCGACTACCCGTTCGACTTCAGCGTCATGCAGCAACGTCTGGAACTTCTTGTGGACGGGTTGGACGCGGAGTCCGGCGAGGAGGACGATCTCGTTCTGACCGGATCGATCGTGACCGCGGACTTCGCGGATTCGGAGGCCGTGGAGGGCGTTCTCAGCGCCGAGCAGGACGGGGCCGGCCTGGAGATTCGGTGGCAACACGGCCCTGAAGGGCTCAATCATCGCTTCGCCGTTCAAGGCGTGACCCGCGGCGGGCGCGACGACGAGGTCCGGCTGCGCTGGAACGGACGGGGCATCGCGATCTACGAGCGGGGCAGTCAGGACATCCCGATCCCGGCGCAGGACGTGTTCCGGATGATCACCGTGCGCGCCGAGTCGGACGACCGACAGTACGCGCTGGTTCGGTTTTCCGACCCGCTCGACCCGAGCCAGAACCTCAACGGGCTGGTGAGCCTGGGCGAGGAGAGCATCACTCTGGAGGTGCAGGGCAACACACTCCGGATCATCCCCGGCGACCGCGTCATCGGAACGGTGACGGTCGTGCTCGAGGAGGGCCTGCGCAGCGCGGACGGCAAGCGGTTCGAGGAGCGCAGCGAGACCGAGGTGACGTTTGTCGACGTGAAGCCCGGCGTGCGCTTCGCCGGGCGCGGCGTGGTGCTCCCGCGGGCGGACCGGCTGACCGTCCCCATCGAGGCGGCCAACGTGCACTCGGTGCAGGTCACGGCCTTTCGGGTGTACGAGACCAACATCGGGCAGTTCCTGCAGGCCAACGACCTGTCCGAAGGCCGCGAACTCCGGCGCACCGGACGCACCCTGTGGCGGCGCACCGTCGAGCTGCCGGAAGAACCGGGCGGGGGCTGGACGCGGTACACGCTGGATGTGAGCGACGTCGTGCGTGCCTACTCGGGAAACCTGGTCCGTCTGACCCTGTCGCTCAACCGCGGCAACTCCACCTTCGCGTGCAGTGAGGCACAGGATCGGATCCCCGTGCTCGAGGAACCGTGGCCGGCCGACCTGGAGGCCGCGGGGAGCTCGCCCAGCAGTTGGGACGCCATCGAGGCCTCCTACCAGGGCTCCGTCGATTGGAGAGACCGGAACGACCCCTGCGTCGATGCCTACTTCCGCTGGTCCTCGCGGGCGGGCGACTCGCGGAACTTCCTGGCCTCGAACATCGGCATGACGGCAAAGCGGGACGCCCGGGGCGGCACCCTGGTCGCCACCACCGACCTGCGCACCTCCGAACCGATGCGCGGCGTGGCGGTGACGTTCATGAACTACCAGAACCAGCCGCTCGAGACCGTGGTGACGGGACCCGGGGGACTGGCCCGCACCACGCTTCCCGCTGAGCCCCACCACGCGGTGGCCACGCGGGGCGGAGAGAGGGGCTACCTGAAGATGAGCCCCGGCACGGCGCTCCCGACCAGCCACTTTGACGTGGGTGGCGAAGTCGTGGACGAGGGGCTCAAGGGGGCGATCTACGGCGAGCGCGGGGTGTGGCGTCCCGGCGACGACATCCACCTCACCTTCGTGCTCGACGACGCCGACAATCCGCTGCCGGCAGGTCACCCTGCCACCCTGCGACTCCTCAATCCGTTGGGCCAGGTGGTTCACACGGTCACCAACGCCGACCCGGTCGGCGACTTCTACGCCTTCGCGCTCAGGACGGCCGCCGACGCGCCCACCGGGAACTGGAACGCGGCCGTCGAGGTCGGAGGGGCTCGCTTCTCGACCCCGCTCAAGATCGAGACCGTGATGCCCAACCGCCTGAAGGTGGAACTCGACCTGGGTGAAGGCGAGTTCCTTCAGGGCGGCGTGCGCCACGAAGCCACCCTGTCGGGGCAATGGCTGAGCGGTGCCGTGGCGCGCAACCTCAACACCGATGTGCAGGTGACGTTCCGGTCCGTCCCCACCGCCTTCACCCGGTTTTCGGACTACGTCTTCGACGACCCCGCGCGCGATTACCTCGACGAGCCGCTCACGGTCTTCGAAGGCACGCTGGACGACGAGGGCCATACCGCCTTCACCACGGAGCTGGCACCCGGCGGCCATTCCCCCGGGATGCTCTCGGCAACCTTCACCACCCGTATCTTCGAGCCGGGCGGGGCCTTCAGCACCAACCGGCGCAGCCTGCGCTTCTCCCCCTACGACCGCTACGTCGGGGTCCGGCTACCCCTCGGCGACACGCGGCGAGGCATGCTCCTCACCGACACGGTGCACACGGTCCAGGTCGCGACGATTGCTCCCGGCGGCGGGCCGGTGTCGGCCGATTCGGTCGACCTCACCCTCTACAAAATCGACTGGCGCTGGTGGTGGGACCGCTCCGCGGAATCGCTGGCCCGCTACTCCGAGTCGGAGCACAGCTCGGTGGTGGCCCGGGGGCGGGTCGTCACGACGGACGGGCGCGGAAGCTGGAACTTCAGGGTCAGCTACCCGGACTGGGGCCGGTATCTGCTGCGGGCGTGCGACACCGAAGGCGGGCACTGCACCGGCAGGACCGTGTACATCGACTGGCCCGGCTGGGCCGGCCGGCCGCAGGAGCAGTCTGGCGACGGGGCGAGTGTGCTCACGCTGCTGGCCGACACGACGAGCTACGAGGTGGGTGACGTAGCCGAGATTCAGCTGCCGGAGGCGAACACCGGCCGGGCGCTCGTCACCCTGGAAACGGGTACGAGGATCCTCGACCAGCGCTGGGTGGAGATGGGCGGCGGGCGCGCGCGCTTCGAGGTGCCGATCACCGCGGAGATGAGCCCGAACGTCTACGTGGGCGTCAGCCTGATCCAGCCGCACTCGGACCGCGCCAACGACCTGCCGATCCGCCTCTACGGGGTGATTCCGCTCGAGGTGGAGGATCCGGCGACGGTGCTGCGGCCGCAGATCGCGGTTCCCGAAGAGTGGCGTCCCGATACGACCGCCACCGTGCGGGTGTCCGAGGTGGCGGACCGGCCCATGACCTACACGCTTGCCGTTGTGGACGAAGGGCTTCTGGGCCTCACCAACTACGAGACGCCCGATCTGCACGAGCACTTCTTCAGCAAGGAAGCGCTCGGGGTCTCCACCTGGGACATCTTCGACGAAGTGGCCGGTGCCTACAGCGCGGAACTGGAGCGGTTGCTCGCCCTGGGCGGGGACGACGCGGTGGAGCTGCAGGAGCGGGAGCGCAGCCGGTTCCCGCCGGTGGTGCGGTTTCTGGGGCCGTTCACCCTGCGGCCCGGGCAGATCGGGACGCACTCGGTCGACATCCCGGAGTACATCGGGCAGGTGCGCGCGATGGTCGTCGCGGGCCACGAGGGCGCCTACGGTTCGGCCTCGCAGTCGGTCTTCGTACGGCAGCCGCTGTCGCTCCTGGCCACCGTGCCCCGCGTCGTGGGTCCGGGTGAGGAGATCGCTGTTCCGGTGTCGCTCTTCGCAATGGAGGAGGGCATCGAACGGGCCACCGTGACCCTGGACGTCGGCGAGGAGTTCCAGGTGGTGGGGAGCGCCAGCGAAACGGTCAACTTCGACGGCGCCGAGGAGCAGTTGGCGCGGCTGCGGATCCGCGCGGGCGACCGGCCCGGCGTGGGCGTCCTGCGCTTCGCCGCGGTGGCCGGAGAGCACCGCGCGCGCTCGGAGATCGCCCTGCCGATCCGCATGACGAACCCCGCCACGGCCACCCAGCTGAGGGCCCGGATCGCGCCCGGCGAGGAGTGGAGGGCCGAGGTGGATCCGCACGGGATACCGGGGACCAACTCGGCGACGCTGGAGGTCACGCCGCTCCCGCCGCTCAACCTCGAGGCGCGCCTCGGATACCTCGTGCGCTACCCGCACGGGTGCCTGGAGCAGATCGTCTCGGCGGTTTTCGCGCAGATGTACCTGCCGCTGCTGGTGAACCTCGACGCCGACGACCGGGCTCGGGTGGAGGAGAACGTGCAGGCCGGGATCGACCGCCTGCGGGGCTTCCAGGTGTCGTCCGGCGGGTTTTCGTACTGGCCGGGCACGTATTCGACCGCGAACGCCCGCAACGCATGGGTGACGAACTACGCGGGCCACTTCATGATCGAGGCCGAGCGGCTGGGCTACTACGTCGATCCGGAGGTGATCTCGAGCTGGAAAGCCCACCAGAACCGCCGCGCGCGCTCGTGGAGAAGCCGCGGTGACACGCCGGCGATGGACCAGGCATACCGGCTGTACACGCTCGCGCGGGCCGGCGACTACGAGGTCGGCGCCATGAACCGGCTGCGTCAGACGGGCGGTCTGGCGACCGCGGCCCGCTGGCACCTCGCCGCGGCTTACGGACTCGCCGGGGTGGGGCCCGGTATCCGCCTGCTTCGCGACGACGACCGGATCGCGGAGTACGCGGCGCCCGGCTGGAGCATGGGATCTCCGCTGCGTGATCGCGGCATTCAACTCGAAGCCCTGGTGACGCTGGACCGCGAGACCCAGGCGACCCGGGTCGCCGAGGAGATCTCGGCCGCCCTCTATTCGGACGATTGGCACGGGACGCATTCCGTCGCCTACGCGCTCCAGGCGATGGCACGGTTCTACGGGCTGGGCGAGCGGTCCGGGACGTTCACTTTCGAGCGCCGGGCGGGGGACGATGTGACGGAGGCGGTGTCTTCTTCCCCGGTCTATTCCGAGCATCTCGCGGGGATCGCGGAGCAAGGGGGTCGGGTGGAGGTGAGGAACACCTCGGACGCGCCGCTCTTCGTGAGTCTGGTGACCCGGGGCTCGCCCGCGGCGGGAGACGAGTCGGCGGCTTCGTCCGGACTGGCGGTCGAGGTGATCTACGCGGCCCCCGATGGCGGACCGGTCGATGTTCGCCAGCTTCTGCAGGGGACCGACCTGCAGGCCAGGGTCACGGTCCGGAACGAGTCGGGACGGGACCTGCGGGATCTGGCGCTGGAGTACCGCGCGCCGTCGGGGTGGGAGATTCACAACGCGAGGATGGATGAGGGCGAAGGGCCGGGGGACGACCGGATCGACTACCAGGACGTGCGCGACGACCGGGTCCTCACCTACTTCTCGCTCGGCGACGGAGAGCGATTCACCCTCTCCATGCGATTCAACGCCGCCTATCTGGGCGACTACTACCTGCCGACGGTCTCGGTCGAGGCCATGTACGACGCCTCGGTGTACGCGCGCATCAAGGGGATGAGAGTGCGCGTGGTCGATGGCGAGGGGAACGAGCAGTGAGGCTTCTGTGGGCGCGCCGGCCCCGGCGAGCGGCCGTGTGGGCCTGTGCGGCCGCCGGCTTCGTCGTGGCGAGCGGCTTCGCCACGCGGCTTCCCGACCCACTCTTCGACGACCCGGTGTCGTCCGTCCTGGAGGCGCGTGACGGGTCGCTGCTGGGCGCGCGGATCGCGTCGGACGGGCAGTGGCGTTTTCCCGGGCGCGACTCGGTTCCCGGGAAGTACGCGGCCGCCGTGATCGCCGCCGAGGACCAGCGCTTCCGCTGGCACCCCGGGGTCGACCCGCTCGCGCTGGCCAGGGCGGCGTGGACCAACCTGCGAGCGGGCAAGGTAGTAGGCGGCGGCAGCACGATCACGATGCAGGTGATCCGCATGTCGCGCGGCTCCCGTCCCCGCACCTACCGGGAGAAGTTCGTCGAGGCGGCGCTCGCGCTCCGGCTCGAACTCGGCACCGACAAGGACGAGGTGCTCGCACTCTACGCCGCCCACGCGCCCTTCGGCGGGAACGTGGTCGGGCTGGAGGCCGCGGCGTGGCGCTACTTCGGCAGGGGGCCCGCCGATCTGTCCTGGGCCGAGGCCGCGATGCTGGCGGTCCTGCCGAACAACCCGGGTGCGGTGCATCCGGGGCGAAGCCGTGCCGAACTGCTGGAGAAGCGGGACCGACTCTTGGGACGCTTGCAGGAAACCGGGACGATCGACGCCGAGGAGCTGGAGCTGGCCCTGCTGGAACCGCTGCCGGACGCGCCCCGGCCGTTGCCACAGGTGGCACCACATCTGCTGCAGACGCTGGCGGCGGGGGACGGAGGGGCGGGGCGGAGGTACGCGAGCACGCTGGACGCGGCGCTGCAGCGGCTGGTGGGAGATGTCGCGTCGCGGCAGTCGCGCTCGCTGGCCTCGATGGGCATCCGCCACCTGGCTGCTCTCGTGGTCGACAACCGCACCTTCGAAGTGGTCGCGTATGTGGGCAACAGCCGGTGGGCGGTGGGTGAGGGCACCGGCCACGCGATCGACCTGATCCGGCGTCCGCGCAGCACCGGGAGCATCCTGAAGCCGCTGCTCTTCGCGCGGATGCTGGACGCGGGGGAGATCCTGCCCGAGACGCTCGTGCCGGATATTCCGTCCCAGTTCGCGGGATACCGGCCCGAGAACTACGACCGGGAGTTCCGGGGAGCGGTCCCGGCCCGGACGGCACTGGCGCGTTCGCTGAACGTGCCTGCCGTGTGGATGTTGCGGCGCCACGGGGTGGACCGGTTCTACGACTTCCTGCGCGGGATGGGGATGACCACGCTGCATCGTCCGCCCGGCGACTACGGGCTGACGCTGGTGCTCGGGGGGGCCGAGGGGACGCTGTGGGACATCACGGGGATGTATGCGAATGTGGCGCGGATCGGGGGTGGGGCGGGGTCGCCGGCATCCGGACAAGCCGCCGGGGAGCTCGCGCGTGGGCGAGCCGCAGGGGGACTTGCACCCGGTCTCTACCGCCCACGAATCCTCGCGGACGCGCCGCCCGCGACCGCTGGCAGGGCCCCGCTGAGCGTGGGGGCCGCGTGGCTCACTCTGGAGGCCCTGGTCGATGTGGCCCGGCCCGGGGCGGAATCCCAATGGCGTGTGTTTGGGGACGGGCGAAGGGTGGGGTGGAAGACGGGAACCAGCTACGGTCACCGGGACGGCTGGGCTGTCGGCGTGACGGCACGGTACACGGTGGGGGTGTGGGCGGGGAATGCGAGCGGGGAGGGGCGGCCGGAGTTGACCGGGATCGGAGCCGCCGCGCCGGTGCTCTTCGACATCGTGAACCGCCTGGAGGGGGAAGAGTGGTTCCCCAGGCCGGAGGCGCACCTGAGGGAAGTGAAGGTGTGCCGGTCCGACGGGTATCGCGCCGCGGGGGGCTGCGAAACCACCGTGGGCTGGGCCCCGAGGGACAGCCACTTCGAGCGCCCGAGCCCGCACCACCGAACGGTGCATCTGGATCCGTCCAGCGGACTGCGCGTTCACGGCAGGTGCGCGTCCGTGCATGCGATGTCACACGAGACCTGGTTCGTGCTACCCCCCGGGCAGGAGTCGTTCTACCGGCGGTGGAATGCCGGATATCGTCCGCTGCCGGCTTATCGGGCGGACTGTGCAGAGACCTCGGCCGAGGCGTCGGCGCGCAGTCCGGTCGATTTCCTGTACCCGGATGACGGGACCCGCATCTATATCCCGGTCGAGCTGGGGGGACGGAAGGGGCGGGCGGTCTTCGCGGCGGCGCACCGGGACCCGGACGCCACCCTGCACTGGCACCTGGACGACCGATATGTGGGATCGACGAGCGTCTTCCACGAGCAGGCGCTGGACGTTGCCGATGGGTGGCATGTCGTGACGGTGGTGGACGAGATGGGGAACCGGGCGCGCCGGGGGTTCGAGGTGCTGGCGAGGGCGGAGGGAGCGGGCCAACCCCGGTGAGGCTGTTCGTTCACGGGGCGATGACGATCTCTCCGCCGGAAAGCACCGGTATCCGAGTTCGACTGCCTGAGCTGGGCGCAGTTCTCGCTCAAGTACATCCTCGCGCATCCCGCCGTGACGTGCGCGCTCACCGAGACGACGAATCCGGAGCACATGGAGGACAACATCGGGGCCGCCTTCGGCCGCCTCCCGGACGAGGCGACGAAGCGCCGCATGCGGGACCTGGTTCAGGATTTCTGACCACGCAGCCCTTTGGCGACCCGTCCCACATATTCCGCTACCCTATCCCATACCTCGTCGAACTCCCGCTCAGCGCCCGGAGGAAGCAGGGCAGCCAGGTTCCGCTCCCAGTCGGCCCGGAACTCGTCCTTGCGCTCCGTCATGCGATGCAGGTGGATAGCCTTCAAATCGACTTCTCTGGCATCCAGTTTCCGGGGCAGGCTGGCTTGTACCTTCCGCTCATCCACGTGCTCCAGGAGCGAGAAGATGTCGTATAGATCTCTCGACACGGCGTAGATCCGTTGGCCGAGGACCGCCCGGACCTTTTTCGGACATGACTTCTTCCAGGGAGTAGCACCTCACCCGGAACTCTCCCAGATCGTCCGCGTCGGAGAAGGGATGAAACACCGGGCGCGACACGGGGGCGAATGCCAGCACTTCGTTCCGAGTGATATCGAGGCGAAGGCCGGGCGGGGATCCACCCGAGGCATGGGGCCCCCGCCAGTAGATCGTGAACTGTAGGCTCTCGCGCCCGTACTCACCGTCGATGACTCTCAACCTCGGGTTCCGGGCCCCGAAGTTGATACCGCCGGCCCTCTGAACTTCCGCGAACGCCTCGGTTACGGCTTCCTCGAACTCCTCCCAGCCGAACCACTGCGTTGCGGTGTAGTCGAGGTCTTCCGAGAACCGGTAGTCCGGGAAGTAGCACTTGCGCAGGCAGGTCCCACCCTTGAAGACCAGTCGCGGGGCCAGGTAGGGGTGGCCGGCGATTCCCCGGAGGGCCCATCCGAGTGCGTAATCCAGCTCCATGGTCCGAGGTTCGACTCCCGCCAATCGTGCGCGCCGGCGGATCTCCGCGTCCCGAATCATGTCCGCCTCAGGAGCCCTTCCTCCGGGAGATTGACCTCGATACGCCAGCGGGTGGCGATCCGATGGGGCTCTCCTGGAGTGGACGGATCGAGTTTGCTGATTCCGGCCGTGCGGAGAGCCAGCCATTCATCGAGCATCCTCGGCTCCGGAGGATGGGTAAGCTCGAGAGTCTCGACCAGGAACCCGAAACGTTTCACGACGGCACCGGAGCCGAAGCGGCGCAGATACGTCGTCGTGCGGTCCCAGTCGAAGTCGCCGTCTCCTGCAAGCAACGCCCTGCGGACCTGGTCCAGTCCTCCGCTTAGGTCGGGCCTGTCGAGACAATCCACGATCGTCTTTTCCCGATCCGTGACCTCGACCTGTGATTCTCCGGCGCCGTATCCGTGGCTACCGAAGAACTTCCGAGGCTTCACGCGAACGATCCGGAACTGCATCCCGAGGACCCGCGGCCTGCGGTTCTCCTTTCGGGCGGTCGTCTGGACGTAGGTGACGCGGGGGACCTGCTCGGTGAGGTTCCAGTAGTTGAGTGCGGACCAGTGGCTGACCATGCTGGGACTCACCAGGTGTCCCGCAATGACGTGGGCGTCCTCGGTCCAGATGCGATCGGGGCCGGCTTCGAGTGGAACGATGAGGTACTTCCCCTTCTCAATGCGCTCCAGCCAGCCCTTGTCGGCGAGTCGTGACAAGGCGTCCCTGGTCGCCTTGCCTTGGCCGAGCACGTCGTACCCATCCTCCATGACGAAGATCTGCTTCCCACTTGCCGCCAGGGTCGTAAGAAATGACGCTTCGGCATCGCTGAGGCTGATTATATTACGATACGCCATTACCGCTCCTGCATCAGTGTATAACGTATCGAAATATAATAGCCGATGATGGATTCTCCAAGCCTTCTGTAGAGTCCGACTCGAGGCGGGGGCAGGAACGGAGCCCCCTGCCAGGCGACCAGTTGAGTCGTTCATGCGGGCGGAGGCCCTCGACTTCGTGACCGACGGGTAAGGAGCCGATCACGCGATGAGGATCTCGCCGGCCGAGAGCACTGGCTCGTCATCGATCCACACAGCCGGGGCGCGGGCCACGGCGTCGAAATGCGTCTTGGCGGAGACCGTGCCGCCGAGGTTGGCGGACGTGCCGATGCCGATGTGGACGGTGCCGTTCACGCCTTCGTCGTTGAGCATCTCGCCCGTGAACTCTGTGCAGGCCGGGTTCAGGCCGAAGGCGAACTGGGCCAGGTTGTAGACCCACGGGTCGTCCTGTCGGGCCAGCAGGTCGGCGAGGAATGTGGCCTGGTCGCCACCCTCGATGTCGGTGACGAAGCCCTGGGTGATCCGGAAGGTCACCGGTTCACGTATAGGGCCCACTCCGTAGTAGGGGATGCTCCCGTCGCAGACGAACACGCCCTCGGCGGTGCCCTGCGCGGGGGCGCAGTTGGCTTCGATGTTGGGGACCGCTGAGAAGCCGGAGCCGTCCAGTAGACAGGCGTGGCTGTTCCCGGTCACGCCTCGCAGGCTCATGGCGAGGTCGGTGCCGGCTGGGTTGGTCACCCGCAGGCGTTCGCCAGCGGTAAGCCTCGCCGCGAGGGCCTGACATAGCGGTCTCCGCGCCCGGAAGTCCGTGAACAGCCCACCTTCGCGCATCATCCGCTCGGTGAACGCGGTCATCGAGAGAACTCGGGCCCCCGCGCCGATGGCCTCGCGGACGGCGCGGGTGTGCGCCATGGCGAGCGTGACAGGCAGGAAGACGACATCGGCGGCGGAGATTGCCGCGGCCACGGCTGGTCCCGGCTCCTCGTTGTCGATCGACCGTTCGGGCGGCATCACGATGCTGGAGACGGCTCCGACTTCGAGCGCCGCATCGGCGACGGCCCGGGCGATGGCCATTCGCTCGGAGTCCGTGACGATGACCACGTTCTCGGACGCCCGAACGTTGGCGCACGTCCGCACGAGGATCTCCGCTCCCTTTCTCATGCGAGAGCTTGTCTCATACCAGCACATGCCTGTCTCGCTGCACGATGCGGCCGTCTACGGCGATCGTCGGCTCCCACATGAGCAGATCGTAGTGGGTCGGCGCCACGATTTCGCCTCCGAGAGTGTGGCTGGTGCCGATACCGATATGGATCGTGCCCATGACACCCTCGTCCTCGAGCATCTCTCCGGTGAGGCGGGCGTTCGGGTTCAGGCCGACGCCCAGCTCCGCGACGTTGAAGCAGTGTGGGTCCCCGAAGGACTCCAGGTGCTCCCGGAGGAAGTCGGCCTGTGCCCCGCCGGTCATCTCGGCGATAAGGCCATCGCGCACCCCGCAGACGATTGGCTCTTCCAGCAGGCCGATGCCGAGGTAGGGGACCGAGGCATCGGCGATGAGCGTGCCCTCGGCCGAGCCGGTCACCGGCACCACGTTGACCTCGATGTCGGGGACCGGCGCCAGTTCTCCGGGCTCCGGGATGTTCGTCAGGACGTTGGCGACGCGGCCCTCGATCCCGAAGCGGAGATCGGTGCCGCGCGGGGAGGTGAGCCGTACGGACTCCCCCTCCGTGAACGCCGCGCCGAGGCGGCGACAGATGTTGGCCTGCGCCTCGAAGTCGGTCTCGAGCAGCGCGCGGCTGGTCATGATCGCGTCGGTGTAGGCCGTCATCATGCACACGCGCGCCCCCGCTTCGAGGGCCGCTCGCATCGCCCGCGTGTGTGTGATCGAGATTCGTACCGGCGAGAAGATCACGGCCGCCTCGGCCATGGCCCGCGCGACGGGCGGGGGCGGCTCCTGTCCGTCCTGGTCCCGAATCGGAATGATGCAGACGGTGACCGCGGCTCCGGCCTCGCGGGCGGCCGCCGCGACCGCCTCCGCGTACCGCCGCATCGTCGGGTCAGTCACGACGACCACCGCCTCACCCGGCTGGACGCGCCCGTTTACGTGTACCAGCCGGCGGGCGCCCGGCGACAGGTCCACCCTCGACCCGGCCTCGGTTCCGTCAGCCACGGTCCCTCGCGAAGAACTGGTCGAAACGGCCGTCGAAGATGATCGCCGTGTAGCCGTCCCCGGTGGTGTTGGTCGCCGTGCGCAGCATGTCCGGGAGGCCGCCGGAGAGCGCGATCCAACTCGCGATGAACTCGCCCTGCGCCTGTCCCTCGAGCCCCAGGATGCTCGCGAACAGCGTCGCGCTCCACAGCGCGGTCCCCATCCCGGCCGGCAGCCCCGGTGCCGCGATCGTGAACAGGACGACGGCCGGCCACGCGGCGAGCATCATCATCCAGCTGAGCTCCAGGCCGAAGACGTAACTCACGACGAAGGGCCCGTACGCGAGGTAGGCCAGGGCGCTCGCGTCGAGGTTCACGACCGCGCCGAACGGGAGGACGAAGTCGGCCACCTCGTCGCGCACGCCGACCTTCTTCGCGTTCGCGAGATTGACGGGAAGCGTCGCCAGCGACGAGCAGGTGCCCGCGGCGAAGACGGCGGTCGGCACGTAGTAGCCTCTCAGGACGGGCCCCACCGGCCGGCGTCCGACCCTGCGCACGAGCACGAACGTGTAGAACGCCCACCAGACGAGGACGAGCCCGGCCGTGTAGGCGGTCATGGTCAGGTAGTGCGAGAGACCCAGACTCGCGCCGAAGCGTACGCCCAGGGTGACTCCGAAGGCGAGGATGAGCGGCAGCATGACGTACGCCAGCCGCCCGCCCGCCCGCTCGATGGCGTCGGCGACTCTTCTGAGCGCCCGGTAGGTGGGATCGTGGCGGGCGCCGAAGAATCCCAGCAGGACGCCAGCGAGGATCGCCAGCAGCGGCCACGAAGCCCCGCCCTCTCCCAGACTCCGGAGCATCGCGGCGGCCTCGGTCCAGACGCCCCGATCCGCTGTGGTCAGAGGGATGCGGAAGATCGCGGCGGACGTCACGAGGGCGATAAGCCCGGCGACGGTCGAGGTGAAGACGTACCAGAGGACGACTGCGCCGGCGAAGCGCCCGGCGAGTCCTCGCCGCACCAGCGTGGCGATGGCTGGGCTGAGGGCCGCGAGGATCAGCACCGGCACGACCGCGACGACCCAGGCAATGAGCGTCGACGTAGCATCCGCTACGGGCGAGAGCGCGTCGGGAAAGAGACCGCCGCCGGCCAGACCCGCCACCAGAGCCAGAAGCGTCCACACATACGTGGGAATCCTGCGCATCGGAGGCAGTCGCTGCTCCTCTCGATTCTCGTTGATGCTCGCGTTTGATACCGGCATGACGGTCAAGCATGAGACTTACCCGGCGGCTGACCCTCGTCCAGCGTGAAAACAGCCGCGCGCGCGCGACGGCTCGTGGACCAATCCGCTGCTGATCCGGAGTGACTTAGCTAAGCTTAGGCTAGCTAGACCGTTGAAGTGAGGAAAGGCAATCCCATGAAGGTCAACATGCACGAAGCGAAGTCACAGCTGTCCCGCCTGGCCAAGCTGGCCCGAGAAGGGGAAGAGGTGGTGATCTGCAACTCGGGACAACCGTGGGTGCGCCTGACGCCCTACCAGGAACCCGTCGAACCTCGACAGCCGGGAGGTCTCGAGGGTCAGATCGTGATCGCTCCGGACTTTGACGACGACGACGAAGAGATCACTGCCGCGTTCGAAAACTCCAGGATTTTCCCGGGCGCTGACTGACAATGCGGCTGCTGCTGGACACGCACACGTTCCTCTGGTGGGTGTCCGACTTTCATCATATCGCCGAGTCGGCACGGCAGGCCATCGCGGACCCGGGCAACGCAGTGTTCGTGAGCGCGGTCTCGGGTTGGGAAATCGCGATCAAGAAGGCCAAGGGGCGACTTGTCGCACCGGATAACCTGGCGGCCATGGTGGAGGAAAAACGGTTCGCGCACCTGCCACTGACGTTCGATCACGCGGAGCGAGCCGCAACCCTGCCGCCGCACCACCGCGACCCGTTCGACAGAATGCTCATCTCTCAAGCCCAGGCTGAAGGGCTCATCCTGGTCACACGCGATTCGCGCATTACGCTCTACGACGTGCCCACGCTGCGGGCTTGACCAACGTCACCTGTGAAGGGGGTCACGTGCAGCGAGCCACAATCGCTGCGATCGCGGCGTCGATCCCGCTCCTGTCGGACGGGCACGATCGGCGCCAGGGCCAGCGCGCCCGCCGACCGTCGGAGGAAGCTGCGTCGACTGGTGCTCATCGTGTGGACATAGCGCGTGCGGGTCTACACAAGGTTCTCCACAACCGACCACACACCCACCAGTAGGCCGCTACACGTCACCAGCCCCAACACGCCGACTCTGTACCAACGCGGGCTGCCACTCCGCAGCTCCCCAGCCATCCGCACCATCGCGATAGTCGAGAGCACGATAAACGCGATTCCGAATGCCATCCGCCGTCTCCTTTTTCCGTCCAGCAGACCCGTTCGCCGGCGTTCACCCTCGAGCCGCAGGCGCATGATTCACTCGACTTCAAGTTCATCCACGGTACTACATCAGCCTCACCGCCGAGACCCCACCTCACCCCGGTCCTACTCCGTCGAGTCGTCGTCGCTGAGGATGAGCCAGCGCAGCTTTTCGTCGCTGACGGCCTTGCGCAGGGGGGCGGCGGCCCGGTAGAAGGCGAGGCCGAGGGCGGCCCAGACGCCGAGCACCATCCACTCCGGGGGGATCCGGCCCGCGGCGCGGAACGGCTCCCAGGTGGCGACCCCCGCCAGCGCGAGCGCGAGCGCGGCGCTCAGGTACAGGAACGCACGGCCTCCGGGCACGCGGTAGGGCCGCGGGTGATCGGGTTTCGTCTTCCGGAGCCGGATGACGCCGAGCACGACCACCAGAAAGACGAGCGCCGCCGAGATCGATCCGGCACCCACGATGACCAGGATCGCGTTCCGCCCGAAGAGGGTGCCGACGGCGCCCATGACGGCGACGAAGAGGACGGCCGCGGACGGTGAACCGTACCGATCGTGCACCTTCGCGAGACGGTGCGGGATCATGTGGGCGCGCGCCATCGCGAAGATGATCCGCGTGCCGGCAAAGAAGAGCGCGTTCCACGTCGTGATCAGTCCGCACAGCCCGGCGAACAGCACGATCCGGCCGAGCAGGGGAGAGTCGAAGGCGGCCTCGATCGCCGCGGCGGCCGGAAGTTCGGACGCGAGCAGCTCCGGGCGCGACATGCTCATCGCCGTCGCGAGGATCACGAGACAGTAGAAGATGAGCGCGAACACGATCGAGGCGCCGATGACGCGCGGCAGGAGCCGCAGCTTGGCGCCCTCCTCCACCTCCTCCATCGCCTGGGGGATGGTGTCGAAGCCCGCGTACCAGAACGCGGCCGTGGCGAGCACGACGGCCACTCCGGCCAGGGCGGCGCTCGGTGTCTCCCCCGTGAACATCGGCTCGAGGTTGGCGACGCTGCCTCCCGCCAGGCCCGCGACGACGAAGATCGCCGTCAGGATGATGAGCCCGGCCGTCATCACGTCCTGGAACCACGCGGCCGTCTTCCCGCCCCGATAGTTGATGATCGTGATGGCGGCCATCACCGCGAGTCCGAGGGCGAGGCTCCACAGCCTCACCTCCTGGCCGAGCAGGGTGTAGATGACGGGGCCGCCGAAATCCGGGATGAGCGCGGAGACCAACCACTCGACCGAGATCGCCTCGTAGGAGGTGGTGAAGATGTAGATGAAACCGAGGAACCACGCGGCGGCGAAGCTCCAGCGGGCGCCCCACGCCTCGAACACGTACGCGACTTCGCCGCCCGTGACCGGGTACGCGGCCGCCATCTCCGCGTAGCAGAGGCCGATCGCGAGCATGACGAGGCCGCCGATCGTGAACGCGATGATCGCCCCGACCGCGCCGGCCCCGCTCAGCCACGCGCCCATGACGATGATCCAGCCGACGCCGATGATCGTGCCGAAGGCGAGCGAGAAGAGGGACCGGAGCCGGATCCCCCTCCCGAGTTTCTCCCGTCCGCGCTCTGAAGCCGAGGTCATGTCTCGCTCGTCTCTGGTCGGACCCATGTGTGCCCCGGTGCGGGTCGAGAGGCCTACACCCGGAAGATGGTGCGGTGTCTCACAGGCCGCCAAGCACCCGTCGGGCGCCGGTCTGGTAAACGCGACTCCCCCCCGGTGTGTCCCATTTACGTAATCACCGCTGCAGAACGCGGCGCCGGACGAGCAGTCGGCCGCGGACTCGGCACAGGGATCGACCACACGACATGAAGACTCGAAAACGTATCCGCTTTCTTATCCTGCCGGCCCTGCTGGTCGCCTGCTTCGGGTTCGTACCCCAGGCGGCGGCGGCGCAGGAGGGCCGGGTCCACTACCTGCGCTCCGTGCAGTTCGATTTTCACGTGCCTGAGCGTTGGGCCCAGATGCGCGACCGCATGCCGCCGCAGAGCACGACCGCCATGGTTCTCCTCTTCGACGGCTCCAGCTCCCTCATGAAGCGGTCGGCCGAGGAAGAGGAGGCGGGTCCAGGTCGCGCCGGCGCCCGCGCCACGGGCGGGGGGGACCGCCGGGCGCTCGGCATGATGATGCGGCTCCGGCAGCAGTCCGCCTCGCGGAGCGATCAGGAGAACCTGCGCGAGGCTTACGTGGACTTCGCGAGCGGTTCGGTCGCCGAGACCCGCGAGTTCATGGGCCGAACGTTCCTGATCATGGGCGAGCGGCCGACCTATCAGTGGAAGCTGGGAAGCGAGCAGCGCGAATTCCTCGGCTTCATGGTCCAGAAGGCGACGGCCGTCCACGAAGAGAGGGAGATCGAGGCCTGGTTCACGCCGCAGATCCCGGTCCAGGCCGGTCCGGGCGAGTTCGGCGGCCTCCCCGGCCTCATCCTCGTTCTCTCCGTCGACGCGGGACACACGCTCTACTCGGCGGTAGAGGTGGACCTCACAGAGCTGGGGGACGACAGCATCGCGCCGCCCGAGGATGGGGACATGGTCTCCCGCGAGGAGTACGAGCAGCTCGTCGCGGAGAGGATCGAGGAACTGCGGTCGCTGCGTGCGGCGGGTAACCGACGCCGTCCGTTCGATGGGCAGTTCCGATGAGGCGCGCCCGGGCGGTCCGGCTGAGGTCGGCGGCGAGGCTGGGCGTGCTCGCGGGGCTGGCGCTGTTGGCGGCCGCTCCCCGCCCCGCGCAGGCCCAGACCGAGTTCCGCGCGAACGGCGTCGTGGCCGACACCGCGGGCGCGGCGCTGAGCGGCGCCATGGTGGTGGCGCTGGCCCAGCCCGACTCCGTCCTGACGACGTTTACGACCACCAACGGCGAGGGCGTCTTCGTCCTCGGCAACCTCCTCCCCGGCGAGTACCTCCTGCAGGTCACCCTCATCGGCCACGCGACCATCCGGCAGGATCTCACGATCGCGGGCGAGCACGTGGACATCGGCACCATCCAGATGCAGGTGATGGCCGTCGAGATGGACCCGCTCGTCATCACCCTCGACCACGTCCCGTTCCTCAACCGGCGGGACACGCTCGGCTACAACGCGCTCGCCTTCCAGACGCGGCCCAACGCGACGGTGGAGGACCTTCTGCGGCAGTTGCCGGGGATCGAGGTCGAGACCGACGGAACGATCACGGCACAGGGCGAGGATGTGGAGAACGTCCTCGTGGACGGGAGGGAGTTCTTCGGGGGCGACCCCAAGGTCGCGACCCAGAACCTGCCCGCGGACGCCGTCGAACGGGTGCAGGTATATGACAAAGAGTCGGATATGGCCGAGTTCACGGGCATCGCCGACGGCGAAGAGGAACGCACGATCAACCTCGAGCTGAAGGAAGAAGCCCGGACGGGCTACTTCGGCCGCATGTCCGGCGGATTGGGTGCCGATGTTCAGGGCACCGCCGTGTCCCCCGGCTTCGGTGAATCCGTCGCCGCGCGGCTTCCGGCCCGGGGCGAGTCGGGCGCCTTCGGCAGCGGGATCCCCTACGCGGGCGCGCTGACCCTCAACCGGTTTACCCCCACCACGCAGCTGGGCCTCATCGGAAGCGGCAACAACGTGAACCAGGCCGGGTTCGGCTGGGGAAACGTGATCTCCTCCGCCGGCGGCGGTCGCGGCGGCGGCGGGGACTTCGGGGGCGGAGGCGACGACGGCCTCACCGAGACCGTCGCCCTGGGACTGAACGCCAGCCACGACTTCGGCACCGACAACTGGGTGCGGACGAGCTATTTCCTCAGTACGCTCGACAACTTCCAGAACGAGACCCGCCGGCAGGAGCAGCTTCTCGGTACCGACGCCTCCTCGCTGGTGGATCGCGCCACCCGCACCCAGACGGACAACGCCTCGCACCGGGTGAACCTCAACTCCCAGCTCACCTTCTCGGAGGGGCACGACCTCCGGCTCCGGGGCAACTTCAACGCGCGCAACTCGCTGCTCGACCGGGTCGATTTCCAGGACACGCGCTCGGGGGCCGGGCAGTTTCTCACCACGGCCGCCACCGACTACGACGTGGACTCGAACAGTCTCGGCGGCGATGCGCGGCTCACGTGGCGAAAGCGCCTCAACGACAACGGGCGGAGCCTCGTGGCCGAAGCGCGGGTCAACCTCAGCGATTCGGACAGCTTCACGGACCTCACGTCGACGATCGAGGGGGATCCGGGGAACCCGCGCGCCCAGCGGGGGGACCTCTTCCAGGAACAGACGAATATCGGCCAGACGCTGACCCACTCCCTCCGGCTCTCCATGACCCAGCCGGTGGGGCGCGGTGTGATGGAGGTCTACGGCGAGCGGAGCGCGACGGACGAGAACGAAGACCAGTCCGTGTTCGACATCTTCGCCGACGGGCGGACCCGGAACGCCCTCCTGAGTTCGGGCTTCGAGCGGACGTACAGCTATCTGCGGGGCGGCTTCCGCTTCAACCGCACGAGCGACGCCGGGCGTCTGGTGCTCGGCCTGCGGGTTCAGGGTTCGAACCTGAACGGGACGATCGTCGATCGCGACGAAGAGATCGCCAACGGGTACACCCACGTCCTCCCCAACGCGGAGTACCGGCTCCAGCTCACGGACACGCGGACGCTCAACTTCCGGTACACGACGTCCACGCGCGAACCGCGCATGACGGATCTCCAGCCGTTCGTCGACAACCGCGACCCGCTGCGGATCCGGATGGGGAATCCGGACCTCGAGCCGGAGTACACGCACCGCCTGCGCACCGAATATCGGTTCTTCGACACCTTCAGCTTCGTCAACCTGTTCACCTTCGCCAACGTCAGCTTCACCGGGAACGACATCTCGCAGTCGCGCATGGTGACGCCGCGGGGCGTCCAGACCATCGCGCCGGTGAACCTGGGCAACGCGTGGTCGGCCTCCGGCGGCGCGAACTTCGGCACCCCGCTGCGCTTCATGGGTGGGCAGGTGGACCTGAACTACAGGCTCTCGTACTCCAGTTCGACGGAGTTCGTGAACCAGGCGGAGAACCGGAACCAGACGCTGTCGCACACGGTCGGGGTCGAACTCGAGAACCGCGCCAAGGAGGACTTCGACATCCGCGGCGGGGCCAAGCTCTCCTTCAGCGACGTGAAGTATTCGTTGAACGAGGAGTTGAACGAGGGCTACCTCAACAGCACCCTGTACGCGCGCGGCGACGTCTATCTCGGCCCCTGGACGCTGGGTACGGAGTTCACCTGGAGCCTCTACGACCAGGACCTGTTCGGCCCGGGACGGAACGTCGCCCTGTGGGAGGCGTCGCTCCGGCGCCTTATCTTCAACGACCGGGCCGAGATCCGGCTCGTCGCGTTCGACGTGCTAGGGCAGAACCAGGGCGTGACGTACACGAACTCGCCCGGCTTCATCCAGGAGCGCCGCGTGGAGTCGCTCACCCAGTACCTGATGCTGAACTTCACCTGGTATCTGGGCAGTCGGTCGATGGCCGGGGGCGGTGGCGGGCGTCGCGGCGGCGGCCGGTTCCGGGGGTAGCGGCCAGCGAAGGATCGTATGACCATACCGACGGCGGGCCGGGTCGTGTCGCTCGACGCGTTCCGCGGATTGACCATCGCGGCGATGATCCTCGTCAACAACCCCGGCAGCTGGGCCTACGTCTACGCGCCCCTCGCCCACGCCGAATGGCACGGGTGGACGCCCACCGATCTCATCTTCCCCTACTTCCTCTTCATCGTCGGGGTTGCGATCCCCTTCTCCTTCTCGCGCAGGCTCGGGGAGGGGGCCAGCCGAGGCACGCTCTTCCGGCGCGTGGTTCGGCGGTCTCTCGTCCTGATCGGGCTGGGGCTCGCGATGCGGGCGATCCCGGACTTCGACTTCGCGGACATGCGCCTGTACGGCGTCTTACAGCGGATCGGACTCGTCTACTGTGCGGCGGCGGCCCTCTACCTGTGGGGGTCGGCGCGCACCCGGGCGGCGTGGACCGCGGGGCTGCTCCTCGGCTACTGGGCTCTGATGACCCTTGTCCCAGTCCCGGGGTCTGTTGCCGGAGATCTGACTCCCGACGGGAACCTGGCCGCGTGGCTCGACCGTCTCGTCATGGACGACCGTCTGTGGCAGGGGATGTGGGACCCGGAGGGAATCCTCTCCACGCTGCCGGCCGTCGGGACGTGCCTGCTGGGGACCTTCTGCGGCGAGTGGCTGCGGTCGGGTCGCTCCGGGGGCGAGATCTCACACCGGATGTGGGTCTGGGGCGCGGGGCTGGTGGTCGCGGGCCTCGTGTGGGACGTGGTCTTCCCGATCAACAAGAACCTGTGGACGAGTTCCTACGTCCTCTTCACGGCGGGGACGGCGCTCCTCCTGTTCGGCGCCATGTACTGGATGATCGACGTGAGGCGGCTGCGGGGCGCGTGGGTGACGCCGCTCGTCGTGTACGGGATGAACTCGATCGCGGTCTTCGTCGCCTCGGGGATGTTCGCGAAGACTCTGACCCGCATCTCGGTTGGAGGAGAGGAAACCATACCCTTGAGCGCCTGGCTCTACGAGAACGCGTTCAGGTCGTGGGCGGGCGACTACGGCGGATCGCTCGCCTTCGCGCTGGCGCAGGTGGGCTTCTGGCTGGTCCTGATGTGGATCCTCCACCGGCGCGGCATCCACATCAAGATCTGACCTGCCCCGGGGACGACCGCTCGGCCCACCACGAGGCGGCAAGCGTCCCCGCCCCGAAGACGGCGAAGGCGGCGATCTGGGCGTACATGGTCCCGTCGAAACGTTGGCCCACGAGCGTACCGAGCGGCACCGCGATGAACGTGGAGAGCGATGCGACGACCGCGGCTCCCACGCCGGCGATGTGGCCGAGGGGCTCCATCGCGAGCGCATTGAGATTCCCGAACAGGAGACCGATGCAGAAGAAGGCGGCGAGCAGGTAGGCCATGAGAAGCCAGAATGGAGGCAGCCCTTCAAACGCGAGGGCCAGCGTCCACATGGCGGCCGAGACCAGTGTGATGGTCACCGTCGCCGTCCTCGAGAGCCGGCGCATCCCATGCTTCATCACAAGGCGACCGTTCACGAGCGAGGCGCACCCGGTGGCGAGGGCGAGCACTCCGAACCAGAGCGGAAAGAGCGCGCCGGTTCGATACGTATCCTGGAAGATCTGCTGGGCCGAACTCAGGTAGGCGAGGAACGGCGCGAACACGCATCCGGCGGCGATGGTGTAGCCGAGTGCGGCCCGGGTTCTCAGGACTTCCAGGGCGGCCCCGCCGATGTGCCGCGGGGAGAGGGGTCGGCGGCGGGCGGTGGGCAGGGTCTCCGGCTGGCGAAGCGAAAACCACGCCAACGCGATCGCGGCGACGACGAAGATGGTGGCGAATATCGCGCGCCAGCCTCCGAGCCACAGGATCCCCTGGCCGAGGGCCGGAGCGATCGTGGGAACGAGGATGAACACGGCCATCGCGAATGACATGAGGCGGGCCATTCGGCGGCCTTCGTACTGATCGCGCACCATGGCGATGGTCACGATGCGTGGCGCCGCGACCCCGATGCCCTGCACGACACGGCCCGCGACCATCACCTCGAAGGTGGGTGCGAAGAGGCTCACGAGGCATCCGGCCATGAACAGGCCGAGGCCGGCATGTATGGCAGCCCGGCGCCCGATGCGGTCGGAGAGCGGGCCGAAGAGAATCTGGCCGAGCCCAAGCCCCAGGAACAACGCCGTGATGACGAACTGGGTGTCATTCCGGCGCAGTACCCCGAGGTCGCGGCCGATCGCAGGCAGCCCCGGCAGCATCGCGTCGATCGAGAGCGCGACGAGCGACATCAACAGGGCGACGAGGGCAACGAACTCGCCGGAACGAAGGGCTGGCCCGGTCGCCGCCCGGCTCATCCTCATTGCGATCCTGCTTTGCGGCGGCAAAGATCTGGTCCATCCAGGATTTCGACGCGATCCCACCGCGCAGTACACCGGGACGGGCTGACCAGGGAAGGTACCGCATGACGCAAAGGATGTCGGGTTTTCTCAGAGGGGCCATCGACGACGGCGACGTTGCCTCCGCCATTCGGGAATACGAAGACCGGTACGGAGGCCAGGACCCGGAGGCACAGGAACGACGCAAGAGCGAATACCGGAACTTCGCCAAGCTCTATTTCGACCTCGTGACCGACTTCTACGAATACGGCTGGGACAGGTCCTTTCACTTCGCGCCGCGCGCCCGGAACGAGGGTTTTGCGGCCTCGCTCGCCCGCCACGAGCACCGTCTCGCCTACAAGATCGGCCTCGGCCCGGGAATGGTGGCCCTGGATCTGGGCTGCGGGATCGGGGGTCCGCTGCGCCGGATGGTGCGGTTCTCCGGGGCCCGAATCGTGGGCGTGAGCATCAGCGGATACCAGATTGCGCGAGCCCGCACGCTGACCGAAGCAGCCGACCTGGGTCCCCTGGCGGATTACGTCGAGTGCGATTTCATGGAGATGGATTTCCCGGACGAATCGTTCGACGCCGCCTTCGCCATCGAGACAACCTGCTGCGCGCCGGACAAGTTCGCCGCCTTCGGCGAAACCTTCCGCGTCCTCAAGCCCGGGGCCCGTCTCGGGGTGTACGAGTACTGCCTCACGGACCGCTTCGACCCACAGGACCCCGAACATCTGCGCCTTAAGGCCGATCTCGAACTGGGTGGCGGCCTGCCGGACATCGCGTATCCGCACGAGGTCGATCACGCGCTCCGAGAGGCCGGGTTCGAATTGCTGGAAGCGAAGGACGTGGCCGTAGAGGATCCTTCGTGTATCCCCTGGTACGAGCCGTTGAGCGGGTCGGGCCTCTCGCTGGCGAACTTCCGCAGTTCCCGGGCCGGGCGCGTCGTGACCCACTGCCTCGTCTGGACGCTCGAGAGGCTCGGAATCATCCCGCGCGGCGCCCTCCGGGTTTCCGGGCTCCTGAACATGGCGGCAGCAGCGTTCGCCAGGGCCGGCCAACTCGGGATCTTCACACCCATGTACTTCGTGCTCGCCCGGAAGCCGGACTCGTCACCTATGCGCGGAGGTTCGTAGCCGGCCGAAGCCTAGACGCCCGCCGCCGTGAGTGCCGCGAGCACGCGCTCGGGGCGCAGGGGAATCCGGCGGAGTCGAACGCCGGTCGCGTCATGGATCGCGTTCGCGACGGCCGCGGCGACCGTTCGGTGCGAGGGCTCGCCCGCTCCGTAGTGGGGGAGGTCCGGGCGGTCGGGGTTCGGGTCTCCGTTCACGATCACCACATCGATCCGCTCGGGTGCGTCGGTGTGGGTCAGGGTCGGGTGCGTGCGCCAGTCGACGCTCGTCACCTTCTCTCCATCGAACCGGACTTCCTCGTACAGCGTCCGGCTGATCCCGTGCAGGAGGTTACCCTGGACGGTGCTCTCGAGACCGTCGGGGTTGATCACGAGGCCGCAGTCGTGCGCGCAGACCATGCGCCGGACCCAGACGCGGCCGCTCTCGCGGTCGACCTCCACCTCGGCGATCGTGGCGACCACCGTTCGGGCGCGGTAGGCGTAGGCAATGCCGCGCCCCGTGAGGATCCGCCCGGCGTCCGCCGCCCGCGCTGCGGGTGAGACGGGTGAGGGTCGGGGATCCCAGCCGTACGTCTCGGTGGCCGCCTCGACGACGGCGATCGAACGCGCGCGCAGGAAGGCGTCGTCGTCCTCGCTCGACCCGCGGAGGAGCCGGAGACGGAACTCGACAGGGTCCGCGTGGGCGGCGGCGGCCAGTTCGTCGATGAACGACTCGCCGGCGAAGGTCGTCTGCGGCCCGTTGGGGTCCCGCAGGTTGCCGGTGCGGAGCGGCGTCTCGAAGGCGAGCGGGAAGCGGACCGGGCGGGTCTCCTCGCGCCGGTTCGGGATGTGGTACATCTCGTCGGGGCCGCCGCCGCCCCCGGGGGACGGCCGCTCGGGCCGGATCCCCATGAGCTGCGCGATGAGCACGGTGTCGGACTGGTTGTAGCCGAGGTGCGCGTAGTTGGCGATCCGGGCCCGGTAGTCGAGCGCGAGGAGGTTGCCCGCCGCATCGAGCCCGCCGCGGAGGTCGACGGCGAAAGCGGGGCCCTTCGTGTCCCAGGCGGTCTCTTCGTGCCGCATCCACTGGACCCGGACGGGACGGCCCAGCTCCCTCGCCAGATACGCCGCCTCGAAGCCGGCGTCGTCCGCCGCCGTCCGACCGTACAGCTGCGGACCCTCCATCCAGATGACCCGCACCCGCTCGGGCGGCATGCCGAGGAAGTCGGCGATCCCGGTGCGGTGGCTGTAGGGCTTCATGTCGTTCGTGTAGACCGTCATCTGGCCGTCCGAGGGATCGGCCACGCCATGAGCGGGCCCGATCGCCGTGTGTCCCTGGAACGGGATGTCGTAGGCGGCTTCGACGACCGTCGCCGCGCTCGCCAGCGCCGCGCCTGGATCCCCCTCCACCCGAGCGCGTGGCGTGCTTCCGGAGCCTCCCGCGTTCGCGGCGGGCGCCCCGCGCATGTAGTCGAACAGATCCTCGGACGAGGGGAAGGGCGGGGTCGCGGGCCTCTCCCACTCCGCTTCGAGGCGTTCGGCCGCCTCGATCGCCTGTTCCTCGCGCTCGCACACGACGGCGAGGTAGTTGCCCTCGCGAACCACGCGCAGGAAACCGGGGATGTCGCGCACAGATGACTCGTCGACCGCGATCAGGCGCGCGCCCGCGAGCGGAGGCCGTACGTTCCGGGCGTGGACCATGCCGGGGAGCTTGACGTCGACCGCCCACTCGAGCGACCCGTCCACCTTGGCGGGGATGTCGTACCGCGGGATCGGCTGGCCAACGATCTTCAGTTCCTGCACCGGCTTGACGGACGCGAGGCCGGCGGTCTCGTTGACGTTCCTCCCCGTCAGCGCCACGTCGAAGCGCCGGCCGCCGATGAGTTCCCCGTACGTGACCCTCCGTGACGGATCCGCGCCGACGGAGATGATGCCCTCGCTCACGGCGAGATCCTCCACCGGTAGCTCGAAGCGCTCCGAGGCCAGCTCCAGCAGGGCCCGCCTCGCCTCGGCCGCGACGCGGCGCGCGGCGATGGCGTCGCGCTCGATCGCGTCGGAACCGCCCGACCCGCCCTGGTCGACGGTCATGTCGGTGCGGCCCATGACGAGCGTGGCGGCGTCGTAGGCGATGTCGAGTTCGTCGCACATCATCTGCCGCATCGCGGTCCCGGTTCCCTGGCCGCCGTCCGTCTTGCCGACGTAGAAGGTGGCCGTCCCGTCCTCATGCACGACGAGCCACGAGTCGAGCTGCAGAAAGTCGGGGTCGGGATACGGGTTGGCCTCGGGCGGCCCGCCGCCCGGGGCCCGGCGGCCGATGCCGACTATGCCCACGCCGCTGAAGCCGAGGACGAACAGCCCCGAAGTCCGGAGGAAGTCCCGGCGCGACGTGGTCCCTTCCCACGGCGCGAGGGCGTCGTCGATCGCCGGCGGAAGCTCCCGCGGGGCCTTCATCGCTCCACCTCCCCGCCCGCCATCGAGGCCGCGGCGCGCCTCACGGCCGACTGAATCCGGTAGTACGTCATGCAGCGGCAGAGGACACCGTTCATCCCCTGCCGGATCTCGTCGTCGCTCGGGTTCGGATTCCGGTCGAGGAGCGCCTTCGCCGTGAGCATCTGTCCGTTCTGGCAGTATCCGCACTGCGGCACCTGCTCCTCGATCCACGCCTGCTGAACGGGATCCAGCACACCGTCGGCGGACAGCCCCTCCAGCGTCGTGATCTCGCCGTCGGCGCGCGAGACGGGTCGCATGCAGGAGCGGATCGCGCGTCCGTCCATGAGCACCGTGCACGTCCCGCACTGGCCGAGGCCGCACCCGAAGCGCGGTCCCCGGACCCCGAGATCGTTGCGCAGCACGTAAAGCAGCGGCGTCGACGGATCGACGTCGAGCGCGTGAGTCTCGCCGTTCACCCGCAGCGTGATCTCACTCATCGGTGGACGCACTCGAAGCTGTCCTCGCGCTTCGGATCGCCAGCGCCGTCGTACACGGCCCGGGCCGGCCACGCGCACACGGGCCGCTGCATGGCGACCTCACCCTCGCTCACCTTGGTGGCGACGAGCCGCTCGGGCGCCTCGTCCTCCTCGACCCAGCCCTGAATGGCGGAGATCCAGTCGACGAAGTCGGGCCCCGGACCCCCGCCGCAGTGCAGGACGCCGGGCAGCATGAACAGGCGCGCGTAATCGTCCGACTCGTCGTCCCCCGCGGCCACACCCTCGTAGTAGCTCAGCGTGCCGGCGGCGGGGATCGCCGGGTCGGACCAGCCGGTCCAGAGGATCAGCTTGCCGCCGGCGGTCCTGAACCCGCCGAGGTCGGTGTCCGTCGCGTTGAGGATCTTCGCGGCGCGACGGGTCTGCTCCTCCCACGCGAAGTAGTCGCTGAAATCGAACGTGGAATAGTCGAACTCCGGATCGTCGAAGATGATGTACTTGTGCATCTGCGTGCCGAACGCGTAGTGGAGGTTCGGGATGCCCGGGCCGACCGGCTCCTCGCCCTGCGTGATCCATAGCTTCCAGCCGGCCGCGTCGCTCTCACCCCCGAACGGGAACCCCGGATACACCCGCCGGTCGCCGACCTGGGCGCCGCCGTAGATGACCTCCGCGGCCCGCCGCTGCTCTGCGCTGAGTCCGGGAATCGACGAAATCTCGATGTCGCATTCGAGCGGGTTCGTCATGAACCCGTCCCGCACGCCGTCGTTCCCGTCGCAGGCCTCGAGGATCGCCGTCTCGAGGATCGCCGCCGCCGCGGCGTCGATCACCGGCGTGGAGAGTTCCGCGGGATCCGGGAACAGGGCCTGCTGGGTCTGGAGGAAGAAGGCGCCCAGCCCGGTCCAGTGATAGGCCGGCGCGCCGGAGACGATGCCGTCGAAGTCGTCCGGATAGCGCTGCGACGACATCATGCCCTGGCCGCCGCCCCGCGAGCAGCCGACGAAGTACGAGTACTCGATGTCGCGGCCGTAGTAGAGACGGATGATCGTCTTCGCCGCCTCCGCCGTCACGTGGACCGCCCGGTGGCCGAAGTTCACCTCGCGGTCGGGCCGGTTCAGGGCCCAGCTGGCGTCGATCCCGGAGCCCTCGTGGCCCGTGTCGGTCCCGGCGGTGGCGAACCCGCGGCTCAGCACCGACACCGGCCCCGCGAAGCCCAGGGCCTGGTTCTGGACGCTCCCCACGTACCCGCCGCCCCCGCCCATCAGCAAGCGGCCGTTCCAGTCGGCGGCCGTGGGAAGGAGGAGCTCGAAGTGAATCTCCTCGTCGATCGTCCCCAGCACCCGGCAGTGAGCCGGGTCGTTCGCGCCGGCCTCGACCTCCGACACTTCGTCGAGGATGAAACCGCCCCACGACACGCCGGACAGCTCCTTGCACGTCATGGCCGGGACGAGATCGGCCGCGGGGGCGGGGGACACGGCGGCGATGGCGACGGCGGCCAGAACCGCGACGGAGCCGAAGGAGACCGCGAGACGGCGCGAACGAGTCATCTTCATTCCGGGGCTTGGGTTCCCGCGAACGCGCGGCCCGAGGGGCCGACTGTCGGAATCACGGTGCCGCCGGAAAGGCTGGACCGCAACGGTTCACGGTGCCGCCGTTGCTCAGGACCAGAGCGTCGAGAGGGGGGCGGCGGCCAGGCGACCGCCGAACGGAATGGTCCGGTCGTTGTCATGGAGGACCAATCCCAGCGCGAAGCGGTCGCCACAAGCGGCCTGGAGGCGCTCGAGGCCCGAGAAGTCGCGGCGTGAGACCGTGGCCGACGACTTCACCTCGATCCCTACCACACTCCCGTGACCGTCTTCCATCACGACATCAACCTCGTTGCCGTCCTTGTCCCGGAAGTGCGAGAACACGTACCGGTCTTCGGCCCAGCTCGCGAGCTTCAGGAGTTCGCCGAACACGAAGCTCTCAAGCAGCGGGCCGAACAGTGTCCTGTCGCGGGATACGCGATCCGGAGACAACCCTCTCAAGCCAGCCAGCAGCCCGCTGTCGAGAAAGTGCAGCTTGGGAGATTTCAGGAGGCGCTTCAGGACGTTCGAGTACCAGGGTTGCAGTGTCCGAATGAGGAAGAGGTCTTCGAGGACACCGACGTACTTCCGCGTCGTGACGTGGTTCATGTCGAGCGCGGAGCCGAAGCCGGAGTAGTTCACGAGTTGTCCCGAATGTTCCGCGAGAACGCGTACGAGCTTCGGCATGGCCTTCAGCTGCTCGATGCGGGCGATGTCGCGGACATCTCGCTGCAGGATCGCTTCGACATAACTCAGGTGCCAATCCCGTCGTCGCCGCCACGTCGAGCGAGTGAGCGCCTCGGGGTACCCGCCGGCGAGAACAAGCTCCACGAGGTCGGCACCAAGCGCCGGGGCCGCGGTTGTTGGTGCGTCACCCGCGAAGACCCGCTCCAGGAAGGAGGGTCGGGTTCCCCGGAGTTCCGCCTGCGCCAGCGGCAGCAGACGGATGATCTCCATGCGGCCGGCGAGGGAATCGGCGACACGGGGCAGCGTCATCAGGTTCGCGGATCCGGTGAGCAGGAAGCGCCCCGGGCGGGGGTCGGCGTCTACGGCGGTCTTGAGGGCGAGTACGAGGCTTGGGACTCGCTGGATCTCGTCGATGATGGCACGATCCAGACCGCGCACGAAGCCGATGGGATCGGTCGAGGCGGCCTCGAGCGTGATGGGGTCGTCGAGTGTGAAGAACGGGATGTCGGTTCCCGCTATCCACTGCATCAGCGTGGTCTTCCCCGACTGCCGGGGGCCGCACAGCATGACGACTCGCGTGTCCTCCAGGGCGACGCGAATCCGGTGTTCGACGAGGCGGCGGTACATTCTCCCGACTCCGGTTCTCCTGTCATCGAGGTGCCGACTGATTGAAAGCCAAGTGCCGACTAATTGAAAATTGGATCACGACTGATTGAAAGTCAAGCGCCGACCAATTGAAATCGATGAGGCGACCGATTGAAAGAAGAGAGCGTTCTACGCTGCAGGCGAATCGATCGCGACGCGGCGCACCTCGCGGCGCAGGACGCGGCGCACGCGGTCGAAGAGGAGGACGGCCACCGCGGCGAGGCCGGCGGCGAGGCCCCACCACAGGCCGCGCGGTCCCCAGTCGAGGGAAAAGGTGAGGACGACGCTCACCGGCACGCCGAGCCCCCAGAACCCGATGGCGTTGAAGAAGGAGGCGAAGAACGTGTCCCCCGCGCCCCGCAGCACGCCGGCCGCGACCGTCTGAAGGCCGTCGGCGACCTGGAAGATGCCCGCGATCGGGATCAGGGAGGCGGCGATCGCGATCACCGCCGGGTCGTGTGAGTAGAGGCCCGCCCAGAAGCCGGGGACGGCGAGAAAGGCGCCGGCCGTGACGAACATGAACGTCCCGCCGATCAGGATCCCGGTGCCCGCGGCGCGCCGGGCCCCCTCCATGTCCTGGCGTCCGATCGCATGGCCCACGCGTACCGCCGCGGCGGCCCCGATCCCGAGCGGGACCATGAAGGTGAGCGCCGCGAGGTTGAGCGCCACCTGATGCCCCGCCATGGCCTCGGTTCCGAGCCAGCCCATCATGACCCCGATGACCGCGAAGGCGCCGAACTCCAGTTGCTGCTGGAAGCCGATCGGTGTGCCGAGGCGCACCATGCGCACGAGGGCGGCTCTATCGAGGGCTTCGGGCCTGAACCGGTTCAGGTAGGGACGCATCCAGCGCCAGGATAGCGCGAGCAGCGCCGCCGCCATGCACCAGCGGGCCAGACTCGATCCCCACGCCGAACCCACCGCCCCCAGCCGCGGGACGCCGAGGTTGCCGTAGATGAGGACCCAGTTCAGGAAGGCGTTGAGGAGGTTCGCGCCCGCGATCGTCCACACGATCGGCGCCACGCGCCCCATCGCCTGCAGACTCTGGCGCAGCACCACGAACCCGTAGAAGGGCAGCATCCCGAGGATCGATCCGACCGCGTACCCCCCGGCCACCGGCACCACGTCCGGGGGCTGTCTCAGGAACGCGAAGACCTGGGCCGCGGGCAGGAAGAGCAGCGAACTGATCACCGTCAGGAAGAGGGTGAGGACGAAGGCGCGCTGGATCCCCCGCGCGGCGGCCTCGTGATCGTCCGCCGCCACCCCCTGCGCGACGATGGGATCGAGGGCCATCAGCAGGCCGTTGCCGAACACGGCGATCTGGAAGAAGTAGAGGTTGCCCAGGCCGACGGCCGCGAGATCGGTCGCCGTCAGGTGGCCGACCATGAGCGTGTCCACGACGCCCATCATCATGATGCCGACCTGGACGGTCACGATCGGGAGGGCCAGGCGCAGCATGCGGCGCAGGTCCACACGGCGGGGGGTGAGGTTCATCGCGCCATCCTCGGCCCGGACGCCGCGCCCCGCAATCGCGTTGCCGCCCCGGGGCGCCGCGGATAGACTCCGCCTCTTCTCAATAGGAGGGGGACGAGATCGAAATTCTCACCTTCGTGGGCGGCCCGTTCGTGCAGAACACGCTGCTCGTGGTGTGCGAAGATGGCCGCACCGGACTGCTGATCGACCCGGGCGCCGCGACGCCGGAAGCCCTGGCTGCGGCCCGTGAGCGGGAACTGGAGATCGCGGCCCTCCTCCTGACCCACGCCCACGTCGATCACGTCGATGGGGTCCCGGAGGCGAAGGCGGAGACCGGCGCCCCGATCCACCTTCACCCCCTGGACCAGCCGCTCTACGACAACGCGGTCGAGTGGGCCGCCTTCTTCGGGGTGCCGTGCGATCCGCTCCCGCCCCCCGATGTCGAACTGGAGCCGGGCGTGAATCTCTCCTTCGGCGGCTCGGAGTTCGAGGTGGTGTTCGTTCCAGGCCACGCGCCCGGCCACGTGATGTTCGTCTCCACCTCGCACCCGCTGGCGATCGTGGGCGACGTGATCTTCCGGGGTTCAATCGGGAGGACGGACCTCCCGAGCTCGAACTACGGCGTGCTCATGGAGTCGATCCGCTCACACGTCCTGACGCTGCCGGCCGAGACGAGGCTGTACCCGGGACACGGCCCGGAGACCAACGTGGGGCTGGAGCGCGGCACCAACCCCTTCCTCCTGCACCTGAACGGCAGCCGCGAGGTCTGACGGCCCCGGACCGCCGCCGCCGACGCCCTAGCGGTTGTTGGTGGCCACGGGGTCGAAGGCCTTCAGCACCTCGCGCGTCATGTCCCACTGGCTGAAGCCCTGCCGGCCGTAGTCGAGGCCGCGGCGGACGATGACCAGGTCGTGTGAGGGGACGACGACCACGTACTGGCCCCGGTTGCCCGCCGTCGAGTACGCGTCGGAGGGGACGTCGGTGCGGTCGTCGGGCACGAGCCACCACTGGCCGCCGTAGAAGTTGCCGCTCTCCGACGTCGCGGGGGCCGGCGTGCGCACGAACTCGATCCACTCCTCGGACAGCAGGCGCTCGTCCTTCCACATCCCGTTCTGCGCGTACAGCATCCCGAAGCGGGCCAGGTCGCGTGCCGTCGTGTAGACCTGGCTGCTGAGGATGAAGTCGCCGAAGCGGTCGGTGCTCAGGAAGGTGTTGCGCATCCCGAGCTTGTCGAGGAGGCGTTCCCGCGGGAACTCGAGGTAGGCCTGCGGATCGCCGATCGCCAGCTTCATCGCGTACACGCCGAGCAGCGTGTCGTAGTTCTCGTAGTCCCAGAAGGTGCCGGGCTCGCGCATCAGCGAGCGGTTGCGCGCCCCCTCGACCGAACTCACGCCGGCCCAGTAGGAGAAACCGGACCCGGTCGCGTACTCCATCCCCCAGCTGTCCACGGGGTAGAGCCCGCTCGACATGTTGAGCGCGTGGCGAAGCGTGATGTGGCGGCGCGGATCCGTCTCCTGCGAGCCGGCGTTCTCGGGCAGCCAGCCGAACGGGAGCGGCGCGTCGAGGTCCAGCCTGCCCTCGTCGACGAGCATCCCGATGAGGGTGGAGGCGATGCTCTTCGCGGTCGACCAGGTCCTCGTCTTCGTGACCGCGTTCACGCCGGGGGCGTAGCGCTCGTGAAGGATCTGGCCGTCCTGCACGACGATGAAGCTGAGTGTCACCTGTTCCTCCGACTCACGCTCGAAGGTCCAGTCGGAAGCGGCCTGCAGCGCCACCGGATCCACACCGGCCGGGAGGCCCATGTCCGCGACGATGTCGCCGTCCGGCCACGCCATGCCGGAGGGGTCGCCCGCCAGCGGCGGGGCCGTCTGGATCGGCAGTTCAGCGATGTCGTCGAACGTCTGGTCCGGGGCCATGATCACACACCCGATCCCGTCGCGGAACGCCGCCCGCATCACCGGGATCGCCCCGGGCGCCCCGATGGCGACCGCCTTCCTCTCCCGGTCGACGACGTAGTCGCCGCCCTCCGCCGTCCCGACGGGGTCCAGGTAGGCCAGCTCCTGGTCGAAGACCTGCTCCAGTGTGCGGTCGCCCGTGAACAGGCCGTTGCACTGCAGGATGGCCTGGACGCCGCGCTGGATCATCTCCCGCTGGGGCGCGAAGTAGTCGTAGGACTCTCCCCGCTGGCCATGGACGGCCGCGGGCGAGAGGAGGACGAGCGCGATGGCCGCGAACGTGAGGCGCTTCATGGCTTCCCCCGGAATCTGATGAGACGCGTCAGAGCCGGTTCAACATGCGTAGCGCCCCCCGGGCCAGCCAAGAGCGGACGGTCGCGGTCGCGCCACGGAGTGGGTGGGAATATCCTGTCTGTGTGATCGACCAGATACTCTACGCCTCCATCGCGCTCATCGCGCTCACGAACCCGCTCGCCGAGCTGCCCTTCTTCTTCGCGGCAACGGACGGGTTCTCGCGGGCCGGACTGCGCCGCGCGGCGGTCAAGGTCGCGTTCGGAGTCCTCATCGTGCTCAGCGTCTCGGCGGTCGCCGGCGCGCGCATACTGGGCCTCTTCGACGTGAGCTTCGCCGCGTTCCGGACGGCCGGCGGTCTCGTCCTCATCCTCGCGTCACTGGAGATGCTCCGCGGCGCCGGGTTCGGGATCACCGGGGTGCGTCGCGCCCCCGGCGAGACGGAAGACCACCTCTGGGTCCCTCTCGTCATGCCGCTGATCGCGGGGCCGGCGGCGATCACCGCGGTGATCACGCTGGCGCTCGAAGAGCCCGGTGTGTTGATCGGAGTTCCCGTCGCAACGCTGATCGCGGTGTTCGTGGCATCGATGGGCGTGCTCGCGGTGCTGCTCGCCGCCAGCTTTCTGTCGAACGCGCTCAGCCGGCGGGCGGTCCGGATCTTCGAGCGCTTCTCGGGTCTGATCCTGCTCGCCATCGGCTGCCAGATGGCCCTCGGCGGCATCCGGGAGTTCTTCGCCGGCTAGCGGACGATGTCGACGGTGACGTCCTCCCCGAAGTGCGCGCCGAGGTCGCTGAGGAAGAGCGAGGCCGACGCGTGGTGCCCCATGATGTAGCGGCTCACGAAGCGGAAGATCGCGCTGTAGACCTCCCCCTCCTCGGTGATCGTCACGGTGGCCCCGGTGGCGGCGGGTTCGATCTCGTAGATCCAGCGTCCGCCGAAGGGCAGGCCCTCCGAGATGATCGTCGCCACCAGCCGGGTGGGAGGCTCGCTCTCGGTCAATTCCATGGGCAGCGGGCCGGTGGCTCCGAGTTCCACCCAGGCCGGCCTTCCATCCCGGGACGGAAGTTCCTCGACGCGCTCGACGGAGGGTCGCCACTCGGGGTGCGCCCGGAAGTCGACGATCGTCTCGAAGATCTCGTCCGGCGATGCGGCGAACTCCGCCCGGACGGCTGCGACGTGGTTCTGCGGCAGCGAGCGCCCGACGCCGTAGACGACGGCGAACGCGACCGCGATGAGGACGAGCATGCCGATGATGATGCGTTTCATGGGATCGATCCTCTTACGCCGGGTGCGCGTCGGGTCGCTCGCCGCGGAGGATGGGCAGCGTGAGGCAGGTCGGACCTCCTTCGCACGGGAGACAGAGCGCGTCCGCCGGGAAGAGGGTGACCTCGCAGCCCGCGTCCCGCATGAGCCTCGCCGTGCGCGGGAATCCATCGATGGCGATGCAACGGCGAGGGGCGGTCGCGAGCACGTTCAGGTTCAGTCCGCCGGAGGCCTCGAACTCTTCGTCGTCCGCCTCCAGGCACCGGACGCCGCGTTCCCGCATCAACGCGTGCAGCGCCACGGGAAGGAGTCGGGGATAGACCAGCGCGAGATCCCGGTCGAGAGGGCTGACGAGCGACAGGAGATGGAGACAGGCCGCGCTTCCGTTCCACATCGGGAGATCGAAGGCGTGGAGTTCGACCCCGAGGAGGGCCAGGATCCCGCGCAGTTGGTCGATGCCCGCCTGGTTCGTGCGGAAGCCGCGGCCGACGGCGAGGGTGCGGTCGTCGACCCACAGGAGGTCACCGCCCTCCGCCACGCCGGGCGGGGCGATGGCGCCGACCACCGGCACGCCGAGCCGCGCGTAAAGCGCTTCGTGAAGTCGGACCTCCGGACGCCGCAGCGCCTTTCCGGGCCGGAGCAGGATCGCGCCGCCGGGCGTCATGAAGGACGCGTCGAACGTGAAGATCGAGTCCGCGAGGTCGTCGTCCACCGCGCCACCGATCCACTCGATCTCGGCGCCGGAGGCCGCCACGTGCGCGGCCAGCGCCTCGAACTGGCCGAGCAGCCGCTCGGGCTCGAGCGGTCCCGCGTAGTGCCAGCGGGCCGGATCGGCCTCCAGCGTCGCCCGGCCCGGGCGCCGCATCGCGACCCGCCGCAGCGGCGCCACCATGCTCGCGACGCCGAAACTCGCGCCTGCAGCGGCCTCGATACTCCGCGATGGAACGCCCATTCCCGACGGCCTGCTCCCTTTCGCGCCTGCGGATCGGCAACCCCTGATTCTGGCCCAAGCTACCCCGGCGCCGGTAGCTTCGCTGGCCGCCACCCCCCGACCCGTGACCCGTCGCGAAGGATTCCCGGCCTTGGACCGCAAGCGATTTCTCGCCGCCCCCACCTTCTCCGAATACCTGGAGACGGTGGAGAAGAATCGCGAACTGTGGCACGCTCTGGCTCGCCGCGCCGCGGTGGACGAGGCGCCGCGGGAGCGCGCCCGCGCCATCCCGGGGAGCTGGCATGTCGTCGCCCTCACGGAGGACTGGTGCGGCGACGCGATCAACACGCTGCCGGTGTTCGATCGGCTGGCCGAGTTGACCCCGAACATCGAACTCCGGGTCCTCCTCCGCGACGAGAACCCCGACCTCATGGACGCCCATCTCACCAACGGGACGAGCCGTTCGATCCCCGTCCTCATCGCCTACGACGCGGACTTCGAGGAGCGCGGCTGGTGGGGTCCGCGGCCGGCACCCATTCAGGCGTGGGTCATGACGGAGGGCACGAAGCTCGACGTGAAGGACCGCTACCGGGGGGAGGTCCGCCGGTATTACGCGCGGGACAAGGGCCGCACGGCGCTCGACGAGTTCCTCACCGTGCTGGAGGGAGCCGCCCTCAGCTGAGCCGTTGGCCGGTCTCGGCGCGGGAGCTTCGTACTCGCATGAGCACGAAGACGGGGACCCCGGCCACGAGGAGGAGGAAGCCCCAGAAGACCGTCTCGGGGCCGGCTCCCGCGATCGCCCAGAACGAGAAGCCGAACGCGAGGGTGCTCACGGCCATGCGTCCCACCGGCGCCTTCGCGCCGGGCGAGGCGAGGCGTTCACGCAGGGCGAACAGCAGCCCGGTCGCGCTGGCGAACACGTAGGCGAGCAGCGTCGAGAGCGTCGAGAGCAGGATGAGGAAGGTGAAGGCCTGCACGAGGCCGCGCGTGTAGTTCATCGCGATGAGGATGGTCGCGACGGCTCCCGCGAAGACGAGCCCGAACCACGGGGTGCCGCGTGGGCCGAGGTGCCCGAAGGCCGCCGGGAGCAGGCCGTCGAGCGCCGCGGCCCGCGGTAGCTGTCCGGAGAGCAGCATCCACCCGTTCAGGGCGCCGAAACAGGCGATGGTGGCGCCCGCGCCGATCACGAGTCGACCACCGTCCCCCCAGATCGATCCCGCGGCATCGGCGAACGGAGCCGTGGATACGGCGAGGTCCGCCGGGGCGATGATGCCCATTACGGCGGAGGTGCTCACGATGAAGATGACCGCCGCGATCACGGTCCCGAGGATCGTGGCCCGCGGGATCGTGCGGGCCGGATCCCGGACGTCGTCGGCGGGCACGGTCGCGGCCTCGAGTCCCATGAAGGCCCACAGCGTGAGGGTGACCGTCGCCGTGACGGCCGCGACGGGACTGCCTCCGGAGGGGTTGAAGGGGCGGAAGTGGCCGCCCTGGAAGTAGAGGAACCCGATCGTCCCTACGGCGGCCAGGGGCAGCAGCTTGAGCACCGTCGTGACGAGTTGCACCTGCCCCGCGGTCCGGACCCCGCGGACGTTGACGAGCACCAGACCCCATAGGACGACGAGTGCCGCGATCGCTCCCGCGGCGGGCGAGTCACCCAGCCCGGGCCAGAAAACGGTCGAGTAGCTCACGGTCGCCACGGCGAGCGCCGCATTGGCCGTGAGGAGCGAAATCCAGTAGGCCCACGCGACCCAGAATCCGACGAAATCACCGAACCCCTCCCGCGCGAAGGCGTAGGGCCCTCCGACTCGCGGGATGAGTGCCCCGAGACGAGCCATCACGAGTGCGAGGCACATGGCGCCCCCGGCGCTCACCAGCCAGCCGAGGATGCTGATCCCGCCGTAGGGGGAGAGCGAGGCGGGGAGCAGGAAGACGCCCGAGCCCACCATGCTCCCGACCACGAGGGCCGTGCACATCCACAGCCCGAGCGCGGGTCGCCGCGTCATTCCGCGCTCGGGGCCCGCCTCAGCGGTTCCCGCGATAGCTCCTCACGGGCGGGAGCCGGGCCCCGGTCCCGCCGGGCGGCTCCGTCTCCTCCACGACCTCGAGCCGCAGCGTGCCGATCCCATCGATCGAGGCCGAGACCACCTCGCCGGGCTGCAGGAATCGCGTCTCCCCGCGGACCGCGGTGCCCATGCCGACGCCGCCCGAGGTGCCGTTGTTGACCACATCCCCCGGGAACAGGGTCGCGATCGAGGAACCGTACTCGACCAGTTCCCACAGCGTGTGGATCATGTCCCCCGCGGTCGCCTCCTGCATGCGCTCCCCGCCTACGTCCAGCGTCTGGCGCAGCCTCTCCATGGGGTCGCCGTAGAACTCCTTCGGGATGATCCACGGACCCATCGGCGCGAACGTGTCGTGACCCTTCCCGACGAACCAGTCGGAGGTCATGGGATTGCCGCCGGGCGGCCGTCCGCCGCGGTCGGAGACATCGATCGTCACCGTATACCCGAACACATGATCCTCGGCGTTCTCGGCGGAAACGTACTTGGCGCTGCGCCCGATCACGGCGCCGAGTTCCACCTCCCAGTCGGTGCGGTCCCGGCCGAAGGGGATCACGATCTGGTCGCCGTCGCCGATCACCGCGCCGCGCGACGGCTTGAGGAACAGGTAGGGGACGCCGCGGTTCTCACGCCGCTGGCGGCGGGCTTCGCTTCTCTCCTCCTCGCCGCCCGCCTCGTTGACGTGGCTGTAGAAGTTGACCGCCGCGTTCAGGATCTTGCCGGGGTACATGATCGGCGGAAGGGTCCGCACGTCCTCGAGATCGTGGACGAAATCGGCTCTGTCACTCCCCGACAGCCGGCTCCGGGCCACGAGGTCGTTCACGATCTCGTACAGGCGGAGCCGAACCCCGTACTCGTAGCGGCCGATGAGGTCGACCATGTCGGCGGGCGGTGGCACCGGCGGATAGTCGGGATTTCGCTCGAGAGCCCGGTTCGCAGGCTCGATGTCGACGATGAGGGCGTCGCGCAGCACGAGGGCGACGCGCGGAACGCCGTCGATCTCGAACGTCCCCACCTTGAACGGCTCCGCGATCTCGATCTCCGGCCCCCGCTGGGCCGAGAGCGGAGCGGAGGACACGAGGGCCGCGGCCGCCAGAACGGCGAGGGCCGCGCGAGTCGTGGCCGAAGCGGCCGAAGTGGTCTGTCTCATGAGGGTGTCTCCCGCGCTCGTGGCGTCAGTTACCGGGGTCCCGCCTGTACGACCACAAGGGAGGCAGTCGAACGCCGATTTCTCCGGGCGGCGGCGTTCCCGCCACGACCGGGAGCTGGAGCGTACCGATCCCGTCGATGGTGGCCGTGACGACCTCGCCCGGCTGCAGGAATCGAGCGGTGCCCTCGCCGACGCCGCCCGAGGTGCCGTTGTTGATCACGTCACCCGGGAAGAGGGTCAGGATCGAGGAGGCGTATTCGACCAGTTCCCACAGCGAGTGGATCATGTCTGTCGCCGTCGCCTCCTGCATGCGCTCTTCGCCCACGTCCAGCGTCTGCCGGAGCATCTCCATCGGGTCGCCGTAGAACTCCTTTGGGACGATCCACGGGCCCATCGGTGCAAACGTGTCGTGACCCTTCCCGACCAGCCAGTCCGAAGCCGTGGGGTTGCCGCCCGGCGGCCGCCCGCCCCGGTCGGACACATCGATCGTCACGGTGTACCCGAAGATGTGTTCCTGGGCATCCTCCGCGGCGACGTACTTCGTCGCCCGCCCGATGACCGTGCCGAGTTCCACCTCCCAGTCGGTCTGGTCTCGGCCGTAGGGAACGACGATGCGATCGTTGGCCCCGATCACCACGCCGCGCGACGGCTTGAGGTACAGGTAGGGCACCCCCCGGTTCTCGCGGCGCTCTCGGCGAGCTTCGGCTCTCTCCTCCTCGGTGCCCGTCTCGGCGACGCGGCTGTAGAAGTTGGTCGCCGCGTTCAGGATCTTGCCCGGAAACATGATGGGCGGGAGGATCCGCACGTCCTCGACATCGTGGATGAATTCCGCCCTCTCCGGCCCGGTCAGGCGTTGGCCGGTCACGAGGCCGTTGACGATCTCATACAGGCGGAGCCGAACCCCGTACTCGTAGCGGCCGATGAGGTCGAGCATGTCGGTGGGCGCCGGAACCCGCGGATAGTTGGGATTCCGTTCGAGTTCCAGGTTCGCCGCCGCGATGTCGACGATGTAGTGGTCGCGCAGCACGAGCCCGACGGTGCGGAGGCCCCCGATCTCGAACGTCCCCACCTTGAACGGTTCCGCGATCTGGAGATCCGGCTCGCCCTGGGCCGCGAGGGAAGCTGCGGAAGAGAGGCCCGCGACCAAACACGCTGCGAGCGCCCATCCCATACCCGCTCGTCCGATCAGTGCAGGCTTCGGTGCTGATCTTGGTGATGTCCTCATGGGACTCTCCTCTCTGCTGGGGTACGGAAGGATCAAGGGACCAGGCCGTCCAGTCCCTGGATGGTGGCTGTCGAAGGACCGCGTTCGGCCTGCAGCCGCCGGGCCGTGGCCTCCGAGGCGCGCATGACCCGGAGCAGGTTGTCGGCGGCCAGCGCGCGAAGCTCGGATTCGGTCCATCCGCGGCGCGAGAGTTCGGCGAACAGGGCCGGGTACGTCGAAACGTCCTCGAGTCCGACCGGTCCCCGGTCGATGCCGTCGAAGTCTCCGCCGATGGCGACGTGCTCGATCCCGGCCACGGCGCGCACATGCTCGATGTGGGCCACCACGTCGGCCATGGTGGCCCGCGGGCGCCCCTCGGGCGGTCCGGAGTAGTCCGCGACCGCCTGATTCACGAACGACTCCACGAACGTCACCATGACCACGCCGCCGTTCTCGGGCAGGCGCCGCAACACGTCGTCGGGCACGTTGCGCGGATGGTCGGTGACGCCGCGGGCGGAGGAGTGGGAGAAGATGACGGGGGCTTCCGCGACATCGAGTGCGTCGTGCATCGACTCGGGCGACACGTGCGAGATGTCGACCAGCATGCCGAGCCAGTTCATCTCCCGCACCACCTCTTCGCCGAAGGCGGTGAGCCCGCCGAACTCCGCAGCTTCGCAGCACGAGTCCGCCCAGTCGATGTTGGCGCTGTGCGTGAGCGTCATGTACCGGACGCCGAGGTGATAGAAGGCGCGCAGCGCGCCGAGCGAGTTCTCGATCGCATGGCCGCCCTCGATGCCGAGCATGGAGGCGACCTTCCCGCGGTGGAACTGGCCCATCACCTCCGCGGCGGTGACGGCGAGGCCGAGGTCCTCGCGGTGATCGGAGATGATCTGGTGCGCGATGTCGATCTGCTCCAGCTGCATGCGGGCGCCGCCGCCCTCCTCCATGACCGAGGCGGGGACGTAGACGGACCAGAACTGGGCCCCGACGCCGCCGGCCCGGAGGCGGGCGAGGTCCGTGTGGCCCTGTGTGGGCTTCGAGATGTCGTAGGCCCGGACGTCCATCGGCGGGTCCGCGTTGCGGATCGCCCACGGCAGATCGTTGTGGCCGTCGAACATCGGGACGCTGGAGAGGACGCGCTTCGCGATCTCGAGGTGCTCGTCCTGCGCCCGGAGACCCGGCGGGGCGAGCGTCAGCGCCACGAATACCGTAGCCAGTGCGGCGGAGAGCACCCCCAACGATGTGCGAACGGAAACCTGCATGATCCTCACGCCTCCAGTTGGAAGGATGGATCGGTCACCCTACGATTTTCGCGTCCGAACCGATCCGCCGCCACCCATGCCGCTTCCGGCCGTCTCGGGTGCGGAGTCGGGGTCGCGCAAGATATGTTCCGGCATGCTTCTCAACTGCGACATGGGAGAGAGTTACGGGCCCTGGGAGAAGGGGGCGGACGCCGCGGTGATGCCGCTCATCGACTGGGCGAACATCGCGTGCGGGGCACACGCCGGGGACCCCGATACGATGGCCCGGACGCTCACCCTGGCCGCCGAGCACGGGGTGAAGGCGGGGGCACACCCGGGCTATCCCGACCGGCGCAACTTCGGGCGTCTGAAGCTGGACTGGCCGGTGGACTCGCTCGTGCTCGAGGTGCAGGCCCAGATCGGCGCGCTGCGGGCGGTCGCGACCGCCCTGGGGACGCCACTCCATCACGTGAAACCCCACGGGGCGCTGTACCTCGCCATGATGGCGGATGACGGACTGCTGAGGAGGCTGGCGGAGGGGGTGGAGGCGGTGGACGGTTCGCTCGCCTTCGTCCTGCAGGCGACGCCGGATCGCGAACGGCACGCGGCGCTGCTCGAGCATACCGGGCTGGAACTGGTGTTCGAAGCGTTCGCGGATCGCGGCTACGCGGCGGACGGGCGTCTGCGGTCGCGCTCGATCCAGGGGGCGGTTCTGACGGACCCCGACGCGGTGGCGTCGCATGTGGCGCGCCTCCTGGACGGGTTCGTGGAGACACCCGAGGGGCCGCTGCGGGTGGCGGCCGAGACGCTCTGCGTGCACGGTGACAATCCCGCGGCCCGGGAGGCCCTGCTCCGGATCCGCGAACTGATACCGCGCCCGGCGTGATCGCCTTTCCGGGGCCAGCGAGCGCCCTGGTCACGCTGCCGGTCGCGCCCGACCGGGATGGGATCGCCCGCGTACTCACCCTCGAACGCTTCGCCCGCGAGAGCCTGCCCCATCTGCGGACCACGATTCCGGCCTTCAACCGACTCCTGGTCGAGGGGGCGCCGAGCCGCTGGGATCCGGCGGAAGTCGAAGCGCGCCTTGCGGCCGGCGCGCGGATCGCGCTGGAGGCCGAGCCGGAGACGACGCCGGCCGGGGCGGTCACGCTGCCGGTTTGCTACGAGCGAGAGTTGGCGCCCGATCTGGAGGAGGTGGCGGCGATCGCGGGGCTGACGCCCGATGAGGTCGTGCGCCTGCACTGTGGTTCGACGTACCTCGTGCTCGCGACGGGATTCGCCCCGGGGTTCGCCTACCTCGGCGACCTCGATGCGCGAATCGCCGCGCCCCGACTCGCGTCTCCCCGCGCGCGGGTGCCGCAGGGGGCAGTGGGGATCGCGGACCGGCGCACCGGCGTGTACCCGGCGGAGGGGCCGGGTGGGTGGCGCCTCGTCGGTCGCGTCCCGGCGGCCCTGTTCGCGGACGCGGCCGAGCGGATCGCGCGCTTCGCGCCCGGCGGCTCGGTCGAGTTCCGCCGCATCGGACGGAAGGACTACGAGACGGAGTGCGAGTGAGTTCACCGGGCGGGGACGCGGGGCCCCACGGGGTGCTGGATCGGCCCGGGCCGTACTGCTCGGTCCAGGACCTGGGGAGGCGGAGCGGCCGCCGCGCCGGTCTCGCGCCGGGGGGCGCGATGGACCAGCGCGCGTACCTGTGGGCCAATCGGCTGCTCGGCAATGAACCGGGGGCGGCCGCGCTCGAGGTCACCCTGGGAGGTCTCGACCTCCGCTTTGTCGTCGAGACCATCGTGGCGCTGACGGGGGCCGATTGCGCCGCCTCGCTCGACGGCGTCGAGACGGGCGGCTGGCGGACCCTCCGGGCCCGACCGGGCCAGGTGCTGCGGCTCCGGTACAGCGCGACCGGCATGCGCGCCTACGTCGCGTTCCCCGGCGGGCTGGAGGTCGACCGGGCGTTCGGCTCGGCATCCGCCGTGGCCCGCGACGGGTTGCCCGGGCGGCTCGGCCGGCCGCTGCGGGCGGGCGAAGCGCTCCGCTGGGCCGCCCCCGACCGGGCCTGCCCGGTCCGCCGCGTCCCGCCCACGCTCGTCCCGTCACCCCGCGCCGCGCTGGCCCTCCCGCTCGTCGTCGCCTACGAGTGGCCGGAATTCTCGCCAGCCGATCGCGACCGCGCGTTCGCCGCGGAGTGGACCGTCGACCCGGCAAGCAATCGCACCGCGGTCCGGCTGGCCGGCCCCGCCCTGGCTTCCGGCCCGCGCGTCCTCGACTCCGCGCCCCTCGTCGATGGCACCGTCCAGGTCACCGGCGACGGCCGTCCGCTCGTCTTCATGCGGGACCGCCCGACGATCGGGGGCTATCCGAAGCTCGGCGCCCTGGACCCGATCGCGCTCGATGCCCTCGCCCAGGCCAGGCCCGGCACGATCGCCCGCTTCGTCCGGGCGGAACCGGAGCCGCTGCGGCGTGCCCTGGTGCGTCGCGAGTCCTTCTTCGGGATCGGAGATTACTGACACCGCGCGCCTCGTGACCGACTTTTTGGGGGATCGCGCCGGTCGGGGTTGAATCCGGGAGCCTGTTTTTTTTATATTACGGATCCACAGGTAGTTCGGGGTGGGGTGGACAGCGGGGTGGAGGCGGTGGTGAGAATCCGTTCGGCGTTGTTGCGCTACGGCGCGCGATCCCTTCGAAGTTCGCATCTTTCATTTGCGGTGGCGGCCATCTGCCTTGCGACGGCAGTCCCCGCACACCTCCCGGGTCAGAGTCTGCGCGGGTCCACGAGTTCGCTGGACAGACAGAACCGCGCCGCCCGCGAGCACGACTTCACGTTCATCGCCTCGCCGGCGCAGGTCCGGCGGTTCGTCGACGGCGGCTATCTCGTGCGCGTGCCGGAATCGCGGGATTATCGGCTCCACAGCATCTCGTTCCCCTACGCGCGCCCCGAGGTCAAGCTCTTCATCTCGCGCCTCGCGCCGCAGTACAGGCGGGCCTGCGGCGAGCAACTCGTCGTCACGAGCCTGACCCGGCCCAGGAACCGTCAGCCGCGGAACGCCTCGCCCCGCTCCGTTCATCCGACGGGGATGGCTTTGGACCTCCGCCGGCCGGACTCCAGGTGCCGCGCGTGGCTGGAGCGGGTCCTGCTGCAGCTGGAGGGTTCCGGCGTTCTGGAGGCATCACTCGAGCGCTGGCCGCCGCACTACCACGTGGCGCTCTTCCCGCGCCAGTACGCCGCGTACGTCGAGCGCATCTCGCTCGGCAGCGCGGGACAGTACAGGGTTCGGCCGGGCGACTCGCTGTGGGAAATTGCCCGCAGGCACGACACGACCGTGACCCGCCTCCGCTCCGCGAACAACCTCGACGACAGCCGGATCTATCCGGGACAGGTCCTCACCGTCCCGAACTGAGCCGCGGGCCGAGTCGGACCGCTAGCCTCCGGCGCTGCGGCGCGGGGGGCGGCATTGCGGCCACTGGCCGGGTCCGCCGCCTGGGCCGGCCGGCAATACGCGCATATCGCGCGGCACCCGCTCGGGATCCTCGGACGCCTGGTAGACGAGCATCGCCGCGAGCGTCGCGTTATTCCGCAGGTCGTCGAACACGACTTTGTCGAACGTGTCCCGGTTCGTGTGCCAGGTGTACTGCCGGTAGTCGGGGTAGTTCGACTGCAGGCGGAACCCGGGGGCGGGCTTGCAGATGAAGGACATGTGGTCGCTGCCGCCCGTCTCCGGGACGCCGGGGATGTCGAGTTCGATGTGCCCTGTGATCTCGACCGGGATGTTCGAGAACCAGCGGCCGAAGTGGGCCCCGGCGCCGGTGAAGCCCTGCATGCGGATGTAGTCGATCCGCCACGTGCCGTTGTCCTGGTTGAACGCGGCCTGAAGGCCGTCCACGGCCTCCGGGTTGTCCGCCGCGAACGCGGTCGAGCCGATGAGGCCCTGCTCCTCGCCGCCCCAGTGTCCGACGAGGATGGTCCGCCGCGGGTTCGGGTAGGCGGCCTTCAGAAGGCGCATCGCCTCCAGCATCATGATCGTGCCGGTGCCGTTGTCCGTGGCGCCAGAGGCGCCGTCCCACGAGTCGAGGTGCGCGCTGAGGAGCACGTACTCGTCCGGAAGTTCCGTGCCGGGGATCCGACCCACGACATTGAAGGCCGGGACGTCGCCGAGGAACTCCGCGCGCGCGTCGATCCGCACCCGCGGCGACTGGCCGCGTTCGGCGAGCCGGGCCAGCAGCCCGTAGTCCTCGCAGCTCAGGTGCAGGCCGGGCACCGTGCGGGTCGGCGAGCTGAAGATCTTGTCCACCCCCCACCCCTGCGACCAGCGCCCGGTCAGCAGCGCCACCGCCCCGGCGTCGGCGATCCGCTGGGCGAAGTCGCCTCCCAGATTGCGCATACCGGAGAACCACGCCCCCCGCGCCTCGTCCCGGCTGCCGCGCATTCTCTCGACCGTCTCGGGCGTCGCGTGGTCTTCCCACGACTGGTCCTCCCTGCAGGTCGGCTCGGGGAACGATATCGCGACCGCCTTGCCGGCCACCGACGGCAGCCAGGCGTCGAACTCCTCACGCGATCCCACCTGGGGGAGCAGCACGACATCGGCCTCCACAGGACCGTCCGTTCCGGGGCTCCAGGCGAGCATCATCCCCTCGAGCGAGCGGACCCGCGGCGCAATGAGGTCGATGTGGCTGTAGCCCCGCTCCCACCCGGTCCACGTCCCGTACTCCTGCTTCTCCGCCTCGATCCCCCATTCCGCGTACCGCGCCAGCAGCCAGTCGCCCGCCGCGTCGAAAGCGGGGGATCCCATCAGCCGCGGGCCGATCGAGTCCATCAGCGCCTGCGAGAGGTCGAACGCCTGCGATCCGTCCCCCATCCCCTCCTCCCACATGAGACGGATCACGGGGTCGTCGGTGGGGAAGGTCTGGGCGGCCGAATCTCGCGCACCCGCCACGCCGGAGAGCGCCGCGAGCGCGAGGACGGTGAGGAGCGCGGAGGAAGGAATCCGCTTCATCATGCTCGATCCTTTGTAGGTTGTTTCCCGAGGGGCTAGACTGCTGCGGGCGCCAGCCCCGGGCGTGGAACTTGCGTGCCCCGGCTGCGCGCGGCCACGGCCCCGCCGTGCGGCCGGATTGTCACGTCGTGCGGCCGGATTGTCACTACAAGTCGAGAAACCGACCATCAGCCTCAAGGCACGGGCGGGCCTGCCGATGCTGGCCCTGATCCCAATGATCTTTGCCGGCGCCGGCGCGGCGCACGCGCAGGAGCCGGAAACCGTCCGCCTGTCGGGGTACGTGCGTTCGGCGGCGAACGACGAGGTGCTCCGTACCGCCCGGCTCGAGATTGTGGAGCCCGGACTCTCCATCGCGACCAACCGGTTCGGGTACTACTCCATCGAACTGGCGACCGGCGGCTACACGATCCGCGTGTCGAGACTCGGATACGAGACCGTCACCCGCGACGTGAATCTCGAGGCGACGACCTCGGCGGATTTCGCGCTTCCCCTGCGGCCGGTTTCCGTGGCCGAACTCACCGTGGAGACGGAGCACGAACCCCCGGACCTCGACCCCGGGACGGTCGAAATGAGCGTGATCCGATTCGACATCCCGGCCCTCTCGCGACTCCCCGTCGTGCTGGGTGAGGCCGATCCCGTGCGCACGCTGACGCTCTATCCCGGGATCACGACGACGAACGACGCGACGACCGCGATCAACGTGCGCGGGGGCGCGGGCGACGAGAACCTGATCCTCCTCGATGACTCCGAGGTGTTCAACCCGGCCCACGCGATCGGACTCCTCTCGAGTCGGCTGAACCTCGAGGGGCCGCTGTTCGACGGCAACGGTTCGTGGCTCGTCGCGGGGCGCCGGACCTATGCGGACCTCTTCCTCGGCCTGGCCAGCGACCCGGAGGTGAGGGAGAGCACCGCCTATTTCTACGATCTCAACGCCAAGGCCAACGCCCGCTACGGGGCGACCGGCCAGGTCATGGTGTCCGGATACTTCGGTCGCGACCGCCTCAAGGTCGGCAGCGTGGCCTCGGTGGGGTGGGGGAACGCGGCCGGCACGATGCGCTGGAATCACGGTTTCGGTTCCATCTTCTCGCACGTGACGCTGGCCTTCAGCGACTACGACTACCACATCCAGAGCGGCTTCAACGCGCGCGCCGTGTCGCTGGACTCCCGGGTCCGCCACCTGAGTCTGAGCGTCGACGAATCCTGGACGCTGGGGGCTCGCGACCAGTTGCAGTTCGGGGCGGGCATCGGGCGCTACGATCAACGCGCAGGCGCTCGCCTTCCGGCAGAGAGAGGACTCGCGTCTGGTGACGGAGGCGGTGGAGACCTCCGTGTTCGGGATCGTGCCGAGCATCAGCTACCGGCGGCGCTTCTGATGGCCGGGAGGACGGCAGTCCGTCTCGCGGCGTTGTCCGGCTGCCTCTTCGCCGCGGCCTGCGAGCGGATCGTGGAGGTCGAGATCCCCGCGCCCCCGGAGCTGAGGCTGGTCGTGGAGGGGCGGATCGCACTCGTGAAGGGAGCGCCCGGCGGGACGCAGAGGGTCCGGCTCACGACCACCGACGCCTTCTTCGGCAACCGGCCCGCGCCCCCCGCCGTGGGGGCCGGGGTCACGGTGACCGACGGGGCCGGCGGCGTCTACCCGTTCGTGGAGACGGAGCGGGGCCACTACGTGACGAACGACCTCCACGCCCGCATCGGAGAGACGTACGCGCTCTCCATCGACTATGAGGGAGATCGGTACGCCGCTTCGGCGTCGCTGACGCCGGTGGCCCCGATCGATTCCCTCTATTTCATCTTCGAGGAGGAGACGCTCGTCAACGACACGGCGGGCTACCGGGCCGCGATCGACTATACGGACCCCCCGAGCGGCCCGGACTTCTATCTGTGGGAGCAGTTCGTCGACGGAGTGAACGAGCCGCCGCCCAGTTCTGGCAATCAATTCAATCTGGTGAGCAGGGACGACCTGTACGACGGTCAGCCCGTCATCGGCTTCGAACCCAACAACGAGGTCGTGATCGAGCCCGGGGCGCACGTCATGATCCGCCAGGTCTCGCTCTCCCGGCGGGGCTACGACTACTACTACGCGCTCTTCGAGCAGAACGGGCTCGGCACGGGGAACTCGTTTTCCGTCCCGCCCGCCACCATACGGGGGAACGTCGCGAACACCACGCGCCCGGAGCAGTACCCGTTCGGGTTCTTCGGAGCCGCCGAGGTGAGCGTCGCCGACGGGACCGGGCCCGAACGGTAGCGTGTTCGACGATCCCAACACGCTGAAGACCGCCGGGGCGACGCTCGCCCTCGCGATCCTGTGGCTGGTCGAGGGTGTCCTCCCGATGTTCGAGGGGCGGAGCGAGCGGGCGCGGCACGGAGCGCGAAACCTGGCGTTTGGGGTGGGGAACGCAGCGGTCACGGCGCTCATCTTCGCCACCGCGACGCTCTTCGTCACGGAAGGGGCGAGGGAACGCGGCTTCGGCCTCCTCCATCTGCTCGGACTCCCGGGCTGGGCGCGGATCGCGGTAGCGGTCGTCGCGTTCGATGCGTGGCAGTATCTGTGGCACCGCCTCAACCACCACATCCCCTTCCTGTGGCGCTTCCACCAGGTCCATCACTCCGACGCGGAACTGGACGCCACATCGGGACTCCGCTTCCATACGGGCGAGATCGTCCTCTCCTCGATCGCCCGTCTCGCGGTGCTCCCGCTCCTGGGGCTGACGGTGGGGGAGGTGCTGATCTACGAAACCATCCTCCTCCCCATCATCCTCTTCCATCACAGCAACCTGCGCGTGCCCGGCGTTGTGGACCGCCGGCTTCGCTGGCTGATCGTCACGCCGTGGATGCACTGGGTCCATCACTCGGACTACCAGCCGGAGACGGACTCGAACTACTCGAGCATCTTCTCGTTCTGGGACCGGGTGTTCGGGAGCTTCCGCCTCCGGGCGGAACCGCGCGACATCCGGCTCGGTCTCGAGAACCTGGATCGTTCGGAGTGGGGGACGCTGCGCGGGATGCTCGCCATGCCGTTCCGCCGCACCCGGGACCGGCCCACGGCGCCCGAGCGGGCCGACCTCGACGGAATGCCGTGAGTCGCTACCGCCGGAGACGCGGCCCCTGTCTGTCGTGGCGGCCGGTTGCCGGCGTCGTCGGCGTCGTCGGCGTCGCACTATCGGCGGGGTGCGGAGCGGCGGCGGCTCCGGTTGCCCCGCCGGAGCGGCCCGCCGGTCCCGATCCGGTGCCGCCACCCGTCGACCTGTCGGTGGCGTGGGCGACCTCCGAGCCCGCGACGCAGGGGTTCGACCCGTTGTTGCTCGACGCTGCCTTCGCCGGCGCCGACGAGGCCGCGCCGAATCTGCGGGCGCTGCTCGTGGTGCGGAACGGGCGGCTCGTGCGGGAGGAATACTTCGGCGGCATGCATCGGGATTCGGCGTTCGACATGCGGTCGGTGACGAAGACCGTCACCGCGCTCCTCGTCGGCCTCGCCTCGGAGCGCGGGTCGCTCGACCCGGAAGACCGGATGACGGAGTGGCTGCAGCATCCCTCGCTGCGGGCCGAACATGACGCCATCCGCGTGCGGGACCTTCTGACGATGACGAGCGGCATCCGCTGGTCGGACGCAGAGCATTTTACCCCCTGGGCCCGCTCCGGCCGACCTGTCGGTTTCGTCCTCGACCTGCCCGTCGTCGCCGCGCCCGGTCGCCAGTTCATGTACAACACGGGCGGATCGCACCTGCTGACCGTGATCGTGAGTAGCGCGGTCGGCGGCGACGCGCTCGAGTTTGCCGAGCGGGGGCTGTTCGGCCCGCTCGGGATCGTGAACAAGCGCTGGCCGGTCATGCAGGACAGCGTGATCGTCGGCGGGGCCGCCCTGGCGCTTCGGGCGCGGGACGCCGCCAAGATCGGACAACTCCTGCTGCAGGGCGGCCGCTCCGGCGCGGAACAGGTCGTGTCGCGGGTGTGGGTGGAGGCGCAGACGGCCCGTCTCGTCTCGCTGGGCGACCTGGGCGGCGTGCTACGGGACGCGGGCTACGGCTACCAGACCTGGAACGACCGGGCGGGCGGCGACGCCAACGTGTCCGCGTTCGTCATGTGGGGATACGGAGGGCAGTTCGTCTGGGTCGTCCCCGATCGTCAACTCGTCGTGGTCAGCCAGACGCACTGGCGGGGCGTGCGCGACTACGACTTCGAGCAGGCCGGTCGCGTGGCCGATCTCGTGGTGCGTCCGGTCATCGCCGCGGCGCGTCCGATGCGCCGGTAGGGCGAGCGGAACGGGCCGCTCGGGTCCAACTCGTGCAGGAGGCCGGCGTCGGAATCCCGTCGGCTCGTACATCAGAAGTGCGGCCTCGAACGCGCGATCACGGTCAGCGGGTAGTCGGCGGGGCGGGGATCTGTTGCCAACTACTACGCCCGTCGCTGAGCGCCCCCCCCTTACCAGGGCGAGGACGGGCGACGGAGCGGTCCGATGTCGCCGCCGCCGCCGGAGAGAAACAGCCGCGCCCGTGCCTGCACACGATCGACGGCCTGCGCGTGATGATCGACGGATGCCTCTGTTCCGTCTTCCCAGTGCCGCGACACGAGTGTCTCGGCGTACGCGCGGTCGGCGGCGATCCGCTCGACGGTGCGCCGCAACTCCGGGTCGCCCAGCGCGAGCGCCAGCCGCACGGCGTCATCGATGAAGAAAGGATCCTGCGTTCCGGACAGGCGCTCCCGCGCCGTCTCGCGGACCTGCTCCACTTGGCGCGGCCCAAGCGAGCCGTCCTCGACCATGAAACGCAGCACCGTCAGCCCTCCCGACACTCGGTAAGGATGCAGGCCGGGGTCGTTGGCGGTCGCCAGAACCGCGGGGAAGGCGGCCACGCCCAGGTCCGCCAGCGCATCGTAGGCGCCGCCGTACTTCAGCGCCTCGATCATGAGCGGTATCGCGCGCGTATCCCGCAAGGCCTCGGCAGCTTCGAAAGGGACTCACTTACAAAAGTAACCATCGGTTGATGGTGGAGTATTCTAAAAGGGAATTACAAAGAAAGGTGGACACAGCATGAGTTGTGATGATAACGGGCCGGAGAAAACATATGACATTCCCCCTGCCCCAGAGAATCCTCGGGAAGCAATCATTTACCGTATCGACGAAGATGGCGCAGTACATTATCCCGGATCCTGCGATCGTGGGCGCGGGGCTCGTCCGGGAGGGTGGCCGTAGCCGGGCCGTGGAGGCCTTGACGATAGTGCGAACATAGTGTCGGACTATGGAAAAGCACCGCCCGGGGCCCTACGTTACGGAGGACTGGACAAGAGTTCACCCCGGAACGGAGGACACCCGAATGGTGCGTGGAAACGACTATACCGGACCGCGCCCGCACGTGCAAGGATCGGCGGCGGCGCTGAGGGTCCGCGGGGGCGGCGGGCGGATCACCGACGCGGGCGGCCTCGTCGTGGTTCGGAAGCTGTGGGACGCGCTGGGGCTGGGCGGCTGGATCGACCGGCGGAGCGGGAACGTCCCCGGCCGCTACCGGCCATCGCTGATGGTCGAGTCGTGGGTGGTGCTGCTCCTGTACGGCGGCGGGGTGATGGACGACCTGCCGCTTCTGGAGCGGCGGGGCGTGCGCCGCATCTTCGGCTGGGCGCGGGTGCCGCACCCGGCCACGTTCGGGCGCTGGTTGCGGGGTTCGGCGGCCGTGCTGTCGCCGCTTCTGGACGAGTTGTTGTGGCGGATGGTGCGGCGGCGCTGGGAGCTGGCCGGCGGGGCGCCCCGGTCGGCGACGATCGTCATGGACTCGACCGTCGTGGTGCGCTACGGGCTGAAGCAGGCCGGGGCGGAGCGGGGCTACAACCCGAAGAAGCCGGGCCGCCCCTCGCACCACCCCCTTCTGGCCTACGTCCTGGAGACGGGCGACTGCCTCGGCGTGCGCTGGCGGCCGGGGGGCGCGCACACGGCCCGGGGGGCGGAGGCGTGGCTGGCCGGGCTGGTGGCCCGCCTGAGGGGGGCGGGGGTGCGGCGGATCACCGTGCGGCTGGACAAGGGGTTCTTCTCCAAGTCCATCGCGCGGCGCATGGAGGAGCTCGGCGTGTCCTATCTGCTCAAGGTGCCGCGGCACGCCTGGCTCGACGGCTTCCGGGGCGCCTGGGAGACCGCCGCCCGGGACGAGGCCGGGGACCGGGAGCTGAGGACGGCCTCCGGCGAGCTGTGGGGGACCAGGCTTCTCTCGGTCGAGAGGCGGAGACGGGTCGGGCCGGACGAGGGAGAACTCGATCTCGCGGCGTGGGAGACCACGATGAGCGCCGACGTTCTGACCAACATCGGGAGCATCGGCCCCGTCGAGGCGTGGCGCGCCTACAACGCGGGCGCGGTCGTCGAGCAGCGGATCGAGGAGCTGGGCCAGCTCTCGGCCGGCCGCACCGCGGTGGACGACCTCGGCGGCAACGCCCTGCTCTGGAGCCTCGCCGTGCTCGCCTACCAACTCCTCCACATCCTGCGCGCGAACTTCCTCGGCGGCCGCTGGCGCGCCGTGCAGCCGCGCGGCATCCGGCTGCGCCTGCTGCGCGCGCCCGCGAGGATCACCTCCCACGCTCGCCGAACCTTGCTCGGGTTCGCGCGCGCCGACCCGGCCCTCGGCCTCCCGCGGCGGGGCCTCCGGACCATCGAGCGGGGTCTCCCGCCGCCCGCACCCGCCTGACCGGTCCCAACCCCGGCCTTCCGAAGGCGCCGCGCGGCGGCGCCCACTCCCCGTGTCTCCGCGAGCCGTTCGGGACCCCTCCCGAGCCCCGCCGGCCCTCCGCCGAGGCCCGGTCCGGCCTCGAAAACGCCACCGCCCGCGCCAAGTCGCCACAACCGCCGGTCATAATCGCCCTCAGGCCGCCCGACTATGCGCCAACGCAGGATCCGGGGTGAAAGACTACTTCTACGTGTGGCCCTTCGCGTACCGACGCGGAGAGGGCCGCTGATTACGGACGCAAATCGATTGCAGCGGTTCCTTCGTGAGCGTTGACAGCCGAAGGCGCGCACGATCCGGCACCTTCGTTACGTTTCGGTCGAAGAAGTCGAGGCTCATGGCTGTCCCATCCATCGAGTATGGAGACATGAGCGACTCCACCGCCGTCCGATCCGACGCCAGCGTCTCTTCCTCTCGTGCAAATCTCTGATCCTCGAATTATGAGAGGCAGGACCGCCGATATCGCCTCGCTTGCCCTCTTGAGACGGGAAGGGGTGTGCCGCTCACCGCCGCTTGAGTGTTGTGTCCTCACTGGCGTCGTGTTGCCCACAGGGATCGAGCGGACCCCTGCCGGGCGTACTCTCTCAGTTCTGCCTCCAGCTCCGGACGCTTTGTGCCGTCCAGCGCCTCATGGCCATTCTCCGCGATGTTCTCCAGAGATGCCAGCAGGTCGGGGTCGCGCAACATCGAGGCCAGAGTGATCGCCTGCTCAAGTACGAATTCTCTTTCCAACGGGTTCACAACACGCTCTTGCGGCGGGCCGAGATGCAGCCGCGCGACCTCCTTGATGTTCGCTCGCGCTTCGGCGGGCATGGTCTTTCCCCACCGAGCCTCGGCTGCGGCCAGGGCCCGCAACGAAGCGATGATATCGTCCCAAGCGGCATCCGGGGATTGCGCCCACTCTACGACCGCTGGAATGATGGCGGGGCCGAATGCCAGCAACGCCTGCTGGACCGACCCACCGGAACAGATCAGCTGCACCAGGGCCGGGATGCTGGCGGGATCCCGAAGTGAGATCACGTAGTGCATGAGGTCCAGCGAAAGCTCCAGGTGTCTGCTGCCCTCAAAGCCCGTCACGGTGCAGCCGTCCATGTGCAGTCTGGCCTCCCGGTCCAGCGCGCTGATGAGCGCTGCCGACAGTTCGGGTGTCACTACATAGTCCGGGGGGAACTTCCACCCTAACAGATCGTCCGGGTCGTAGCCCAGAGGCACCTCGCCCAGTGCGTGGGCCACCCTGTCACGGTCATGGCTCCGGAGGTCCCGGGCAATCTCGGCTTGGGACCGAGCCGGTCCGGCCTGCCCGGCCAAGGACGGGGCGGCCGTAGCGAGCGCTACCAGAGCGAGTATGATTGGATAGCGACTCTGTCTCATTCCTACCTCCAGGCCAAGTGGTTGTGATTGCCAAGTGCGTAAGAATAGTTGATGGATTCGGCTGCGTTCTGGGGGTCTGAGCCCCACTCATGGATCCGTCTCTTCAGGTCTTCCCCCCACCCCGACGCCGTATAGAAGTCTACGGCCTGGCCGAAGATGTGGTGGCTCCCGTCCGGGTTGCGACTGGTCGATACCGCAGCGTTCCGTTCCGGGCAGCGATAGCCCGACGTGTAGACCATCGAGATGTTGAAGAGGGCTTCGACCCTCGTGATTCCATTCGGTAGCGCTCCGTTGATGTACCCAAAGCCCTCGTGGCGACTGTGGTAGCCGCTGGTGCCGACGCCAATCAGCTCGGAATGAGTCTTGTTGAACTTGGTGCAAGGCCAGTCGCCCCAAACGCGCCTTTCGGCGTACTCCCTGGCCAGACCGTCTCTCGCGTCATCGCAGTCGGCGATTACGGGGTCATCATCGTCGTCATCGTCATCGCCGTCATCACCCGGATCGACCGGTATTTTCGTACCTCCGGGCGGCAAGCCACCAAGGTTGGAAGCCGGCGGCGTTATGAACACGTGAATCGGAGTCGAACTCGTGAGCCCGCCGACGCAGTCGCCGCTCGAAGCCTCGAAATCGAGCCCGAACGGACACATGACGGTGATCTCGATTATGGTGCATTTGATTCCGGCATCGCCCGGTTCGACCCAGGTTTCACAAAACTCGATCCTGCCCTGCGCGGCGCTCAGCGGTCGCGGTGCCAGCCAGTTCCAAACTCCCCGGACTCCGGACCAGGCCAGGCGGGCGGCCTCGCCCACCGGCCCGCGCGCCGCCGACCCCTGGGCCGAACTGGCGGCGACGTCGATCCCCTTGTTGCGTAGCTCGTCCTCGATGAACGCCCGCGCCTCCGACTCGCCGAGCGCCGTGTCCGGGATCTTGCACACCGACCTGATCCCCAGCCCCTTCGGCAGCGTCTCCATCTCCGCGTCGGCCGTGTCGGCGGTCGGCCGTTTCACCGTTACGTCCACCCCGTACAACAGGATGCGCAAACGACCCGAAGCCTCGCGCGCCGACGGGCTGAACCGGAGCTCGAACCGGTGTTCGACGTACAGATCGTCCCGCGTGCGGTAATGAAGCACGCAGCCGGGTTTCAGGAGGCCCCCGACCACGTCCTTGACCCGGGGGAGTTCCGCGGCATCCGCGAGAATCCCCGTGTTCGGCGCAGCCGGGACGACGGAAGCCGCTACCGGCGGCCCGACGGTCAAGGGCGGCGGGTCCGGCACCAGGGATTCGCCGCACCCCGCGAGCACGACCAGACAACCCACGCCCAGCGCCGGGTGGCCGAGAGCGGTGAGTTGGCGCGGCGAGGGCGAACGGCGGTATCTGCGCGCTTTCCGACGCGGCATCGAACGGAAGGGCCAGAACAACGGCCGGTCGGGAAACGGAGAGCGGGAACCGGCGCGCGAACAATTGGACATCGAGCCTCCCGGGTCTAAGGCAGCCGCGCCCGGGACTCACGCCCGGGACTCACGCCCGGGACTCACGCCCGAAGATGCTGCGATAGGGCCCCCCTAAACAAGGGGGAGCCTTGTCCAACGGCACATGAGCCTGAACGGGGGACGGGTTTCCACCGGGAGGTGAGCCTGAAGCGCGGGGCGATGAGATCATGGAGGCATGATCGTGACGCTTCGCACCGAACGGATCCGCACCTTGGAGCAGGTTCGCGCCTTCCTCGACGGCAACGAGGCGGCCGACTTCGTCTTGGCCGACCGTGACTCGGCCTACGTCCTCGTACGCCGGACGCTGGAGAGGTTCGGCTACCACCACCGTCCGGGGAGGTCGGACAAGGGGCTCCTCGGGGCCTACCTGGCCAAGGTGACCGGCCTCTCGCGGGTTCGGACCCGCCACCAAGGAGATCCTCCGCCGCCAGTACGAGGTCCACGGCGACGGGCGCTGCGAGCGCCTCGCGCGCATCTCCAACGGCCACATTTACAACCTCCGCGCGCGGCGAGACTACCGCCTGGGAGCCCTCTCCCTGGACAAGACCCGCCCCGTCCAGGTCTCCATCGGCGTCCGCCGCAGGCCCGACCCCCAAGGCCGCCCCGGCTTCGTCCGCGTCGACTACCGCGAACAGGACGTCGCCACCCCCTACGAGAAGCTCAAGTCCCTCCCCGATGCCGAGAACTTCCTCCGTGACGGCGTCACCTTCGAACAGCTCGACAAGACCGCCGCGGCCACCTCGGGCCTCGATGCCGCCAAGGCCGTCCGCGTGGCCCGCCCGTCAGCTGGTCCGAGACCTCGCCGACGCCGGCACCTTCGCCGCTTGAAGAACCAGATGAGGAACCACGGAAAAGCCGCCGCACGCCCCGGCCGTTGCGAGCCGTACCGCCAGCATCAACACTGCTTCCAGATGCTAAACCGGCCCCGCGCCCTCACCCAGGCCGAGGCCTCCTTCAGGCTCATCTCCGTATTGGAAAAGACTGGGACGGGCCGCACGTGCAGGGAGTGTAATTGGAGTTGCCCGGTTTGACGGCGGCGGCCGCGGACACGAGCGTAGCGGGGTCGCCGCTGGCGGAACTGTCGCGGTCCGCGGCAAGATCCGGATCTGCCGTGCCGCCGTGCGATGTCGGCGTGTACTTTACTCGTGGTCCTCCAGTCGGGTCACCCGGGAGAAATCGCTCGATGCGCATCACCACCGTCCTCGCCGGGATACTCGCCGCCGCGGGCATGACGCCGGCGGCCGCCCAGCAGCCGGTACGGGGGCTGCTCGATCCGCCCCCCATGGACGACAGTCCCGGCATGCAGGTGTTTGTCGCCTCGTGCGCGGAATGTCACTCCGGGCAACGCACGGTGCGCGCCCCCGGGCTCACGACGCTCGGGGCCATGACGCCGCGCGCGGTCCTGAGTGCGCTGGAGGGCGGACGCATGCGCCGGCACGGCGAGCAGCTCACGCCCGAGGAGCGGCGCGTCGTGGCGGAATGGCTCACGGGTGAGACGCTCGTCGAGACCCGCCTGCCCTCCTCCGCCTTCTGTGCGAGCCCGCCGGAGCGAGCGGGCGCCGTGCACTGGTCCGGCTGGGGCGGGGGCGCGGGCGAAACGGGGTTCGTCGACGCGAGCCGCGCCGGGCTGACGGCCGCCGACCTGCCGAAGCTCGAACTCGCGTGGGCGTTCGGTTTCCCTGACGCGACCCAGGTGCGCTCGAAGCCGGCGGTCCTCGGCGACCGAATCCTCGTCGGCTCGGCGTACGGCGAGGTGTACTCGATCGACCTCGCGACGGGCTGCGTACACTGGGTGTTCGCGGCGGACGCGGCGGTGCGCGGTGCGATCGCGATCGGCGACGGGCCGGACGGGGAACAGACCGCGTTCTTCGCCGACTTCGGGACGAACGTGTTTGCGATCGACGCGGTCACGGGCGAACTCCGGTGGCGGGCGACCGCCGGGACGCATTCCGACCACGTGGTCACGGGGAGCGTGGCGGTCCACGAGGGCCGGGTCTTCGTCCCGCTCTCCTCGATGGAGATCCTCACCGCCGGAAATCCTACCTACGAGTGCTGCACCTCCAGCGGGGGCGTCGTCGCGTTCTCGTCGCAGACGGGCGAGCAACTGTGGGCGTTCATGACCGTTCCCGAGACGCCCCGGCACGTGGGTGAGAACGAAGTCGGAGCGCGGGTACTCGCGCCGTCGGGCGCGCCGGTGTGGTCCAGTCCCACCGTCGACGCCGAACGCGGCCTCCTCTACATCGGGACGGGCGAGAACTACACCCGACCGACGACCGGGGCGAGCGACGCCATCATCGCGCTCGACATGGCGACGGGGACGGCGGCCTGGACGTTCCAGGGGAGGGAGGGCGACGCCTGGAACATGGCCTGCCAGACGCCGCGAAACTTCCAGAACTGCCCCGACCCGTCCGGTCCCGATCACGACTTCGGGATGGCGCCGATCCTCGTCACCCGCGACGACGGGTCCCAGCTGCTCGTGGCGGGCCAGAAGTCGGGGATGGTGTGGGCCCTGGACCCCGATGCGGCGGGCGAACTCGTGTGGGCGCGCCGGATCGGGAAGGGGAGCGCGCTCGGCGGCATCCACTGGGGGCTGGTGTCGGATGGGCGGCGCGCCTACGTGCCGAACGTCGACCATGCGTTCGCGGTCATGGTCGACCCCCGCACCGGCGTCTTGACGCAGGCGAACAGCGAGGATCCTCCCGCGCCAGGCGTCTACGCGCTCGAACTGGCAGCCGGGGAGGTGCTGTGGCGCGCCGAGCCCGACCTGACCGTCTGCCAGGGACGGCCCGGCTGCATGCCCTACTTCTCCGCCGCGCCGACCGCGATCGAGGGTGCCGTGCTGGCCGGGAGCCTGGACGGCCACCTGCGCGCCTACTCGACGGAGGACGGCTCGGTACTGTGGGATGTGGACACCGCCCGCGAGTTCGAGACCGTGAACGGCGTGCCGGGCCGCGGCGGCGCGCTCGACGGCCCGGGGCCGGTCGTCGCGCGCGGCTACATTCTCGTGAACTCGGGATACGACCTGTTCAGCCAGATGCCCGGCAATCTTCTTCTCGCCTATCGCATTCGTCCCCAGGAACCGTCGCCGTGAGGCTCGCCATGCGCGTTCGCAATTCGAACCTGCTCTCGTCGATCACCCTCGCCGCGGCGTTCGCGGCCCACGGACTCGCCGCGCAGGAGCGTCGCCCCCTCGCGCTCGAGGACTACTACCGGCTGCAGGACGCGGGGAGTCCCGCCCTGTCGCCCGATGGATCGCAGGTCGCCTACGTCGTGACTTCGGTCCTCGAGGAGGAGAACCGCCGACACAGCGAGATCTGGCTCACCGACGCCGACGGGTCCGGGGATCCGATGCGCGTGACGAGCCCGAGCTTCAGCGCCTCCTCGCCCCGCTGGAGCCCGGAGGGCCGCTACCTCGTCTTCACCTCGAGCCGGCCCGGCCCGGACGGTTCGCGCGAAGGGAGCACCTGGTTCCTGAGGATGGATCGCCCGGCGGGGGAAGCCTCCCAGCTCCCGGGATTGGGCGGGTCCCCGGTGTTCAGTCCGGACGGCCGCTGGATCGCCTTCACCCGGCCCACTCCGCCCCCGCCCCCGCCGGAGCGAAGCTACGCCTCCGACTTCGAGCGGCGGACGGTCGAGCGCTTCGACGGGCGGGTGTATGACTGGATGAACTACCGCTTCGACCGGCGCGGATACCTGCCGGACCCGCGCGATCCGAACGCGACGCCGCCCCGGGAAGTGTACCTGCTCCCGTCCGAGGGCGGAGAGCCGCGACAGCTCACGGAACTCGACTTCGACGCCTCCGGACTCGCGTGGAGTCCCGACAGCCGGCAACTCGCCTTCACGGCCGACGCCCACCAGCGCGACGAACACAGCTACGAGCGGGCCGATCTCTGGGTCGTCGATTTGGACCGCGAGGTCCGGCGGCTCACGGACGACGGCTACAGCTACTCGTCCCCCGCCTGGTCTGCGGATGGCGAACGGATCGTCGTGAGGGGCAACGAGGGTCTCGACATCATCATCGCCGAAGGACGTGACCGCGGGGCGCCGTCCGACCTGTTCGTGTTCGACGCGGAGAGCGGGACGCGCGTCCACAACCTCACCTCCGAATGGGATCTGATCCCGGGGGGACCCGAGGTGAGCGCGGACGGCCGGTACGTCTACTTCTCCGCCGGGATCCGGGGCAGCACGCATCTCTTCCGCGTCGCCGAGGCCGGAGGTGCGGTCGAGCAGGTGACCGAGGGCGATCGGCGGCTCGGCAGCTTCTCGTTCTCCGAGGACTTCTCACGCATGGCGTTCCGGATGACGGCGCCGACCGAGCCGGGCGATGTCTGGACCGCCGATGCGGGAGGAGGGAGCGAAGTTCGCCTCACCGAGATCAATCGCGACCTGCTCGCCGAGATCGAACTGTTGCGTCCCGAGCGCCTCCTCTTCCAGAGCCCGGACGGGACGGAGGTCGAGGGCTGGATGCTCCCCGCGCGCGGATACGCGGCCGGGCAGGGCGGGTTCCCGATGGTGCTGCAGATGCACGGCGGGCCGCACGGGGCGTACGGAAACACGTTCTCGTTCGACCAGCAGTTGCTCGCGGGGCGCGGGTTCATGGTGCTGTTCACCAACCCGCGGGCTTCGACCGGATACGGCGAGGACTTCCGCTGGGGGACGTGGGGCGGCTGGGGCTTCAACGACTACGACGACGTGATGGCCGGTGTCGACCACGCGATCGCGAACTACGACATCGACACCGACCGCATGGGCGTGACCGGCTATTCCTACGGCGGCTACCTCACGAACTGGGTCATCACGCAGACCGACCGCTTCGCCGCCGCCGTCGCCGGGGCCTCGATCTCCAACTGGGTGAGCGACTACGGCGTGGCCGATATCCCGCGTACGAAGGAGAGCGAGTTCTTCGGGCCGCCGTGGGAGGAGCGGGGACTCGAGAATCTGCTGCGGTCCTCTCCCATCATCCACGCGAAGGGCGTGACCACGCCGACCCTCTTCGTCCACGGGGAGTACGACCACCGCGTGCCGGTCGAAGAGGCTGAACAGATGTACGTGGCGCTCCGCAAGCAGCAGGTGCCGGCGAAGTTCGTGCGCTATCCGGAGTCCTACCACGGAGGCTGGACGCCGTGGCGCATGATGCACCGCATGTGGGTCCAACTCGAATGGTGGGAGGAATGGCTGCGCTCCCCCTCGACGTCCGAGCAGTGATCCGGGAGATCCGGGACATGAGACGGGCCGGTCTCGCAGCCATCCCCCTCTTCCTGGCCGGCTGTGCGTCGGGGCGTGCTCAGGTGGAGACCGCGAGCATCCCCACTGCGACGCCGACCCCATCCGTCGCGGGGACGGCGACATCTTCGGCCGAAACGGGCAGCGCCGCGCTGTTCAACGATTCCCATTTACACCTCCTGAACTACATCCAGCGAGGCGGAACGGCGCGGGATTATCTGGACATGACGGCCGGTCGCGTCGGGCGGGTGGCCATGTTCGGGATCCCGCTGCAGCAGAAATGGGACTACTTCCTGTCGGGCGACCACGCGCCCGATTACTACCTGAGTTCGAACGCCGACCTGTACTACTATTCGTTCGTGGACGCGGTGATCGCGCAGGAATACCTGGCCTTGCCGGAGGAGGACCGCCGGCGCGTCGATCCCATGATCACGGGCTTCAACCCGGCGGACATGTACGCCTCCGACCACATTGAGCGCGCCCTGCTCACCTTCCCCGGCGTGTTCGCCGGCATCGGCGAGTTCAGCATCCACAAGGAGTTCGTGTCGTCCAAGGTCTCGGGACACGCGGCGAGTCTGCGCAACCCGGCCCTTGACCGAATCCTGGCCACCGCCGGGGAGATCGGCCTGGTCGTCATCTTCCACAACGATATCGATCACGTCCGCCCCAACGAGCCGCCGCATCACGCGGCGGAACTGCTGGATATCTTCGCCCGCCACGCAGAGACGACGATCATCTGGGCGCACACGGGCCTGGGGCGCTTCATCGCGCCGTCTGAAGGGCACGTCGTCTGGCTCGACCGCATGCTCTCCGATCCGCGCTACGACCATGTGGCCCTCGACATCTCCTGGGACGAAGTCGCGCAATACCTCGTCCGGGACGACGCGTCGCTCGAGGCATGGACCGCGCTGATCGAGGGGCATCCGACGCGGTTCCTGTTCGGCACCGACGCCGTGGCCCCCGCCGACTGGGACGCCTACGTCGGCAACTACACGGTATACGACCCGCTGTGGGAACGGCTCGACCCGACGGTCCGGGAACAGGTCGAGCGCCTCAACTACGAGCGCATCTTCGACGCGGCGATCCCCCGAGTCCGCGCCTGGGAGCGGCGCCAGCTGGCAGGTTCCGATGGTGGCTGAGCTCCGCCAGGGTTACCATGCACTGCAGGTCCCCCAACAGCCCGTGGCAAGAGCCCCGCTGACATGGCGCTGCTATGCTTCCTCGTCGCGCCTACTGCCTGGGGGTTGTTGCTGGTCCCTGCGAAGCCTTATGCCAATTCAAAATGGGACTTTCAATTGGCATAGGCCGACACAGGGGCGCCGACACTCCCATGATTGCTCGGAATCTCGCGCCGGTGAACAACCATCCTGAGATCCAGACCTAACGCAGCCCATCGGCGCGGCGCCCGTCCAGCTCCGGGCGAGATTTGCAGGACCGCCCGGCAACATTGCAGATGCCCCCGCTGAGAGTATTGCAAATACCGGCCCTCAGGATGTTGCAAATCACCCAGTCCATGATGTTGCAAACTCCACGTTACGACATTGCAAATCCATGCGCTCGGTCCCTGACGCGAGCGCTGCCGTTCTCACGCCGTGTCTCTTGACGGCAGAGGCAACGAGGGTTCGATTGAGGAATCGTTGATTCCGATTTGCGACGCAAAATGGCACTTATACGTCGATTTTTCGAGATTCCGGCACAGAGTTTCTTCCTGTTCGGTCCGCGCGGCACCGGGAAATCCACCTGGCTGCGCGAACAACTGGCGGACGCCCTGTACCTGGATCTCCTCGAGCCCGCGCTACACCGCAGGCTGAGCGCCCGCCCCGAGCGGCTCCGGGAACTCCTTGAGGGTTCGCCCCGCAGCGCGAACGTCGTCATCGACGAGATCCAGCGAGTTCCGGAGTTGCTGACCGTCGTCCACGCCCTCCTGGAGGCGCCAGCGCCTCCACGCTTCGCGCTCACGGGATCGAGCGCCCGAAAGCTCCGCCGGGGCGGCATGGACCTGTTGGGTGGCCGCGCCCTGCACCGGACGCTGCATCCATTCATGGCGTCCGAGCTACCCGACTTCCAGCTGGAGCAGGCGCTGACCCTCGGGCTCCTGCCACTCGTGCTCGATGCGGGCGACCCCGCGGGGGTTCTGGACGCGTACGCGAGCCTGTATCTGGAGCAGGAAGTCAGGGCCGAGGGTCTGACGCGGAACGTGGGGCAGTTCGCGCGGTTCCTGGAAGCGGTCAGCTTCTCGCACGCATCGCAGCTCAATGCCGCTGCCGTGGCCCGCGAGTGCGAAGTCGAGCGCAAGGTCGTCTCTTCCTACGTCGGAATCCTCGAAGACCTGCTCCTCGCGTTCCGGGTCCCGGTGTTTCGGAAGCGGGCCAAGCGCGCGACCGTGGTGCGGGAGAAGATCTACCTGTTCGATGCGGGCGTCTTCCGGTCGCTGCGGCCCCGGGGACCTCTCGATCGGGCCGAGGAGATCGACGGACAGGCGCTCGAGGGTCTCGTCGCCCAGCATCTGCGTGCGTGGGCGGCCTACTCCGGATTCGACGTCCGTATCTTCTACTGGCGGACGCGAGGTGGGTCCGAGGTCGATTTCATCGTTTACGGAGACACGGGATTGCAGGCGTTTGAAGTGAAGAACACCGGTCGGGTGGACTCCGCGGACCTGAGGGCGCTGAAGACCTTCCGGCAGGACTACCCGGAGGCCGAGGCCGCCGTGCTGTACCGGGGCAGGGAACGCCTGCGCGTCGGCGGGATCTGGTGCCTGCCGGTTCGGGATTTCCTTCGCAACCTCCTCCCGGACCAGGGGCCGCTGGCGTGGTTGTGAAGAGAGACGTTCGCTGGCGGCGCTGGCTTCGGGAGGCGCGCGACATCTACGAGGGGATGTACATCGCTCCGTACCGGGCCACGATCCACCGCGAGTACCTGCGGCAGCACGACGCGTTCATGCTGATGGGCTTCTCGGACCTGCTCGGCGTGCCGAACCCCATCCAGTTCTACATGCTCGAACTCTATCCGTCGCTCATCGAGGAGTTTCACCAGTGGCACGTCCGGGTCGGCATGGAACATCCGCCCGAGGGCGGCTTCCGCTGTTGCTGAGCGAATCGAAGTCGGGCCAGCCCCGGAAGCCGCTCCCGTTTCCGGACCGGCCGATCCTCTTCTTCGGCGGCAAGGGCGGGGTGGGGAAGACGACCATGGCCGCCGTGGCCGCGCTCGACATGGCCGCACGGGGGCACCGCACGCTCCTCGTCTCCACCGATCCGGCGCACTCCACGGCGGACGTGCTGCAGACCGATCTGGGCGATGGGCCGCGGCGCGTGGCGGAGGGCTGCTGGGCCATGGAGGTCGATCCGGAACGGGAGGCGGACCGCTACATCGAGGCCGTCAAGGAGCGGGTCGCGTCCGCGGCCCCGCCGCGGCTGCTGGGCGAAGTCTACCGGCAGATCGACATCGCCCGTGTCTCGCCCGGCGCGGTCGAGTCCGCCCTCTTCGACCGTTTCACCCACATCCTCGAGAATGAGAGGGAGGACTACGACCGCCTCGTCTTCGATACCGCCCCGACGGGGCAGACGCTGCGCCTTCTCTCCCTCCCCGAGCTGATGACGACCTGGATCGGTGGGCTCATCAAGCGGCGACGGAAGGTGGGAGCCCTGGCCCAGATGTGGAAGAACGTGGCCGGGTCCGAGGCGACGTCCGCGCTCGAGAACGACCCGCTCCTCGGGGCGCTCGAGGAGCGGCGCGACCGCTTCCAGCGCGCGCGGCGAATCCTGACCGACCCGGCGCGGACCGCATTCGTGTTTGTCGTAATCCCCGAACGTCTCCCGATCTGGGAGACGGAGAAGGCGGTCGAGGCCCTCGCGAAGCACGCCGTTCCGGTGGGAGCGATCGTCGTGAACCAGCTCCTCCCGGGGCGGGACGGCGGCGCGACGGAGGACCCGTTCCTCGCCGCGAGACGGGAGCGTCAGGCGGGCTACCTTGCGAGGATCTCAGAGAGTCTCGGAGATTGGCCTGTCCTCCGCGTCGACCTCCAGGACTCCGATCCGGTGGGGGTGGACGCCCTGAGACGGATTCCGGTATACGAACCGTAGTACGGACTTCCAGGCGGAGGTAACCCGATGAGCGCGATCGTCCTGCTGGTGGTGGGCCTGCTGGCCTTTCTGACCGGAATCCTCATCTACTCGCGCTTCATCGCCGGGAAGGTGTTCAAGCTCGATCCCGACTTCGTGACGCCGGCGCACGAGTTCCATGACGGGGTCGACTACGTGCCGACGAACAAGCATGTGCTGTTCGGGCACCACTTCACCTCGGTGGCCGGGGCCGCGCCGATCGTGGGACCGGCGATCGCCGTCATCTGGGGCTGGCTGCCGGCCTTCCTCTGGGTGGTCCTCGGGACGGTCTTCGCCGGGGCGGTGCACGACTTCGCCGCCCTGTGGATCTCGAGCCGCCACAAGGGGCGGTCGATCGGGACGCTCACCGAGTCGATCCTCGGCAAGCGTGCGCGCGTCCTCTTTCTCTTCATCATCTTCTTCCTGCTCCTGATGGTGAACGCCGTATTCGCCGTCATCATCGCGAACCTGTTCATGGCGAACCCCGGCGCCGTGGTTCCCGTCTGGGGGTCGCTCGTCGTCGCGCTCATCGTCGGCTTCCTCATCTACCGGACGGGGACGGGAATCCTCCTCCCCTCGCTGGGGGCGCTCGCCACGCTGTACGTGCTCATCTGGTTCGGGCAGGACATGCCGTTCACGCTGCCCGACTTCGCGGGGTTCAGTCCGACCGAGGCGCAGCTGGCCGCGGCGGGAGGGGATGCGGCGGCCGCGGGGGATGCGGCGGCCGCGGACGGGCAGCGGGTCGGGTGGATCTTCATCCTCTTCGCCTACACCTTCGTGGCCTCCGTCCTGCCGGTGTGGCTCCTCCTCCAACCGCGCGACTATGTGAACGGTCACCAGCTGTTCGTGGCGCTGGGGATCATCGCCGCCGGCGTGATCGTCCTGAACCCGGAGGTCGTGGCCCCTCCGGTCAACACGAACCTGCCCGCCGACACGCCCGGCTGGTTGCCGCTTCTCTTCATCACCATCGCGTGCGGGGCGATCAGCGGTTTCCACGGCCTGGTCGGATCGGGGACCTCCTCCAAACAGCTGGCGAAGGAGACGGACGCCCGCTACGTGGGCTACGGCGGCGCGATCGGCGAAGGGACGCTCGCGGTGACGTCGATCATCGCGTGTACGGCGGGGTTCGCGATTTTCCTCAGCCGCGATGTGGGAGCGACGCAGGGGCTCGTCCTGTGGCAGGAGCATTACGGCAGCTTCGAGGCGGCGACGGCGGGCGCCGCGACCGCCTTCGTCAACGGCGTGGGCGTGCTGGCGGGCGGTCTGGGGATTCCGGAGAGCGTGGCAGTGATCTTCGCCTCGGTCGTCGTGATCAGCTTCGCGGCGACGACGCTCGACACGGCGATACGGCTTCAGCGCTACATCATCAGCGAACTCGGCGTCGAATACAATGTGAAGGCGATCCAGAACCGCTGGGTGGCGACCGGGATCGCCGTCGTCAGCTGCGCGGCTCTGGCCCTGTCTGTCGACCGGGGCGCCGGCGGCATGATGATCTGGCCGCTGTTCGGAACGACGAACCAGCTCCTGGCCGGCCTCACGCTGCTCATCGTATCGCTCTACCTGATGCGGAAGGGACGCAACTATTGGGTGACCATGGTCCCGATGGCGTTCCTGCTCCTCATGACGACGTGGGCCATGGTCATCAACCTCGACCGCTTCTTCGGGACGAACCAGTGGATGCTGCTGCTGATCGGGGCCGCGATCTTCATCCTCGAGATCTGGCTCCTGCTCGAGGGCGCCGCCGCGATCCGCCGCGTGCGCGCGGGCAGAGCTGGGGCGTAGGGGCGTTAGGCCGCTGCTCGGCCTCTGGGAAGTCGGTTCCTCGCTGTTTCAGGCCGCCTCGAAGTCCAAGTGCAGGTCCAGGCGGCGCTCGGCAGCGTCGAACTCCGTCCGCTCCACCCGCCACGGCCGCTGAAGACCCAGCGCCCGCTCGAACAGTCCCCTCTCCGCCATGCCGCCGTCCCGCCCGGCCGCTCCGCGTCCCTCCACCGCCCGCCCGGCCCCGGAGACCACCGGACAAGTCACGGTCCCGCTCGGGCACCGGCCGCCACCGCCGCCGATCCCGCCACTCTACCGCCGCTCATCCACCTCGAACAGCGAGGAGCCAGTCTTCAATGCCCGCCAACAGGCGTGGAGGTGACAACCCTTTGGGAGCCCTGCGAACCCGCGTGGTCGTTTGATGAGCGACCCGTTAGAAGGAACAGGTCTCGGCGGATACCGGAATGCCGGAGGTGCTGACTAGACGAAAACGGTATACGTAGTCGATGTCCAAAGCGTCCGACGCAACACCGTATACCTCGCCGCCCCCTCCAACGTGCAGCGCCCGGAGCCGGACAGGCACAGTAACCGTGCCGCGGTATCGACCGCAGTTGTCGAGGACATGCCACGTCGTCGCACCTTCCGTTTCCGCCTCCTCTCGCCTCACCCAGAGCCACCCCTCGGGTGACGAATCGAGGTCCGCAATCACGGGGGTGAACTCCGACTCGTTCGCGGGCCAAGGCTCAGCGTCTCCCATCCGAACCGTACGGATCGTGTCTCCCTTGAACGTCAGCTTGTCAAAACGATACCTCGCTCTTTGTACCAGCCACAAGGTTCCGTCGCGCTCAACAGTCCACGCGAATCGAGCGGTCGCAGTACCCTGTGGCCGCTCCAGGGTTAGTTGTCCACGCCCAGCTCCCACACTTTGTGGGTTGCCGCCACTCATCGTGATATTCCGCGTCTCGATCAAAAGCGTATCTCCCGGAAGCACCTCGTGTGCTGCCGAAACTGGCAAGCGGGCAACATACGTGTACTGGGGAACAACGCTTTGGCCGAAGCCTCGGATGTCGATGACATCCACGCGGGCAAAAACCGACCCCCGAGCATCCGCGCCAATCACCTTGGCTGATGTCGGTAACTCGCCCGCCCGGAAATAGTTGCGATCCGACGCGAGCCGACTCAGCTCGTTTCCAAGCGTGTCGAGGATCACCCGTTGCCGACCATCCGTAATCCAGAGCCGGTTGGGTGCCTGCCACACGACTTGCTGATTGGCACGCCGTCTGTACTGCCACTCACCCGGACCGCCACCTTCGGGCGCCACACTCCTTACGAAGCCACCTCTACGATCAAAAACACGGACCTCCTTCGATCCGACATCCAGCACGTAAATTCGCCCACTTCCGTCGACCGTTAAGTCGTGGATATCGGCGAAGCTTTGCGGCCGATCCCCAGTAACCGTGCCGAGCTTGAGTTCCTCGACCAGCCTCCACCCTTCGGTATCGTTGTCCGATCCCGGGCGAACTGTCGTCACCAGAAGGCGACCCCCAAGGGTGTCTATGGCTACCTCTTGCTGCGGGAACACCCCGTCCCATCGCGGTTCCCCTTGCATTGACAAGGGCATCAGCCAACCGATACATGCCGCAGTAAGGGCGCGTCTTGTTCGGTGGAACCGCAACTGCCGCCACCACTTCATCCGGGGGTCAGCCAATGGTTCTATTCCCAGTACAGGCAGGTAACGTGGGCGTGGATAATGATGCTCCCACCGATCACGGCACAGTCCATGTGCCAAATGATGAAGTCGTCTGAAACTTCGCCAAATGATGAAGGAAACTTCGGGAAGGCGAGCAGCAGAGTCGTCTAGGGTGGCTGAGAGCGGAGCAGTCAGCGCGAGAGCGCTAACCACAAGAAGGCCGACGGCTGCAGTGATGCGCTTCATCATATCATGTCCTCCTCTTGGTGGGTGATGATAGAAATGAGTGGCACCTGATGCGCCGTCCCGCAAGGGGAGCCTTAGCAACTGTGTCAAGCCGGCTAGTCGACCGCTACGTCGTGGATGTCGCCGAAGACGTCCGGCGTGGAGCCCTCGAATCTGCCGAGCCGCAGGGTCTCCTGTAGTTCCCACACTTCGGCGTTATCCGCACGCCGGGGTGAGGGATTCCGCACCGGGACGCGTCCCCCCTCCAGGGTGTCCACGCTCGGGCTGGGCAGTGGGTTCGGGGATTGGGCCGGGGGGGCAGCCGGGGTGGCCAGAAGAGCGGCTACCAAGAGCAAGCCCCTCATGCCAAAATGTCGCGGATGATTGCGTCGTGATGGCGGTGGTGGAGGTGGAGGAAGCGTAGCCACTCCGCTGGGGTGAAGTGGCCGAGCACATGGTGCGGGTGGGTGTGGAGGCAGGCGTCGATCTCCCCCATCCGGGAGATCAGCCTCTCGGCCAGGTCGCGGAGGCGCTCAAAGCCTTCCGCCAGCAGGGCCGGTTCCAATCCAGTGGGCAGGGTGAAGTCCGGCGCGGGTCCCCGCCCGCGCGGAATCGAGCCGCGAGCCAGCAGCGCCACCCCGAGTTCCCGAGGGGATTGCGCCCGCGCTTCCGGGTTCGGGAGGGCCAACGCCTCAACGACCCAGCCCAGCACCTTCCGGTCGGAGAAAAGCAGGTGCTCGAGATGGTCCTGAACGCTCCACGCCGAAATATCGGGCGCGGATACGGAAAGCCGCGGGCGGTCCAGCGCTCGCGCGAGGCAACTGTCGATCCCGGCCTGGACCCCTGCCAACGAGTCCCCCGTCGCGTAGGTAACCGAGAGGTCGCTCACACCGGTGCGCAAACGGCGGCGGCCGGCTGGGCCGCCCGCCCCGAAGAGGGACGGTCGGCCCGTGCCGAGTGTGCTGCGGTCAAGTCTTCTACCAGTTCATCGAGAGGCCGAAGACCGCCCCGTGCATCGGGCCCGAGTCCTGGGCCATGCCCTGACGGTTGCCTTCGAAGCTCAGCCTCCTTTGCAGGTCGAGCATGGCGTCCGGCGACATCCGGAGGGCGTCGACCACCGGGGGTTCCGAGCTTGGGTCCGGTCTCACCGGTGTGGCTCGCTCAGGGCGTCAGGGGTCGATTTCGACTGCGATCTCCACCGCATCCATGCCATCGGTGGCGAGTTCGTCCTCGCCCGTGGGCATGCCGTTGAGCTTGAACATGTAGGTGACGACGTCGAGGTACTGTTCGGTGGGCATGCCACCCGGATTGTCCTCCGGCATCGTGGCCACGATCTCGTCGACGAGATCCTTTACCGAGGCGCCGACCCAGGATTGAATGAACGGACCTCCGAAATCCTCCTCGAAGTGGCACTCGGCGCAGATGTTGTAGAATACGTCCTCCCCGCGCGTGGCCTGTTCCTCGCTGAACACGCCCTGCGTGGTGGTGACCCCGGCCTCGGCCTCGGCTTCCTGGGCTTCCTCATCCTGGGCGGCGAGCGCCGACCCTCCGAAGACCGTCGCGATGACGGCCGCCGCGATCGACCCGCGGAGGCTCCGCCATGGTCCCCCTGCCAATATCCGCATCAAAAGTCCCTCTCTGGTTGACAACGCCTGAAGAAGTGGCCCCAACCTGATTTCGAGACCGAGCCCCGGGCAAGTGCGGGCCGCTCAGCCGCCCGCCCCCGCCGTCGTCACGGTCTCGTCGTCCTCCGATTCCGACTCGTCCCCGGGCGGCCGCGGCCGGTTCATGCGCAGCGACACCCCCCCGAAGAACGACGAGCCCGAGCGTTTCACCTCGTGCTCTCCCTCGTAGAGGTAGTCGAGCAGCGCCTGGTCCCATGACAGTCCGGCCTTCGCGACCAGCTCCATCCACGGCCCGTAGGCGGTCTCGTCCGGGGCCTCGGTCGTTCCGCTCCAGATCGTGATTCGGGCGTCGAACCCGAACCGGCTCTCCCCGCTCGATCCCTTCAGCGGCATCTGTATGAGCACGCTGTCCGTCATCGGCAGCCGAAATACGTCCGCGTCGTACTCGGCTCCGTAGCGCCGGTAGCGTTCGTAGTTGCGCTGGTTCATCTCGAAGACATCGCGATTGGAATTGATGCCGCGCGTGATGTAGTCGCGGATCTCGAACGCCGCGTCCCGGTGCCGGGGCAGGTCGGGGCTGTCCACGTACCCGAAGCCGGGCATGAACCAGCCTTTGTTGAATCCCCAGTTGCGCTCCGTCACCCGGCCCCGCCGCACGAGACCGGTGTATTCGCTGAACAGCTGCACGACCTGGTGAGAGGGATACCCGTGCGGATTGAGGAAGATGTCGGGCAGCCAGCGACCCCACAGCCGATTTCGGACCGGCGCCTCGGGATAGATGGGGTGATCGTCCCCCGAACCCGAGGTCGCGTCGATCCCCAGCGACCCCAGATAGCCGGCGTGGAGGATGAAGTCCGGCGTGATCCGGTACAGGTCGTAGGCGAGTTGGGCCCCGTCCGGGTTCGTGAAGGGGTGGATGACGACGTTCACCTCGTTGAGCCTGGGCCGCTGCTCGGGGTCGGTGAGGAGGAGTTCGGCGTGCCGCAGCACGTGACTCGTCGACGAAACCTCGTTCGCGTGCTGGCGCGCGGAGTAGATGACGGTGGGCTTGAAGGTCGTCGCCTTGACCCGGGACCAGTGCGAGGCCGCGATCGGCGGCATGAGATCGAGCGCCCAGATGTCCTTGCCGAGGTAGGACTCGCCGACCTTGTATATCGTGGCCTCGTCGAACGCGTCCGCCATTTTGGCGAGGATCTCGTGGCCTTCGGGCGGCGGGATGGGCGTCTCCCACTGGACGAGGCGTTCGCCGCCGTAGCTCCAGCCCTCCGGGAGGAGCGAGCGCCAGTCCGGCAGAACCGGCGGCGTCCCGTTGGCCGCGAGGTGGGCGGTGCGGCGCGAGTCGGGGTCCTGCTCGTGGCTCCACTCGGCCCACACCTCGAGCGAGCCGAGTCCGGCCCAGGCCAGCTCTGACGTGTAGAGGCCAGCCGCGCGCAGCGCCTCGATCTCGCGGAGCGTCGCCTCGATCTGCTCCGCGGACACCATGCTCCGATCCACCTGTTCCGCGGGCGCGTAGGTGAGGAGGCTGTCGCGCACGTCGGCGTCGGTATCGACCCGCACGCGGAGGCCGAGGTGAGCGATCCCGGGCTCGCCGGCGCGCACCACGGCCAGCCTCGCGGACGGCCGCTCGAGCGCGGTCTTCGGGATGTCGAGCCGCATCGTGTCCGCCGCGCCCTCCGCGTCCTCGAACGCCACGACCACGGCGGGCCGCGAGGTCGCGAAGCCCGTGAAGTTGACGCGCAGTTCCGCCGGCGCCCCGTCCGCCCGCGGCCGCATGATCGGGAGGATCCGGCCCGGGAAGGTGAGGCCCTGCCCGCGCGAGTTCCGCCCCAGCACGTCGAAGAACTCGATCGTCCCGAAGTAGATTTCCTCGTGGAGCGCGTCCATCGGGGCGTGGATCTCGTTGTCGATCTCCAGCCGGTAGTTGGGCTCGCTCATGGCGAGTTCGACCGTCAGCTCGCCGAAATAGGGCGCGTCCGCGCTCCCGCCCGTCGGGATTCCGTCGTGTCGGTCCATCACGTAGTCGTAGACGGCCGGGAGGACGACGCTCTGGTAGTGGTCCCAGAAGGCTTCGGGGTCCGTGACGATGCGCTCGTCGACGAGCGTCCGGTCATCCGCGGTGGCGTGGATCCAGCCGGTCGTCACGCGGACATGCTCGTAGTCCTGGAAGCGGTCGAAGTACGGCCGCAGCACCCATCGGGGCTCGAAGCTGTCCCTCAGGATCCCGCCGCCGTCCCCGTCGGAGACGGCGACCTCGTAGATCGGCCCTTCGGTCGTCTCCTCGAAGCGCACCTGCTCCAGTTCGAGGCCGAGTTCGCGGGCGAGGACCTCGTCGATGGGGAAGATCTCGTGCAACCACCGGACCGGCGTGTGGATCGCCTGCTGCGGCCACTCGGCGGGCGGGTCGTTGCGCCGGAAGCGGATGACGATCTCCCCGATGTCCCGGCCCCCGTCCCGGCCACTGCTTCGGCCCTCGAGCAGGGGAAGGATGACCTCTTCGAGCCACGAGTAGCCCTGCTTGAAGGCGGACAGGACGCGGACCTCGACGGCCGAGGGCGACGCGCCCGCATCGATCAGCGCCGTGCGCGCCTCCTGTTCGAGCTGGCGGCGGATCTCGGGGGGCTCGCTGAGGCGGGCTTCGACGCGGATGGGCCCTGCGGACCCCGCCGCGGGGAGGACCTGGGTCCGGAACAGCTCCCGGAACCGGTCGACCTCGGACGGGAGTGTGAGCGTATCGGCGAAGAGGGTGGCCGCCCGCTGGACGTCCCGGTCGTCGATCGTGACGTCGATCGTGACGTCGATGTCGGCGAGGCCCAGCGCCTCCGCCGCGCGCGCCTTCACGTACGCCTCCAGCTGCGGGTCGGCCTTCTCGACCGACATCAGCACGTGGGCGCGGGCGATCTGCCGCTCGGCGAGCTGGTCGGCGATGCGGCCGAGCTTGTAGAGGCCGGTCGCCGCCTGCCCCACGGGCGCGTGCCCCGACAGCGCGTCCCACAGCCCGCGCTCGACATCGTCGACCGTCGGGCGATCGCCACCGCGCTCCGCCAGATGCGGAAACGTCAGGGCCAGCTGGTCGATCGCGCGCTCCGCCCCGGCGGCGTCCGCGCCCGTCACCACGAGCGCCGGTTTCGAACCGAACGCCTCGGGGACGACCTGAATGAGCCCTTCGCCGGCCCCCAGCGCCCCGAGGTCGATCCGCGCGCTGTCGGCAAGCTGCTGCGTGAGCGGGTTGTCGACCCCGACGAGCACGAGCGTGGGGCGGGAGCCGGGCCCGTCGATCGCCGAAGCGGACTCGGTCAGCGGCACGACCAGGCCGGTCGATTCGAGCCCGAGGCGGCCCGCCAGGTCGGGCAGCCCGTCCACCCCGTCCTCGCCGGGCGCGAGCATCGCGTCCACGCGGTCGGGGATCAGCCCGCCGCCGAGCAGGCCGTCGGAGGTGTACAGGTTCGAGAGGTCCATCTCGTCCTTGCCGCCGCTGCCCGGCCGGCCCGCGACCGGGCCGGGGCGGTCGGGCGGGGCGCGCCCCGGGATCCGGATGGTGGGGCCGCCCGCCAGCCTCGCCTCCACGGATTCCAGCCCGGGGTAGGCGAGCGGGTTTCGCGGAGCCTCGCCGGCGTCCTCGGTGTCCGGCTCTGCTTCCGCCTCTGCCTCTGCCTCTGCCTCTGCCTCTGCCTCTGCCTCTGCCTCAGGGTCCGCCTCAGGCTCCGGGTCCGCCTCGGCCTCCGGCGCCGCGTCCGGGTCGGGCGCTTCGTCGCCGGTGGCCAGCGCCCGCAGCGCCTCCTCCGCGGCTCCGATGTCTGCGTCGGCGACCGCGACCTCCGCGATGACCCGTCCGACGCCGGCCTGGCCGGCCCGGGCCCGCGCCTGCGTCAGACGCACGTCGACCTCGGCTATCCCCCCGTCCTCGAGTGCCGCGGTCAGATCCTCCCGCACGCGATCCAGCTTCGCCGTCGAGAGCGTCCGGGTGTGGGGGAGCACGCCCGCGAACAGGCGGGCCGCGGCCCGGAGCCCCTCGTCATCCCCACCGACGACCAGCACCCAGGTGCGTCCGCCCTCCTGTCGCACCGCCACCGCCCCTTCGCCGGAATCCAGCGAGGCCGGATCGATCCCCGGGGACCCGAGCCCGGAGGCCGCGAGCCCGGCGCGCCCGATGACGACCGCGACCTCCTCTCCCGCGGCGGCCCGCGACAGCGGCAGATCCATGGCCATCGTCTCGAACCCGAGCCGCGCCGCGACCTCTCCCGCCGCGGCGAGGACCGCCGTCGAGGGGTCGTCTCCGAGGATCAGCGCCACGTTCACGAAGTCGGGCACGCTGTCGCCGTTCGTGTCGAGTACGAGCATCCCCAGGTCGAACAGCGACGCGAGGTCGGGGGGGTCGGGGGGCTCCTGAGCGGAAAGAGAACCCGGGAGCCCCGATCCGGCTCCCGGAACCAACGCGGCCGGGGGAATCGAGAACGCGGCCGCCAGGGCTAGCAGCCCGTGGCAAAAGCCCCGCTGCGTTCGAGCGGCGCTGCATCTCGCCTGAAACGCTTTGCTCTGCGTCGCTCCTCGGTCACATAGCGCTGCTATTCTCCCTCGTCGCTCCTTGTCAGCCGAGCGCTTCACCGCTCTCGGCGCTGACGCGGGGTTTTGCCACGGGCTGCTGAGGGTGGCGGCAAGCGGCCGCCGTTTCGCGAGCGTCTTCATGTCCAGTTTCCTGTCCCGTCCGTTTACAGGCCGGCCTCCACGGGGTTGGCCAGGACGCCGACGCCTTCCACCTCGACCTCGACCCGATCGCCGGGCGAGATCGCCACGGTCTTTCCGGGCGTCCCGGTATAGATCACGTCGCCGGGGAGGAGCGTGACGTAGCGGCTCGTGTAGGCCACGATCTCGGGGATGGAGAAGATGAGGTCGCGGGTGCGCGCGTCCTGCACGACCCGCCCGTTGAGACGCGTCCGCAGCCGCAGGTCGCTCCAGTCGGCGCCGGCCACGATCCGCGGCCCGAGGGGGCCGAACGAGTCGCTGCCCTTGGCCCGCAGCCACTGCAGGTCGCCGCGCTGCCAGACGCGCTCGCTCACGTCGTTGCCCGCCGTCACGCCGAAGATGTAGTCGCCCGCCTCGCCGGGACTCACGTTGCGCGCCCGACGGCCGATCACGACGACGACCTCCCCCTCCGCATGCACGATCTCCGCATCCGGCGGAATCCGGATGGGTGCGTCCGGCCCGATGATCGAGGAAGGAAGCTTGGCGAACAGGCCCGGCTCGGGCGGGGCCTCGCGCCTGCCGATGGGGCTGTTGTCGAGGTGGCTCCGGTAGTTCAGGCCCACCGCGATGACCTTTGACGGCGGCGTCGGCGCGAGGAGCCGGACCTGGTCGATCGGGAGTCCCCGGCCCGCGCGGACCTCCCCCTCGAAGGGGGGCGCCGCGAGTTCCTCGACGCGGCCGTCTTCCACGACGCCATCCGCGACGACCTCATCCTCGATGACCCCCCAGCGGGCGCCGTCTCCGCCGTCGCGCGCCACGTACCGGACGTATGCCGTCATCTGGCCACCCCGATTTCGCTCACCCCTCTCCGGCGGGCACGTGTTCGGCGAGTTCGACCTCGAACACGAGCGGGCTGTACGGGGGGATCCCCGGCCGGCCGTCCGCGCCGTATGCGAGGTCGTACGGGAGCACCAGCCGGCGCCGTTCTCCCAGCCGCATGCCCGTCACGCCCTCCACCCACCCGTCGATCAGCGCGGTCGATCCGAGGACCATGTCGAGCGGCTCGGGCGGCGTATGGTCGTGGCTCGAGTCGACCTTGCTCCCGTTCGGCAGCCACACCGTGTAGTGGACGCCCATCTCGTCCCCGAAGCCGGTCGGCGGGCCGCTCCCCGCCTGCAGCACCTGAATGAAGAGTCCGCTCTCCGTCTCCTCCATCGCGTCGAGATCGACCTCGAGCTCCGCCACGAAGGTGATCTCGCGCACGTCCGTGATCACGCCCTCGGGCGCGTCCGAGGCCTCGGCCATGGCAGGCATCTCCGCTTCACTCTCCGCAGGCTCGGCGTCCTCCGCGGCGTCGCCGCCGCACGCCGCACTCAGGGGCAGCAGCAGCACGGCCGGAAGCCGGCGGAACCAGGTGGCTGTTCGATCCAACTGCATGAGAGTCCTCCGGTGTCGAGAGAATCAGCCGCGGGACAGAGTGCGGAGAGTCGTCGGATCGCCCGAATGTAGCGGCGTTTCAAGGCGGCCTGCTAGTATCGTGATATGAAAACTCACCCGCTGTTCCGACTCGTCCTCGCCGTCTCCCCGGTCCTCCTCGCCGCCTGTGCCGATGCCCCTCCCTCGCGGGACGACGGTGCGGCCGACCAGGCCGTGCAGGCCGAGACCACCCCCGCACTCGACCTCGTCGCGCGGTCCGTCGCCTTCCACGACCCGGACGGCGTCTGGGGAAGCGAGGCGGTTTCGATGTCGTGGGTCGGGACCGACGGCGAAGGCGGCGAGAGGGTCGCCGTGAACCTCCGGTTCGGCGCGGACGAGCCCGACTTCGCCCTCTCCGGCCGGTACCGCGGCTCCCAGATCGAGTACGAGACGACGACGGACGGCTGGTCGGCGACCGTCGACGGGGTCGCCGAGCCGGACCTCCCCGCCGCGGACCGCGAAAGCATGCGGTTGCAGAGGGAGGACGGGATGTTCTGGCGCAGCTACTACGGCTTCCTGGCCGGTCTTCCGATGAAGATCGCCGACCCCGGTGCGTACATCGAGCCCGACGTCACCGAGACGACGTTCATGGACCGGCCGGTGCAGGCGGTGAAGGTGACGTACGAACCCGAGGTCGGCGGAGACACGTGGTATTTCTACTTCGACCCCGGGACGGCGCAGCTCGTGGGCTGCCGCTTCTACCACGACGAGAGCGCGAACGACGGCGAGTACATCACGTTCGAGGGGCTGGCCGAGGGCGGCGGAATCCGGCTGCCGCGGCTCAGGGCGTGGTATGTGAACGCCGACGGACGGCATCTGGGGACGGACGAGGTCGGGGAGATCCGCGTCGGTCCGTGAAGTCCCCCCACGGGGTTCCGTCGCTCGCGGTCGCGGCCACCGTCGCGCCGCTGGCGGTCGCGGGGTGCTCGGGGTCGACGCCGGCCGCGCCTCCCCCTCCCGTGGCGAGCGCGGAGTGCGTCCTCTCCTTCGCGATCGACGGCGATTCGATCCGTTGCGCCGACGGCCGCGAGATCCGCCTGCTGTCGATCGACGCCCCGGAGATCGCCCAGGAACCGTGGGGCGGCCTCGCCCGTGAGGAGTTGCTGCGCGTCGCCCCGGTCCGGACCGCGCTCACGGTCGAGTACGACATCGAACGCGTGGATACCTTCGGCCGGGATCTCGCCTACCTCTACCTTCCGGGCGGCGACATGCTCAACGAGCGCATGGTGGCGAGCGGGTACGCGCTGGCCTTCATCTTCCCACCCAACCGCCGCTACGAGGAGCGGATCGTGGCGGCGGAGGTCGCGGCGTCCGAAGCCGGGCGGGGGCTGTGGGCGGAGTGGGGCTTCACCTGCCGTCCCGCCGACTTCCGGCAGGACCGCTGCTGACGGCTCGCGCCGCCGGCCAGGTGACCGCCGCCAGCCAGGTGATCGCCGCCGGCCAGGTGACCGCCGCCGGCCGGGCGATCGCCGCCGACGGGGCGCCCATCGTCAGTAGAGCGACTCCATGAACCTGGACTCGACCCTCAGGTAGCTCGCGCCCCCGCCCGGGACTTCGGCGAAGATCTCCCTCCATTCGGGCGTGCCGAGGACCTGGGGCAGCTTCTCATCGCGCTCGGCCTTCGACGCCCAGCGGATGACCCAGGTGATGTTCGCCGAGCCGAGTTCGTCCTGCTCCGCGCCCCGGACCTCCGCGGGGATCCCGGACTCGACCCAGAACCCGACGATATCGAGGTGCTCGCGCAGATAGCGGAGATACTCGCCTCTCGCGATCTGCGCGTACTCGTCGAAGCGGGCCGGGTCGAAGTGATAGTTGCGGACCTCGTAGATCGCCCCCTCCTGCGACGCCATATCGCCCGATGCGGCGGCAGCGGGCTCCTCGCCGGCGCTGTCGGGTTCGCCCGACTCGCCGCTGGCGCAGGCGGTCACGCCGATGAGGAAGATCGCACCGACTGCCGCGATCCCTGCGTTGCGTCTGGACCAGATCATTCGTGCCTCCCGAAGTGAGGGAAGATGAGGGTCGCTTGCCCGCGCCACGTCAGCCCGTCGTCCGGGCCAGGGCTTCGACGAAGCGGTCCACCTGCGCCGTCGTGTTGTAGATGTGGGTGGAGACCCGGATCGCGTTGTGCCCGTCGCGCTGGTGCTCGTCGATGTGCGCCGCGGCGAGGGTCTCGATCGCCTCCACCGCCGCCACCGCGTCGAGGCCCTCCTTCTCGAAGATGGTCGACCCGGGCGCGCTCTGCTCGCGGGCCCCGCTCAGTAGCGTGACGCCGGGCATTGCCGCGAGCCGGGACTTCAGATGGTCCGAGAGAAAGCGGCACCGGGCCTCGACCGCCTCGACGCCGAGGGTCGTGACGAAGTCGACGGCCGAGCCGATGGCCGCACGGACGGGGAAGGCCGCCGTGCCCGGGGGCTCGAACTGCGGCCGTTCCGGGGTGGCGTCGGGGGCGAAGGCCGTCCGGATGCGGTCGCGTGCGTCCCGCCGCACGAACAGGAAGCCGGTACCGGCCGGGGCCAGCATCCACTTGTGGAGGCTGACGGCGTACGCGTCGCAGCCGAGTGACGACAGGTCGATCGGGAACTGTCCCACGGCCTGCGCGCCGTCCACCAGACTCACGAGACCCCGCTCGCGGGCCAGCCGGCAGATCGCCTGCACGGGGTAGAGGTGTCCGCCCCGTGTGACGTGGCAGAAGGCGACCGCGCGCGTACGAAGCGTGATCGCCTCCTCGATCCGGGAGAGGAGTTCCTCTTCGGCCGGCAGCGGGCTGGGGATGAACACCTGATTCACCCCGATCCCGTCGCGTGCCTGCCGGAACTCCCACGGCCGGCGCCCCGCCGGGTGCTCCTGGCTCGTGATCAGAACCTCATCACCGGGATCAAGCCGGACCCCAATGCTCTGCAGGTGGAGCGCCTCCGACGCGTTCCGGGTGAGCGTGACTTCGTCCGCATCGACCGAGAACAGACGGGCGAGTCCGGGGACCACATCCTCCGCGATCCGGGCCGACAGGTCGGAACGGCCACGGGCGGGGAGTTCGGCCATCGCCCGATACCCCGCGGCCACCGCGTCGATCACCTGCCGCGGCGGCATGCCGATGCTCGCGTTGTTGAAATAGGCGGTACCGGGCTCGACGAGAAAGTGTGCGCGTACGTCCTCCCAGTCCGCGTCCTCCACGCCCGCCGGAGGCTGGAGAGTGGGCGGAGCTTCGGACGCCGCCTCCCCTTCGTTCCAGGCCGCGCAGGCGGGAAGGCCCAGCGCGGCGGCGCCCGCGGCGCCGAGCCGGAGCCACTCCCTTCGGTCCAGGCGTCCCCGGCCGGGGTCAAGCGAATCCCTCATGACATCACCCATCGCATCAGCCGCCGATGCGGATGAACGACATCGAGTTTCCGCTCGGGAAAAGCAGTCTGAGTTCGTCTCCGTCGATCTCGACGCCGGTGGGTTCGAGCGGACCGTCGCCCTCTCTCGCCGTCATGGCGAGCGGGCTCGCCGGCAGGCCCGCCATCGTGCGTCCGATCGAGAGGTGATGGAGGTGCTCGAAGGTCAGCGTCTCGCCGTCGAAGGTGTAGCGCCCGCCTTCGCCCGAGCCGCGCTTCGGTTCGTCCCCGTCCATGACGAAGAAGAGGACCTGCCATTCCCCGCTCGTGAACATGATCCGTCCCCGGACGGGGTGTCGCGGGCCGGTCGCGAGGACGTACTCGTGAGCGGCCCACGCGCCCTCGAGGGCGTCGGCTTGCGGCGCCAGCGAGGTGCCGGCCGGCGGGGAAGGGAAGGTCGCGATCCCCGCGACGAATGCGGCCAGGCAAAGGGAAGAGCCGACGAGCGTAGTGGACGATGCGTACATGGCCGAGCCTCCCGTGGTGGTCAGGCCCGCAACGTGGCGCGGCCCGCGGTGGGCGACAAGCGCGTTCCGGGCCCGAGCCTCGCCCGGAATCGGCGATCGGCTTACCGTGCCATCCCCCGGTGAGAGGCCGGGATACCGGACGGCCGGACGATTCCGGCGTCCGGCGCCACCGTAGCGGGAGGGTCGAACCATGCGAGGAACGAGGGCGATGCGCAGAGCGTCGAGCACAGCCTTGAGCGCGGCCTTGAGCGCGGCCTGTGGGCTGCTCTCGCTGGCGGCCGTCGGCACGGTCGAGATCGCGGCGCAGGAGGTCGGCCCGGCCAACGGAGCGCTCGTCGTCGTGGGCGGCGCGATGCAAAGTCCGGAGATCGTGGACCGCTTCGTGCAGTTGGCGGGCGGGCCCGGCGCCCGGATCGTCGTCATCCCCACGGCCGCCGGACAGGAGTCGTACGACCTGTCCTTCGGCGGGCTGCGACCGTTCCAGTTGGCCGGCGTCCGGAACCTCACGCTTCGGCACACGAACGACCGCGACGAAGCGGACAGCGAGGCCTTCGTGGCGGCGATCCGGGAGGCGAGCGGCGTCTGGTTCACCGGGGGGCGTCAGTGGCGCCTGGTCGATTCGTACATGGGGACCCGGACCGAGGAGGAACTGTGGGCGCTCCTCGAACGTGGCGGCGTGATCGGCGGCTCGTCGGCCGGCGCGACGATCCAGGGGTCGTACCTGGCCCGCGGCGACACGGCTACGAACACGGTCATGATGGGGAGCCATGAAGAAGGCTTCGGGTTCCTGCGAAACACCGCCGTGGACCAGCACCTCCTTCAGCGCAACCGGCAGTTCGACCTCATCGAGATCATCGAAGCGAGGCCCGAACTTCTGGGGATCGGGATCGACGAGAACACGGCCATCGTCGTGCAAGGAGACCGCTTCGAGGTGATTGGGGAGTCGTACGTGGCCATCTACGACAACCAGAGCATGCTCGACAGCGGCGGCCTCTTCTACTTCCTCGCGCCGGGGGACCAGTTCGACCTGGCGGAGCGTCAGGCCTATCGCGCGACGCGACAGTTCGCGCCGCTGGGACGGGTCGAGGCGAGCCCGTGGCCGCGCCGCCGGCCCGAACGGTGACCCGCGCGCCCGGCGGCTGACTGGCCGACCCGACTGCTGACCCGCACCCGGAGGGGAGTCCGATGAGGCGAGGGCTCGTCCTCTTCGCCCTCATCGCGGCCGGGGAGACCGCCTTCTTCCTCCCCTTCGTCCTCGCGCGCGTCTTCCGGCCGACGCTGCTCGACGTATTCGGGATCACCAACCTGGAGTTGGGCACCGCATTCTCGCTGTACGGGGTCGTGGCGATGGCGGCCTACTTCGCCGGCGGACCGCTCGCCGACCGGTACTCCGCCCGCCGGCTGATGGCCCTCGCCCTCCTCGCGACCGGACTCGGGGGGATCGTACTGGCGGGCTTCCCCCCGCCGCGGATCATGAACTTGCTGTGGGCCTTCTGGGGGATGACGACCATCCTCCTCTTCTGGGCGGCGATGATCCGGGCCATCCGCGAGTGGGGCGGCCATTCGCAGCAGGGACGTGCCTACGGGCTGCTCGACGGGGGACGCGGACTGCTCGCGGCGCTCGTCGCGTCGCTCTCCGTGGCCATCTTCGCCGCGCTCCTCCCGAGCGATGTGCCGTCAGCCACGCTGGAGCAGCGAGCCGTCGCCTTCCGCGGGGTGATCTGGGTCTTCACGGGGATCACGCTGGGCATCGCGGCGCTGGTATGGATCCTCGTTCCCGACAGCACGCCCCGCGACGAGGCCGGCGGGCGGCAGAGGCTCTCCCTGAGAGGCGTGAGGGCCGCCTGCCGCATGCCGGCCGTGTGGCTGCAGGCCGTCATCGTCGTCTGCGCCTACACCGGGTACAAGGCGACGGACGACTTCTCGCTCCTGTCGCGGGACGCGCTCGGATTCGACGACGTGCAGGCCTCGGGGGTGAGTACGCTCTCGCTCTGGGTCCGCGCCGCGGCAGCCGTCACCGCGGGCTACCTCGGCGACCGCCTCGACTCTTCCCGCGTCATCGTCGGAGGCTTCGCGATCCTGATCGGCGGCTGCCTCCTGATCGCGTCCGGGGTCCTCGTCCCCGGCCCGGCCTGGATGCTCATCGCCACGATCGTGACCGCCGGCGTGGGCATCTACGCGCTCCGCGGCGTCTACTTCGCCCTCCTGGCCGAGGGCGCCGTGCCGCTCGCCTACACGGGGAGTGCGGCCGGCGTCGTATCCGTGCTCGGCTTCACGCCCGACGTGTTCATGGGGCCGCTGATGGGCGTCCTGCTGGACCGTTCACCGGGTCTCCCGGGGCACCAGCACATGTTCGCGGCCGTGGCGGGCTTCGGCGCCATCGGCCTCCTCGCCGCCCTCGTCTTTCGCCGCGTCACCCGCGCCTCCGCCGACTGAGCGACGCCGTCTCTTCCGACAACAGCACACGGAACCCGAACCTGCTTGACATGATATGACCAGTCATCAATACTGGTCATATGGAAACGATCAACGCATCCGACTTCAAGGCCCGCTGCCTCGCCATCCTCGATCGCGTCCGTGAGACGGGGGAACGCGTTGTCATCCTCAAGCGTGGACGGCCGGTGGCCGAACTTTGGCCTCCAAGCCGAGCCCGGGCCGAGTACCCTCAGGGGGAACTGAAGGGCACGGTAACCAGCGTCGGCGACATCGTGGGACCGGCCGTTCCCGAAGACCACTGGGAGAGTCTCGGCGATGACGGCGCTGCTTGACACGCACGTCCTGATCTGGTGGTTGAACGATGTCTCACGACTCTCGCCGGAGCAGCGGGAGGTCGTCGCGTCCGCGAGCGCCGATTCGCCGTTGCTCGTGTCGGACATCTCGCTCTGGGAAATCGCTGCCCTCTGCGACCTGGGCCGCATCCTGCTGGCCGTCCCCCTGCGGGAGTGGCTGGACAAGGCGGTCGCCCCGCCCCTCGTCAGGCGGCAGGGGATCTCGCCGGCCATCGCGGCGGAACTCACCGCCCTGCCCGACTCCTTCCACCGGGATCCCGCAGACCGGATCCTCGTCGCCACAGCCCGGGTGTTCGGCGCGACGCTGCTGACGCACGACCGCAGGATCATTGAAGCGAACCTGGTGGAAACCCTGTCATGAGCCCTAACCAGCCGCGCGGACGCTACGCCACGCCGACTAGGGCACGAGGGCGGTCTCCCGCTTCCTGAGCACGAACATCCCCTCGCGCATGCTCGACACGATGATGTTGCCGGAGGGGAAGAACGGGTAGTTGCTGAAGGATCCCGCGAAACCCGGCTGGTCCGGACTCCCCGGCACCGTGTCGAAGAAGCCGGCCGGGGCGGGGTTCTCGGGATCCGAGATGTCGAAGATCCGGAGTCCGCTCACGTAGTTCGACTGGTACATGAAGTCGCCGCGGACATACAGGTTATGGTCGGTGGCCGGATTGTCCTGCACGAACTCACGCACGAGGACCGGCTCGTCGAGATCCTGCACGTCCCACACCAGCGTCCGGGTCCCCGTCGCGAGGCCCTGGATCTCGTCCAGTTCGTCGTTCAGGTAGAAGTACCGCTGGTCCTCCGACAACCACCCCTGGTGGGAAAAGGCCACGTTGGGGTGCGAGGCGTTCGCGATCGGCCTCGGATTGTCCTTGTCGGTCACATCGCCGATGCCGAGCTTCGCCGCGCTCGCGTTGAAGCACACCTCCCGGCCCGCGTAATCCGCGTCGGGACCCCGGTAGGTCACGCACTGCGCGTCGTGCGTGTAACCGCCCGATCCCGCGTTTCCCGTGTCGGGGTCCGCGTAACAGCCGGCGAAGGTGGGATTCAGCGGATCCCGGATGTCGACCATGTGCAGGGCGCCGCCGCACGTCTGGCCGCCGCCGCTTCCACCGACCACATAGGCGAAGCCCGACTCTTCATTGATGACGATGTTGTGCGCCGAGTGGAACTCCGAGTAGTGCGCATCCTCGTCGAACTCGACGGGAGGGTTGGTCACGTCCCGGAGACGGGTGAGGTCGAACACCTGGATCCCGTGTTCGCCCGCGTTGTCCGCCACGATGAACGTGTGGTCGGCATAGACCTTCATGTCGCGCCACAGGTTCGGGGTCGCGCCCTCGGTGAGGGGAAGGTCCCCGAGATAGACCGGGTTCCCGGCGTCCGTCACGTCGATGAAGGAGGTCCCGTCGAAGCGGCCGAGGATCGCGTATTCGCGGCCCGTCTGCGGGTCGACCCAACCCCAGATGTCGTTAACCATGATCCCGCGCGAGCCTCCCACCTCGTGCGGGGGGAGCAGGGAGACGAGGTCCACGTCGGCGCACGAGAAGCCGGCGACCGTGCCCTGGTCGGAACAGCGCCGCTCCTCGCCGGTGACCGCTTGCAGACCGGATCCCGTCTCGTGGAACGGCGTGGCCTCCGTCCACCCGCCGTCCTCGTCCCGTTCGAACACGAAGCCGATGCCCTCGAAGAACTCCGACCCGGGAGCGCCGACCAGCACCATGTCGCCATCCAGGCTCACGGCCGCGCCGAATCTGGCGCCGTCCGGGGCGCTGCTCCCGGTGAGTTCGTCCCTACCCGTGGTATCGAACCCGCCGCGCCGCACGACTTGATCGGCTGAGTAGTAGAGATAGCGGAAGACGGAACCGGTCGTGCCCCTTCCCGGCGCGCCTAAGAGCCACGAGATGGATCGCCCGTAGCCCGTTTCCATGGTAATAGAAGAGCCGAAGTCGTCTCCCGGCACTGCGTCGGGGGCCTCCAGCCGCTCCAGGAGATGCCACGCCCCGCCTTCACGGACGAAGACGTACGCCGCGCCTCGGCGGTCGTTCTCCTTCGGCGCGCCTACCACGAGGAAGTCGTTCCGGACGGCCAGCACCGTGCCGAAACCGTCTCCGTAGACCCCGCTCGGGGCCTCGATCGTGGCGACCTCCGCCCACCCGTCTTCATCGCGGCGGAACACGTGGACGCTGCCGGCCTCCGACCCGGGCATGGGGAACCCCACGAACTCACCCGGCCTGGAGACGAAGATCTCGCCGCCGGAGACGGCCACCGCCGCCCCGAAGCCGATGAGCGGCGCCGCGGCGGCATCATCCAGGCTGCGGGCGTGGGTCTGTGCCGCCGCCGGAGACGGCATGGTGCCCGCGAAGAGCGCGCCCATTCCGACGAGACGGACGAAACGTGATTGCGGGAATCGCATAAGATCGACTCCGGTCGGCGGTCTGTTACGGAACGAGCGCGGTCTCCCGCTTCTTCAGGACGAACAGTCCCTCGCGCATGCTCGACACGATGATGTTGCCCGAGGGGAAGAACGGGTAGTTGCTCCAGGACCCCGCGAAGCCGGGTGCGTCCGGGCTCCCGGGCACCGTGTCGAAGAAGCCGGCCGGCACGGGGTTCTCCGGGTCCGAGATGTCGAAGATCCGGAGTCCGCTCACGTAGTTCGACTGGTACATGAGATCGCCGCGGACGTAGAGGTTGTGGTCCGATGCCGCGTTGTCCTGTACGAACTCCCGGACGAGCACCGGATCGTCCAGATCCGCCACGTCCCACACCAGCGTCCGCGTGCCCGTGGTCCCGCCCGAAAGCTCGTCGAGTTCGTCATTCAGGTAGAAGTAGCGCTGGTCCTCCGACAGCCACCCCTGATGGGAATAGGCCACGTTCGGGTAGGCGGCGTTCGAGATCGGTGTCGGGTTCTCCTTGTCGGTCACATCTCCGATGCCGAGCTTCGTCGCGCTCGCGTTGAAGCACACCTCTTTTCCCGCGTGGTCCTCGTCGGGTCCCCGGTACATGACGCACTGCGCGTCGTGGGTGTACCCGCCCGACCCGGCATTCCCCGTCTCCGGGTCCGCAAAGCAGCCAGCGAACGTCGGGTTCCCGGGGTCGCGGATGTCCACCATGTGCAGCGCGCCGCCGCACGTCTCGCCGCCGCCGCTGCCGCCCACCACGTAGGCGAAGCCCGACGCCTCGTTGATGACGATGTTGTGCGCGGAGGCGAACTCGGCGTAGTGCGCGTCCTCGTCGAAGTCCGCCGGAGGGTTGGTCACGTCCCGGAGTCGCGTGAGATCGAACACCTGCATCCCGTGTTCGCCCGCGTTGTCCGCCACGATGAAGGTGTGGTCGGCGTAGACCTTCATGTCGCGCCAAAGGTTTGGGGTCGCGCCCTCGGTGAGGGGGAGGTTCCCGAGGTAGACGGGGTTCCCGGCGTCCGTCACGTCGATGAACGAGGTCCCGTCGAACCGTCCCAGGATCGCGTACTCCCGGCCCGTCTGCGGGTCCACCCAGCCCCAGATGTCGCTGACCATGATCCCGCGCGCGCCGCCGACCTCACGGGCGGGGAGGAAGGAGACGAGGTCCACGTCGGCACAGTCGAATCCCGCCACCATCCCGTCGTCGGAGCACTGCTGCTCTTCGCCGATCACGGCGGCCAGGCCGGACTCGGCCTCGTGGATGGGGGCCGCCTCGCTCCACGCCCCGCCGTCGTCGCGCTCGAACACGAAGCCGATGCCCTCGAAGAACTCCGAACCGGGGGCGCCGACCACGGCGAGGCCGTCACCTCCAGCCACCGAGCTGCCCATGAAGCCCATGAGCCCGCGGGTCTCGGCCTCCAGGACGGCCTCCTCGCTCCAGGCGCCATCGTCACCTGCATGGAGGGCGTGCGCCGCGCCCGAGAAGGCGTTGGTGCCCGGTGCTCCGACCACGAGTCGCCCGTCCGCCGCCCGGGCGAGGGAGTAACCGAAGAAGGCCGCCGGAGCGGGCGAGGCGGCCCCGATCGTGCCGGTCTGTGACCACGCCCCGTCCGCGTCGGCTCCGAAGCGGAAGACGGCTCCCTGCGCCTGATTGCCGAGGGGTGACCCGAGGTACGCCTCTCCGTCCAGGAGCACGGCGGACAGGCCGGCCACGACGCCTCCGGCCGGCGTCAGACGCGCGACCTCATCCCACCCGGTCCCGGTTCGCCGGAATACGTAACCGGTCCCTGCCTGCGGCGGGGACGGCGCGGCGAACTGGCTGAGTGCGAAGGGCCCCGGGGCGCCCACGAGGGCCAGATCGCCCTCCACGCTGACGGCTGCGCCGAAACGGGCGTCGGCCGGGGCGTCGGACCCGGTGAGTTCGACCGACGCCAAGCCCATGTCGGACTGCACGTATGCGAACACGGCGCCGCTGGCCCCGCGTCCCGGCGCCCCGACTACGCCGAACTGCGCGCCGGCCCCGATGGCGACCGAAGAACCGAAAGCGTCTCCCGGCATCGCGTCCGGCGCCTCCAGCCTCTCCCAGGAACTCCACATGTCCCCTTCGCGGACGAAGACGTATGCGGCTCCGCGACCCTCGTTCTCCTTCGGCGCGCCCACCACGAGCACATCGCCCTCGACCGCGAGCGCCTCCCCGAAACCGTCTCCGTACACTCCGCTCGGCGCCGATATGACGGCGACCTCCGCCCAACCGTCCGCGCCGTGCCGGAATAGGTGGACGCTACCGGCTTCCGAACCAGGCATCGGGAACGCCGCGAACTCCCCCGGCCGCGAGACGAAGATCTCGCCGCCGGAAACGGCCGCCGCCGCCCCGAAGCCGATCAGCGGGGCCGCCATGGCTTCGTTCAGGCTACCGGCATGCGTCTGCGCGGCCGCCGGCACCGCCAGTCCTGTGGCAAGGAGAACAATCGGTCCGGCAACGCGGACGAATCGAAATCGAGGAGATCGCATTGGGGCTCTTGCTCCTGCTGGACTATGACCTGGATGCTGTGGGCCAAGGTAGGGTCGACGCCTGTGCGCCGTAACCGTCCGGCGGTGATCTTCCCGAACCCCATACGGAGGAAGAAATGAAGGATCTTCCAGGGCAGGTCGGAACAAGCGGGCTGGCGCTCATCGTCGTCACCGCGCTGGCCGGCTGTGAGACATCCGCCAGGGAAGGCGGCGCTGCGGTATTGCAGGTGGACACCCTGCGTGACGGACGGATCCTCGTTACCAACCCGACTGCGGTCGAAACGCCGCCGGTGCGACCTCCGACTCTCGTGGAAGACCTCCGCATCGGGTCCGTCGATGACCCGTGTTCGGCCTTCGGCCAGGCATTCTCCCTCGCCGTTGACGATAATGGCCGCATCTACGTGGCGGATCTCCAGACGAACGACATCCGCGTCTTCTCTCCGGAAGGGGCGTGCCTCAGGACCTTCGGAGGTGCGGGCGACGGACCCGGAGAGTTCTCCATGCTCGCCGGAATTGCCTGGCAGAGGCCCGGTTTCCTCTGGGCGATGGATGCCCTCCATCATCGCCTTACCGTCTTCGATTCCCTCGGGAACGCACTGGAGGCGCACGGGCTCGGACGGCCGATGGGCGCCAGCCTCCCCTGGCCGATGTGGGTGGACGCGGACGCGAACCTGCACGTCTGGAACCAGGGCGAGCGCCGAATCGACAAGTACGGTCCGGGTCCGGCGCTCACGGCCCTGGGTGCCTTCCCGGTACCGGCGGTTGAGCTGGAGTGGTACTCCCGAATCTACGGGGACGGCCGCGCGCAACTCCAGGAGCTGTCGCCCATCCCGCACTCCCCGCAAATGGAGTCCACCGTAGACCGTGAAGGAGAGGTCTGGCTCGCCAACGAGGCCACGTTCGATCTACACGAGGTCAGCTACGCCGGAGACACGCTGCGCACGGTGCGACTGCTGCGCCCTGCGCCTCGACTGGAGGGTCGGGAACGCGACAGCCTCGCCGTCGCCACGGGACTCGACGAGCGCCGGCTGCCCGATCACAAGCCAGTTCTCGAGGACGTGAACGTGAGCGCCGACGGCTGGATCTGGGTCACCACAGACGAGGGCGCGATCGAGGCCTGGGATGTCTTCGACGCGGGCGGTGTCTATCAGGGAGTCGTCGTCCCCCCGGTCCCGATCGAACCGAAGCCCTTTCCCGTTTTCGGCAGGGGCACGATTACGGCGGTAACGAAAGGCGCGCTGGACCTGCAATACGTGGTGCGCCTGCGCGTGACACGTTGAGGTTCTCCAGCCGAAGCGACCGCCCCGGTCCGTAGCCGGGCTTCGCCGCGGACACCCGCTAGTGGAAACGGATCGCGATGCCGAACTGGGCCTGCCACTGCGACGCGCCGATCTGTGGAACATAGGGGACCGCGGCCCGGATGCCGCCCGTCTCGCCCGTCTGGAGTGCGCCGACATAGCGGGCCCGCAGCGGATCATCGAACTCCGGCAGGACGCTGTTCGGCTCGGGGTCGTCTTCGATCCGGCTCTCCACGCTGAGAAGCTGCACGACCGGGTTCACGGCCTGGACGTGACCCCAGTTCCGGTTGAACAGGTTCAGGACGTTGAGGACGTCGAAGGTGAGGACCACCTCCGTGCCGCCCACCGGGAAGCCCTGACTGAAGCGAACGTCCACCTGGTTCGACCACGGCGTCCGGCACGCGTTCCGGTGCACGATCCGGAGCCGGTTCTCCTGGAGGCAGGGCTCCTGGCCCACGAGCCCCTCGAAGAGCAGGCCGCTGATCGGTGCGCTTCCTCCGCCGGGAAAGTCGAACGCCCCCTCGGTCACGAAGATGAGATCGTTGGCAATATCGAGCGCCCGTCCCAGCCCGGGATAGGCGTCGCCGTTGATGTCGTCGGCGTACACGTAGGAGTACGGTCTCCCGGACTGCCCCACGTAGAGGACCGAGATCCGGCCGCCCCCCATCTTCTCCGGGAGGGTCGCCGTCGCGCTCCCCACGAGCTTGTGGGGCCGGTCGAAGAGCGAACTCTGGAGGCTCGGGTCGTTCGGGTCGCCCTGGATCGCGGTGAACCCGAAGTTCGAGATCGCGTC